>JBNKZT010000442.1:0-4734 GCA_050301775.1 Promineifilaceae bacterium (SeqCode)
CGTGGTTGATATGATGACCACGGGGGCATAGCTCAACACTCAGATCTACGCTACCCCACCAATTTGTACCCCCAGTGGGCTCAACTAATTGACCAGCGCGAAGGACCGTGCTGGTCATACGACCCGATACAGCATAAATGGCATCATCATTGTCAAAGCAGATCGGGTTAGTTCCCAAATCATAAATTTGCTCGCTAAGAAGTGAGTAGTCTCCCATGTTTAACCAGTCGAGACCTGGCCCTTCCAGATAGACGAGAGTTTGAACACCGATTAGTTCGTCACGATCAGACCAGGAAACATCCCACAGATACAGCATTTGCAACAAGTTGAGTTCCATTGACGTTTTAATGCGTTTGACCATTTCGTTAGCTGCATCTGGGTTTTCAATAAAGGCCAAAAGTGAGCCATTCTCAATATTTTGATCTAGATCATCCTTTAGCTTGCCCATTAGCTTGTTAATGAGAGCCCTAATACGATTCCAAGGTGTTGCATCAGATTCAAACGCGAGCACTAAGCCGCCTACTACGGTAACCCCATCTGCTGGATCCACTTCTCCCAACTGGACCACTCCTACATCACGAGGGATCCTTACCAATTGGCCAGACTTTACACTACCCCCCAGTTCCCTCAAAACCCCACTCCATAAAACCTTAGTAGATCCCGGCGTGTCGAACGTTGACCTAAAACCTATCAATACCAGATACGGCTCATCTCCCCCACCATCTTCAGGAGTGATAACTCTAAGCTCCTTGAGCTGTATCTCCCACCTTCCTGGGCGGCATGGATTGGACATTTAATTCCTCCCTTGACAATAGTGAGTCAATTCTAATCGCCCTGTCTGTCGCTCCTCTGAGTCGCTATTTGATTTAGTGACTGGCAGAGGTTAACGACATCGCTAAGTTTCGGCCGCGCCTGGAAGCCGGAGCGCAGCGCAGGCTGTAAGGCGTCGGCTGCAAACTCTTGTTCGGCCTTGCTATGCACGCAGCCCGCCTCAGTATTTGACGCGAATCCATTCCCGAAGCCATACGACCCCGTCTTCGATCTCAACGCACTCAAGCCGCGCAAGACGGGTGAGCGCATTGGTGTAGTCGCCAAGCGAGATTGCCGGTTGTTGGACGCTGTTTCGCAGCGCATTTGTGTGCATGAATCCGTCATCCTCCTTGACTTTGTTTTCCGAGTTCCTGTTCCTCCACAACGCGAGAAGAATACACGCTTCTACGTCGGTCAAGTTCTCCTCCGTTCCTCGCCAGACCTTGTTCCAAACATAGAGCGCAGCCAAAGGAATGACCCACGGCTGAGCTGCGGTAGTGGCAGTAGCAGCACCGATTCCGGCGAGTGCGGTGTCAGGCACGAGATCGATAAGCTTTCTCCAATTCAACAAGATGTTTCCGGGCTTACGAGAGATAGCCTCTGGTCTGAAACCACTACTAATCGTTATCCAGTCTATTTTGGGGCTCTCGGACTCAGGCGGAGATAGCCGCGCAAAAGCGGAGATCAGCTTTTCCGCTTCATTCTCGCCAAGCCCTGCTACTGCGTTGCGAGCAACTTGCTCCAGCCAGCGGCGCTTTTCTTCAAGTGCCTTATTGTCAGGTGGCATAGGACTTCTCCTGCGGAGTCCGCCCGCGAGGCCGAACTAGGTATTAGCCGTTCGGGATATGAAAAAATAAGTGAGCTACTCGTTATAAGCAGAACACGAGCGGTTACCACATCATTACGGCAGTCTTACCAGCGCCACCGCTGTAGTAGAGGCGGACACGCAAGATGTATTCCCGTCCACGGAACAGCTTTACATTGATTTTGGCGTTGTTCGTAGTCCCGCTATCATCATCGCCTGTAAGGTAACGCAGTTCGCCGCCTATGTTCTCAAATAGCACCATTACAGTGTCCGATATCCCGAAGGTCTGGACTGTGTACCGACGGATGGAATCCGGATTAATAACAAGGTTTTTTTGAGCGCCCGGCTCGATGTCAAGAAACACGGGTTTGAACAGCTTCAGTTCCTGGTTTCGTCCTCGAATTGGCGGGTAAAAAGTACGTACCCAGGTACGGTCTCTTTTTGATAAACCGCCGGCCGGACTGAGACCGGCTTTATATTTAGCCGGTTCCAGAATCAGGCCAGACGGGAAGGGATAATGCATGATAGAGTCAGGATCCCAGTTTGAGCCTTGCACCGTATCCGCTGGAATTTTTCGAATTATGTTATAGAATGTTTTGTTCCGGTCCCAATTATTGGGTGGTTGAGCCAGCGTCCGGTAGACAACCTCCTCATCCCAGACAATACCTGCGTTCGGATTTTGGTGTTCATGAGGAAAGCCCAGGGTATGTCCGATCTCATGAATAGCAGTGTCAATCTCTTCCGGTCGCCGAGTCAGATCCCATCCAAAGTTCATTGTTCGCTCATTTACACTCAGATTCAGATCGATCAGATCACGGCCGATATATGACCACGATCCATCGCCCTGCATAAAACCAATGCGAATCTCAGCCTCATTCCGAGACTGAACCTCCTTAAATTCTAGGCCAATCCCTACAACCTCCCACGTCCGAAATCCCTGGCGCACAACTTCCTGCTGCTCATCAGGGCCGACCCAGCTACGCCACTCGCGCGAACCATTAGAAAATTGCACAAACTCTCCATCCGAATCTTGGTCAAAGAAATAGTAACGGAGTATTGTGCCATTGACCCACTTTTTCCCAAAAAGCTGAATAAGAGCCTGCCGCGGCGGTGCCACATCAGGGCCAAACTCTCGCACTATTACCTGGGGTAATGAACAGTATGAAAACCCTGTCGCCACAGGGTCATTGGATAAATTCCTCCCTTCTTCCGTTGCTTCAGCTGTTGTCAATCCTTTGTCATCTGCCATTGTTTGTACCTCCTATTGGTGATAATAAATCCCCTGTCTTCAATCTTACCTCAGAAAAGGCAGAATTTGCCTGCTCCCAAAATGGTTGCACACAGCGAGAGTTTAGTTCTTTTCGATAACCTCTATCATTTTTCAATTATAAGGGTTGAGAAGGAAATATTAAGGAGGCAAGCGCGTTTATATCGCTTTTTGTATCGGTCAGCTTAATGGAATCCTAGCCAAAATGGCCGTTCGATTCTGTCTTACTATAACAGCACACTGCCTTACGGGATTTCCAATTGAGTCGTCGCTGGCACTGGAATAGAGAACTCACCAGTTCCCCCCTCACACAACGGCTCCACCCCATACAATTCCCGCTCCGGGCAGGTTAACTGGCGCACCACCCGGTTGGCCTGAATCCACTCCCGCAATTCATCCAGGCTGAGCGTTTCCAGCCGCCACATCGTAATCGTAAAGTCCTGCGAACCGGCCAAAACGTAACGGCCGTCCGGCGTAATCGCCGGATAGGTGGGCAAATTGGCCCGGCTGGCAAAGCGGTGCAGCACCTGGCCGGTCGGCAGGTCCCACACCAACACCTCTCCATCCCAGCTTGAAGAGACGACCGTTCGCTCGTCCGCCCCCATATCGACCATGCCCAGATCGATGATCCCGTGATTCTCGGTGAAAATACGCACGATTTCCCCGGTTGCGATGTCCCACACGATAATCCGCTCATCTTCCTGCCCGCCCAGCACATAGCGACCATCGGGACTGTAAACCACGCTGTGCACCGGGCTGGGATCATCCGTCTCAAAACGGCGGATTT
The DNA here is from genome assembly GCA_050301775.1 of Promineifilaceae bacterium (SeqCode). Lineage (GTDB taxonomy): Bacteria > Chloroflexota > Anaerolineae > Promineifilales > Promineifilaceae > JACKCC01. The sequence goes on from JBNKZT010000442.1 coordinate 3,670, forward strand.
GCGCGCCGCTTTCCACATCCCACAAAATCACAGTGCCGTCATCGCTGCCGCAAAGCACAGTCTGGCCATCAGGACTGAAAGCCACTGACCAGACTTCAGCGTTATGACCAATATAATGACGCAAGATTTCACCCGTCTCCAGGTCCCATAACACGATGGATGGCTCGCTGGTCGCCACCAATGACCGTTTCCCGTCCGGGTGAAAAGCGACATCCCAGAGGAAATCGGGAAAGTCAAACCGGCGGATTTCGGCCCCGCTGGCCAGGTTCCACAGGCGCATCGTGCGATCGTAGGCGACGGAAAGCGCCTGGCGGCCGTCAGGGCTGATTTCTGCGGCGGCCAGAATGTCGGTATGACCCTCAAAGATTTGCAGCTGCTCCCCCGTTTCGATGTCCCACAGGCGCAGGCTGTTGTCCACACCGGGGATGTTGAATCGAAAATCACTGCCCCCAGCCGAAAGAACCTGTTTGCCGTCGGGCGATATAGCCAGATCGTCAATGCCTCCCTGATGTCCTTCAAACCGCCGCACCTCATCGGCGCGAAAGAGGTCCCACAAGACCAGGCTGCCATCCACCGAACCAGACAGCGCCGTGCGGCCGTCGGGCAGAAAGGCGGCAAAGGCCATATCGTTTTGCTTAAAATGAGCGATAGGCTGCCCGGATTCTGTATCCCATAGAATCACACTGCCCTTGAAATCGGTGGAAATGAAGCGGCGGCCATCGGGACTGAAAGCTACATCGCGCACGATCGTATTGTGCCCTTCAAAGATTCGTAACTGCTCCCCGGTTTGTAAATCCCAGAGGAAGATTCGATGAACCGTGGTGGAAAGTGCGGTACGGCCGTCAGGACTAAATGCCACATTGTGGGAAATATCGTTGGGCGCCGGAAAACGATGGATGATTGCACCGCTGGCCACATCCCACAAAATCAGGGGGCTGCCATATTCGGCACCCAGGCCGCCCAGGCTGTATTCGCTGGACAGGATGGCGCTGCCGTCGGGGCTGAAGACCGCGTCCTGCAAGCCATAGGTATGGCCCCCCTCCAGGCGGCGAATGATCTGCCCGC
>JBNKZT010000443.1:0-4698 GCA_050301775.1 Promineifilaceae bacterium (SeqCode)
GAAACAAGTAGGCAATCAAAGGGATGGCCATCATCGGATAAAACTGGACATCGACGTACAAACGCAGGTCGCCGCCGCCTTTGAGGCTGCCCCAATACCAGTAAATAACACTGGCAATGCCCAAAATAACCAGCGGCGTCAACAGACGCAGTCCGGCATCGCGATCAATGCGTTCCATGATGATGGCTGCAAACATGGACATAAAGCCGAAGGACATGGGCAGGCGATCCCAGACCAGATGGGTGTTGTTGGGATCGAGGTGGTAGTAGGCGGAACCGAAACAGGTGATGGCCACAGCGATGAAAAAGATGAGATACGGTCGTCTCTCCAAAGCCGTCACAAAAGCAGGTGGCTGGCCGGTCCGATGCTGCCGCCGTAAAAAGTACAATCCCAACAGACCGGCGGCTAAAAAGGCAGCGTTGGAGACAACATTATAGAAATTGGGAACGCCCCAAAGCAGACGTTTGTCGGCAAAGTTGTGATAGCTGGGGTCCTGGGCAATGGGGGGATGGGTAAATGTCAAAATGATGACCGGAATGGTCAAGGCAGCCAGAAGCAGCAGCCGGCCGTGTGAAGACATCGTGTTCGTTTTGTCTTTTAGGCGACGGCCGTAATCGCCCAATTCTGTGTGAGCCAGGGCCAGCGGGATTCCCAGCCACAACAGGCCCATCGACAACCCGGCTAACACGTCACTCAGGTGGGCCTGGGCCAGATACAGACCGGTGATGCTGATACTGACCGTGATAAAGGCAGCGGCCGTTCCCGCGTTTACCTGGCTTGACCAACTGTGTTGGCGGCCCCACACGAAGGCCAGCCAACCCAAAACGGCTGCTGCCAGCAGGCTGGAAAGATGGGGAAAAGCATAGGCCGTCAACTGCCAAAGCGGTTCCGGGGCAGGGGGCAACGGCCGTTTCAACCACACCTGTAATCCCCAACCCAGCGCCAACGCCCCGGCCAGATTCAGGATCGATAAAAGGCTCAAACGACGCCGTTTTTGCCGCCATAGCCATACGGCCGTTAATCCGGCAATCCCGGCTAACACTCGCACATCCCCGACAAAAGCGATTCCTTCCACCCAATCGGGCACTTCTTCCGCGCCAATTTGCAGCCATTGCGTGGCCAGTCGATCGCGCCGGTAAAGTTCCGGTTCATTTTGCACCCAATCATCGAGCAGGACGCCGCTGGCCCAGCCGCTGACTATCAAGAGCAAGCCATACAGGAGCAGCCCGCGTCGCCCTTCGTGGACCAACCGCTGCCGCAGCGCTTGCAGCCAGGATAGTGTGACACCGATTCGACCCGATTGAAAGTTTCGTTCGCTTTGCCGCCAGCGATGGTTGAGCCACAGCACAAAAGCGCCAACTACCAGCACGGCGGCTAATACGCCGCCCGCCTGGCGCAGACCTGCTTCTAAAAGAGGTAGATTTTTGCCAAAGATGTAGCCCAGACTGCCAATGACGGCAGCCCAGGTCAGGCCGCCGGCCAAATTATAGATGGCAAACGTGCGCGGCGACATCTGGTTGATCCCGGCCAGGTAAGCTGAGACGCTGCGCACGACGGGGATAAAACGGGCGATAAAGATAGTTTTGGGACCGTGCCTGGTAAAAAAGGCTTCACTGCGAACCAATCTTTCTTCACCGAGGTGGGCAAACCGCCGCAAGATGGCTCTCCCATGCCGCCTTCCCAGGTAAAAGGCGATGTTATCGCCAATCACGGCCCCGGCCGCTGCGGCAATGATGACCCACACAATCTGGCCAGTTCCGGCTGCCGCAGCCGCGGCGGCAATGAGCAGGATCGTTTCGCCTGGGGAGGGGATGCCCATGCTTTCCAAACCGATGCCCAGGGCAACGATGGGATAGCCAAATAAGCGGAACAAGTTTTGCCAGTTAATAGACGGCTCCTGAATTAAAAACGGCCGTTCCCACCCGGAAACGGCCGTTCCTCATTCATCCTTCAAACTTCAGCGCTGCTACTTAAACTGCCAGCCAAAGTCCACATCCAGAAACTCTTCGCCAGCATCCAGATTAATGCCGATTAAGCCCACACCTCGGAAAGGCCAGGTCCAGTCGCCGGGGATGAGCAGGTTGAGGTTGTCATCGCTAAACGCGTCCACCGAGACGCAGTACAGCCCTTCATCCAACCCTTCAAATCGATAAATGCCGTCGGGACCGGTAACGGCCGTGGCAATTACACTCGACGCCGGAATCACCCCATCTTCGGGGCAGGCGCCGGCGCTCAGGCTAACCACGATGTCGCTTAGACGGCCTTCGTTGAAGTTGAGCGAACCATCGGCGATGTAGAAGCCGCTGCCCTCTTCTGTCTCGATACAGCCGCGCGAGGGCGTGCCGTCATTTTGGATAAAGCAAATGTCTTCCCAAATCACGCCGCCAATTACCGCTGAATTCGGTTCGGGTGTTGGTCCAGGAACGGCCACGATGATGCGCGTGTAAATCGTTTCCTCGATGAAGCCGCCGACGCCGAATAACTCGCCGTTGGCGTCGCTGATTTGCCAGCGACCCAAATATTCGCCCAGTTCTTCCGGCGCAGTCAGCGTGACCGAAACGTCAACTGTCTGGCCGGGGGCGACGACTTTGGGCAGCGGCTGCGTTTCTGGCGAACCCATCTGGTCGCCGTTAACAAAGACGAGGCTGTAGCCATCAATCCAGGGGCAGGTGCCGGTGTTGCGCAGCCGCCAGCTTTTAACGAACTCCTCGCCGGGGCTGAATTCGGTGTCGTCGGGCACGGTCAAATCTTCCTCAAAGCCGATGCTGCGGGTACAGGTGGTCTGGTCCACTTCGGCCAGGGGCAGGAACTCGTAGTCCCAGCCAAAATTGACGCCGCTGACAGTTTTGCCAGGTTCCACAGTGATGGTGGCCAGCGCTTCACCCGATTGGGGCAGTGTCCAGCCGCCGGGCAGCAGAACAGCGTCGTTGGGTTCACTCAAGGCGTCAATGGAGACGCAGTAAATGCCAGCCGCCAGATCAGTAAAAGCGAAATTACCGACGGCATCGGTTACGGCCGTTTCCAAGCCATCCGCTGGACATTCCCCTTCACCTAGCGTAACGACGACATCTTCCAGGCCCGGTTCGCTGTCTTCGACCAGACCATTAGCCTGGAATGATGTGCCATCGGCGGCAGCGATACAGCCTTCCGACGGAATCAGTTGGCCTTCTTCAGCGCCAGCAGCAACGGCGCACAAATCGTGCCAGACAACGCCGCTGATGCTGGCCGAATTAGGATCGATTGGTTCCGGCGTTTCGGTGACGATTACTTCTTCAGCTATCCGGTTGTCAACGTCCAGTGTAAAGGATCCACTGACGCCGTTGGCGGTCACGTTGTAGGCCCCGGCATCCAATCCCAACACGTCCAGCGCGACTACTTCATCAAAGGGCACAACGGCTTCGGTGCAGACAGCATCGGCCGGGCGGAAGGTGGTCATGGTAATGGTGAAATTATTGCCCGATTTGTCGGTTGTGATCTGGTCAATGGTGGTGCAGCCGTCGGGCAGGACGCCGCGCATTCGGGCGTTGACCTGCACTGGAAAGGATTCCAGTAGCAAAATTTGGATGCTTTCTACATTGGCCGTGCCGGTGACGGCTTCCCTGACCGGGGCGGCGGTGGGGGGGATTGGCGTTGCGGTTGGTTCCGGTTCGCTGCCACCACAGCCGGTGGCAATGAATAGGAGTAAAATTAAGGTCAAAATAGTCGTTTTTGTTTTCATATCTTCTCTTCTCTTGAGGTTGTAGCCTCTTGTGCTGTGGCGAATTTTTCGCTGTGCCACAACCAGGATTTTCCAAAACCGGGGCCCGGGGAGGCCCCTCTACTATGGTAAGCCCCTCTTACGGTAGGCCCCTCTACTATGGTAAGCTGCCGCAGAAGGGCCTCCCAGGCCCTGACTCTATACCAGCATTATTTTGTTAAATGGTAACTACAAGCTTCTCGGAGGCTGAGCTTGTCGAAGCCCGTATTGCCTTCGACATGCTCAGGCAACAGGCTTAGTAGTTTCGTTAAATGAGACATTGTCAGATTTTAACTCAACAAATAGGCGGCAATGAGTTTAGCTGTATTTTCCAGGGCATCACGATGGGTGCGTTCGTAATGGTGTGAGGCATCGACGCCGGGACCGATGAGGCCGACGCGGACGTTGCCACCGGCGCGCCAGAATGCTTCGCCATCGGAGCCGTAAAATGGGTAAATATCGGTGACGTGGCGTAACTCATTGGCTGCGGCCAACGCTTCCAGTTCGCGGCGGAAGCCCAGGTGGTAGGGGCCGCCGGAATCTTTGGCGCAGATGGTGACGCTGTATTCGTTGGATTCTTGCTTGGGTGCAACGACGGCCATGTCTACGGTGAGCAAATCGGTTAAATCGGATGGGAAGCCGGTGGCGGCGCCGTGGCCGACTTCTTCGTAGTTGCTGATGTGGATGGTGGTGGTTTGTTTGGGTTTGAGTCCGGCGGCGGCCAGGGCGGCGACTGCGCCGTAGATGGTGGCGACGCAGGCTTTGTCGTCCAGGTGGCGGGAACGGATGAAGCCGCTGTCGGATAGTTCGACGCGCGGGTCGAAGGCGATGATGTCACCGACGCGGATGCCTAGTTCACGGGTTTCTTTTTCGCAGGTGGTACGGCCGTCAATGCGGACTTCCATATTGGTGTCATCACGGGCGGCGGCGCTGTCTTTGCGGGGGTGGGCGTGAATGGAGGC
>JBNKZT010000444.1:0-4696 GCA_050301775.1 Promineifilaceae bacterium (SeqCode)
AAAGGAATGTCTTCATTGCTTAATATGAATCGTGCCCTCTCCAGAGCATCTTTCCAAGATATGGTCGGCAGAAAATCCCCTTCACTGAACCTTGGCGATGAATTCAATGCAGCATAGCGCCAGGCTTGTTGACTTAATAAATCCAATGATTCAAATGCAACAAGAGAGATCACTGATAAATTCTCTCGAATCCGAGCCTTATTTTCGATTATTCGTTGCATATTAAGGTATTTTGAAGGGAACCCAATAAGTAATCGTATTGTTCCCAAAGTGGCTCCAATCAATACTACTTCATTTATATCTACCCCCAGCAATTTTGCTATTTCTGATAAACCATCGTTTGCATTTTCCAAGCTATCTTGGGGAAGAATGATCTGAACTTTTTGTATTGGAGCTTTTTGCGGCACCTTCCCGATCAACCTAGCCACAAAATCATTATGGTCTGGTCGTAACCTTCGTATTTCTTGCAGTAATAAATATTGACTTTGTCTACGTTCTAAGTAACTTATGAGTTCACGAGCAAAATCGCCTAAGGTATTATGGGGAAACAATTCGTAATTTACTCCAATTGCGAATGCTACATTTTTCAACTCAGTCAGATTGAAATATGTTAACAGGAACTCCATGAGTTCACGTTTGTCGTCAATATCCCACATAAAGAACACCTTCTGAAAACAACAACAAAAACCAATTATTCAAGGTGAAATCGGCGAATACCAGCCAACAATTAAACCCAAAACATCATTATAATGAATTGGTATCAGCTCTTCATTGGAAAGCAATGTTACATTCCCAGTATTAATATCTCGAACAAATCTTCCTGTAAATTGTGTGCTTGCAAGGAAATAGATCCGCGGAAACGGTTGTTTAGATTCGTAGGGTTTCAAGACAATTCCCGGTTTATCTATATCCTTTTTCAAGATAACGACTAACTCTTCCTCTTGAAAATTGTGTCCTGCAATTTGTGTGTTTACAACCAGCCATGACCCGAGTTCGATGTTGATCGGAGAGTTATTGCTCACTTCCTCGACTTTATACCAAACACACCCTTCACAAATTGCTATGTCTGGTGGCTCTGCATCTCTATTCCACAAGATTTTTCTTGTTTCTTTTTGAACATCATTCAAGGATGTTTTAATTTTTTCAAGATATTCTCCTCGACTAATCGGTGAAGGCTCATATTTGATCCGAGTCAGATTTCGCTCTACACGTCCGAATTGTTCCAAAGCCGATTCATAAGAGTAGCTGTGGTAAAGAGCTAATCCTTCAGCAAAATAGGATAAACACACAGCAGCGGTTTTATCGACAAATGACCACTGTTGGCGTGCAGTTTGAAATTGTTGTGCAGCAGTTCGGCACTCACCCGAATTCAGGAAAAATAGGCCGATGTGAAATTCACATAAGCCAGTGTTTTCAAAATCACCAATTGCCCGATTTACGCGTTGCGCCTGTTCTAACGCCCTTATTGCTGGTTCCCCTAATTTCGTTAACCGGTAACGTAATTTAAAATCAGTCAAAGTAATGATGTCTGGGCTAGGATCGGGGTAAAGCAGATCAAGAATCTCGCTCAATAAACCTACAGATTTCTCGATAGCTTCTTGGTTATCTTGATTGTTTGTCATGGCTTAGGATTTTCATCGCCTAAAACGGGTGGCGGAACAGTGCCGGATTTGAGGAGGCGGCGCATTTCGTCGATTTGGGGCAGTAAGGACATGGGCAATGCGGCCGACTGCTGCGATTGTTTAGCCATCTTTTCCAGCGCTTCGACCAGCCGCAGGGCAATGATTTCGTGCATGTTGTTGGTATTGCTGATGCGGCGCGCCCGCTGGACGCCTTCGACAATGGCCTGAATCATGGTCATTTCGGCTTCGGCACGGGCTATTTCCATTTCTTCCAGGGCCATTGCTTCACCTTCGGCCTGTTGGAGGCGGATTTGGGTTTCGCCATGCGTTTGCCAATATTGGATGTACTGTTCGCTGACGTCGCTGGGCAGGTCTAACCGGCTGATGTGTAAACTAAGCAGTTCAATGCCCTGGTTGAAGAGAAACGGCCGTGCCTGATGCACCAACTCATTCCGAATCGCCAGGAAAGGATCATCGGCCTGCCGCGTATGCAGCAAATCATCTAAGCGGTAGTTGGCGATAATCTTGGCCAGATTGGTTTTAACACTATTCAACGGCGCATTGTCCCAGGTGGATATCGTGCCGTCGGCCAAAATCGTTTCATTGTAAGCCGCCTGTCGCACCGCTTCCTCATCATACGGATAAGGATTGCTTTTGCCGGGTAACTCCTCACCCATCTCCAGGCGGAACGTGATGGTAATATCAGCCTTGATCTCAATGCCATCCATTGTCACCAGAGGAACTGCCGTTGCTGTGCGCTCCTGCTGACGCAGGTCCAAAATGGCGCGGACATACTCCAGCCGGTCCAACATATGCGCTCCGGGGCCTAAGATACGGTGGAAACGGCCGTTTAACTCCGTCACCGCTACATCCCCGGCCATCACCGCAATCCGGCCTGGCCCGCCCACCCGCAGCAGCTCCGACGTTTCCCGCGCCTCGGCCAGCGTTTTACTGCTAACCGGCAGTGGCTTAACCTGGTTCATTCCCCGTGTCTGCAAACGGCTCAACAAACTACGAGCATTCTGTTTTGTCGGCAAATCGTACAACGTTTGCACCAGGCTCACCGCTGCATCATAAGCCAGATACCAACCCAGTCCCGGAATAATCAAATGCCGCAGCACACGAGGATGAAACATCTCAAAAACGACAACCAAAACAGTCGGCAAAGGCAGCATCGGCAATGTATTTTGCCACCAGGCGGCCAGCATAGGCAGCCCATCCACCCGCTCTAAACTACGGGCAAACAGCCAGAAGAGGAAAAACATGACCAGCGGCAGCAAAGAGAACCAATTAAACGGATTATTCGTTGGGGCCGGACGGCGCGGCTGAGCAAAGAGACTCATTTTTCCGGCCCCTTGGGCTGATTGAGCCAGGATTGCATCTGGTTCGAGGTGTCCATTACCAGATTGGTCATAATTTGCTGCGGAATCAACGCTTGCAGCGACGCGCTAGACAACCCTTCCTCCAACGCCTCAATCATGCGCAGTGTGATAATGTTGGACAAATCGGCATCCCCGGCCCGGCGCACACTATCAATATTTTGCGTGATATTTTCGATGATTTCGATCTGTGCCCGGGCCCGTGCTTTTTTGATGCGGCGGACCGCTTCGGCATCACCGGCGGCCCGCTGCAAAGTGATTCGGCGCTGCCAATCCGCCTGCCACGTTTTGATGCGCTGCTCAATGACCGCGTCCGGCAGGGCCAACGGATCCACGCCTACGACCAATACTTCAATGCCGCTGGCATCAAGCTCCCGCTGCAATGTCTGCAAAATACGCGCTTTGATGGGGTCCAGCGGTCCGGCGCCGGCCGATTCCGGCATGTACAGTTCATCCAGCGTGCGGCGGCCAAACTCATTCACCAACAAAGCTGCCGCCCGTGGCGCAACCTGCTCCGTCCAACCGCGCAGGCGATCCTGGGCGTCAATACTGTTGCTATAACAGATGTGGAAAATCGCCTCTTGATCATAGGGGTATGGTTCGGCATCAAGCCCGTCGCCCGGCTCCTGTCGCACCCGAAAAATAACGGTAACAGTGGTTTCCAGGGCTATGCCATCGCGCGTAGCTGCTTTAACGGGTTGACGGCGCAGCTGCTTACGCAGGTCAATTAGATGAGTTGGTTTTTCTTTTTTGAAGAGCAGCGTAAACCCAGGTCCGGCGGAACGGGCAAATCGAGTCCCTTTGGCCAAGCCGAGAATCTGGTAACTGTGCAAAATACCGGCTTTGAGGGTGGCAAAACTGGCCGGCAGAGGCAGCAAACCAGATGATTTGGCTTGTTTGCGACTGCGACGGCTTTTACGTGGAGCGTCGGGGCGCGGGCCGAAATATTTATCGAGGTAACGCTCGGCCTGGGTGGTGTAATGGCGATAAAGCAGGCGCAGTCCTTCACTCCAACCTTCGCTGCCAGATAACGGCAAAATGTAGCGGGCGTAGAAAAGCAGGCCAAAAAGGAAGCTGACAATGAGGGCGGCAAACCAGACAATGCCCATGATAGAGCCATAAGATTCACCCAGGGCGTCCTTCAGAGTCAGGCCAACGGCCGTTACCGCAATAGCCACCACTATGAGAATGATGACGCCCGGTTCACCTTTTTTGGGGGGAGTAGAGTTTGCTTTCAACGCAGCTCCAACCTGGATATGGTTTGATTTTTAGGGGATGGGAAACGGCCACTTCGACTTCGCTCAGCGCAAGCGTTGCCATCCAACATCACCCCATGATTTATCTCACTGCTGGTTGCCGCAACTATACCATAAATAATCCTGAACTGTGAATGATGAATGTTGAATTACAGTTCACCACCACCACCCGCCAACTTGCCAACTCCCCTTTGACGCATACAAATTCATTGGTATAATTTTGTTTGTGTCGGGCGGTTGGCTCAGTTGGTTAGAGCGCTACGTTGACATCGTAGAGGTCACAAGTTCGAGTCTTGTACCGCCCACTTAAAAAGTAAAAACGCCTTAGCTATTCAAATGTTAAGGTGCATCTTTTTCAGGCAACCCGTCGTCTCGCCAAAGTCATCGGGTTGCCTTTTTTGTTTTTAAGCCGCCAACGTGTGAAACCACTGGCGGCTTA
>JBNKZT010000445.1:0-4630 GCA_050301775.1 Promineifilaceae bacterium (SeqCode)
GCAGTCACGCTGGCGCTGCCTCAGGACGTACAGGTCGAAGCCTTTGATTTTCCGGTGCCCCTGTTCGAAAAGCGCGTCTGGCATATGGCCCGTCCACGCCCGGATCGGGCTGCATTACAACGCGCCGCTGAGATGATTCGCGCCAGTCAAAAGCCGCTTATCGTAGCGGGTGGCGGTGTCATTTACAGCGAGGCGACCGGCGTGCTGGCCGATTTTGTGGCTCAAACCGGCATTCCGGTAAGCGAAACACAAGCCGGTAAAGGCTCACTGCGCTACGACAACCCGCTGAACTTGGGAGCCATTGGTGCGACGGGCACATTTGGGGCCAACATTATGGCTCGCGAAGCAGATTTAGTCATTGGCATCGGCACGCGTTACAGTGACTTCACTACGGCATCCAAAACGGCATTTCAAAACCCGGATGTGCATTTTATCAACATCAATGTGGCTGAGTTTGATGCTTACAAACACAGTGGTCTGGCGCTGACGGCCGATGCTCGTGAGACGCTGCTGGAATTGAATGAATTATTACAAAGCTGGTCAGCAGATGGCGAGTATCGAGCAAGAGCAGAACAGTTTAACAAAGATTGGGATGCTGAAGTGGAGCGCATCTACAACCTTGGCCATGAGCCGTTACCCAGCCAGGGTGAAGTGATCGGTGCGGTCAACACATTTTCTGATGAGAAAGATGTCATTTTGTGCGCCGCCGGCAGTGCGCCAGGTGACTTACACAAGCTGTGGCGTACACGCGACCCGAAGGGGTACCATTTGGAGTACGGCTACTCTTGCATGGGGTACGAAATTGCCGGCGGCTTGGGGGTGAAGATGGCCGATCCGGAGCGGGAAGTGTATGTTGTTGTGGGGGATGGGTCTTATCTGATGTTGGCGCAGGAGATAGTAACGGCCGTTCAAGAACAGGTAAAACTCACCATCATCCTCATCGACAACCACGGCTACGGCAGCATCGGGGCACTCTCCCGTTCCCTGGGCAGCAAAGGATTTGGCACGCGTTATTTGTTCCGCGACGAACAGAGCGGCGTCTTACCCGACGACCAACTGCATCCCTCTGACGCCATAGAACGCTACCTGCCAGTTGATTTAGCAGCCAATGCGGCCAGCCTGGGAGCAGTGGTCCTGCGAGCAAACACGATTGACGACTTCAAAAAAGCGCTGGCTCAGGCGAAACATCAAACCCAGACAACCGTTATCGCCGTAGAAACCGATCGCTACGCCGGCGTACCCGGCTACGAATCCTGGTGGGATGTGCCTATAGCAGAAGTATCGGAGATCGAATCGGTGCAGCAAGCTCGTACCGCCTACGAGAAAAATCGCCAGCGCGAGCGATACCATTTGTAGCTTGTATTACGTATTGCGTATTGGACCAGTCCTACGCAAGCTGATTACGATGTTTTTTCTATTGAGGACTGTTTTCCCAAGTTCCATTACCTTGGAAATAATGCATGTTGCATATTGCATAGAGCTAAGACGCTACGCAATATGCAATACGTGGAGAAAATATGACTGTAAAAGTAGGACTCATTGGTGCAGGACGAATGGGCGCAGCGTTGGCTCATCATCTGGCCTTTAGTGTGGAAACGGCCGATTTCATCGCCATTGCCGATACCTTTGCAGAAAATGCCCGTAAACTGGCCGCCCAATGCCGCGTGAATGATGTGTACAGCGATTACAACGAAATGTTGGCACGGGAAGATATTGATGCGGTGGTCATCGTCACTCCTACCAACACACACGTGCCCATCATCAAGGCAGCCGCTGCTGCCGGTAAACACATTTTCACCGAAAAACCGCTGGCGCTAACCGTTGCCGCCTGTGATGAAGCCATTGCCGCCGTGGCCGCAGCCGGCGTCAAAATGCAGGTAGCCTTCATGCGCCACTACGATCCGGCTTACGTGGCTGCCAAACAAAAAATTGATGAAGGCGCAATCGGCCGGCCGGTAATGTTTAAGTCGGTTGGCCGCGACCCGTGGCGCACCAGCCTGGAATTTGCCCGTCGGGAAAACAGCGGTGGCCTCATCGCCGACATGGCCATTCATGACCTTGACCTGGCCCGCTGGCTGATGGGCAGCGAGGTGGAGCGCGTTTACAGCGAAGGGGAGTGCCTGGTCTTTCCGGAGCTGAAAGAGGTCGGCGATATTGACAATGCTGTAGTCAACTTGCGCTTTGCCAACGGCGCAATCGGCAACGTGGACGTCAGCCGCAACGCCATTTACGGTTACGACATTCGCACCGAGGTGATTGGCTCGGAAGGTAGCCTGTTTATCGGCGGTTTGCAGCAAACACCTACGCTGCTGCTCAAGAAAAACAACATTTCCCATGACACGATTCCCGGCTTCATGGAACGTTTCGGTGAAGCCTACGCCGGGGAAATCCGTGATTTTATTGAAGCAATTGAAACCGGGCGGGATGTGTCTGTTAGCGGTGAGGATGCGCGTGCAGCGACGGCAATTGCTGTGGCGGCAACGCTTTCACTGGATGAAGGGCGTCCGGTTTTGGTTAGTGAGGTTAGTTGAGAGGTCTGGTGGGAAGATTTGGTGGGAACGGCCGTTTCACCCCGTCAGAACCTGCCAACACTAAAGGAGGTGGTGACTGGAAAAAGTATACAACGAATCAATCATTACTCGTAAATTGTTTGTCAACCCATTAATTCTCATAGGAGGAAAGAAACGAATGAAACGGTTCCTAACAGTCTTGATTTTATTACTTGTCGCCTCAATGCTCCTGGTCGCTTGTGGTGGCGGAGAAGAGCCGACTCCGGCCGAGCCGGCCGACACCGGAGCAACGACGGACACCGGCGCTGAAGAAGCCGATATGGATGCTGAAGAAGCCGATACCGGCGGCGAAGAAGCGGCAGCACCGGCGGCGGCCCCCAGTGGTGACATACGCATCGTTGTTGTCAGCCACGGCCAGGCATCTGATCCCTTCTGGTCCGTTGTCAAAAATGGCGTCGATCAGGCCGCAACCGACATGGGCGTTACGGTAGAATATCAGGCACCACAGACATTTGACATGGTGGCTATGTCACAGTTGATTGATGCGGCCGTGGCTTCTAATCCGGATGGCCTTGTGGTCTCCATTCCCGATGCCGATGCGCTGGGCGACTCCATCCGGGCTGCTGTTGACGCTGGCATTCCGGTCATCTCCATGAACTCCGGCAGTGACGTGGCCAAAGAACTGGGCATCCTCGTCCACGTGGGCCAGACCGAGTACGAGGCCGGCTTTGGCGGTGGCGAACGGATGGCTGCTGCCGGTGTCACCACCGCCCTGTGTATCAACCAGGAAGTGGGCAACGTGGCACTGGACTTACGCTGCCAGGGCTTCACCGATGCCATGGCAGAGACCGGGGCAACCGTGGACGTATTGGCCGTTGACCTGGCCGACCCGGTGGATGCACAGCAGCGTATCAGCGCCGCCTTGACCAACAATCCCGACGTTGACGGCATTCTCACCCTGGGGCCGACTGGTGCTGCACCAGCCCTGGCTGTTTTGCAGGATGAAGGCTTGATTGGTCAAATCCAACTGGCCACCTTCGACCTCTCGCCGGAAGTCCTGGCAGCGATTCGGGATGGCGACATGTTGTTTGCCATTGACCAGCAGCAGTACCTGCAAGGTTATCTGCCTATCGTCTTACTCACGCTATACAACACCAACCTAAACACCATCGCCAATGACGTATTAATGACTGGTCCCGGATTCGTGACCCAGGATACGGCCGCTCAAGTTATTGAATTGAGTGCCGCTGGTACACGGTAATCGTTTGTAAGTAGTTTTTTATTGCGTATTGCGTATTCCGGATTACGGAGTACGCAATACCCGAACCACTGAACGAAAAGGAGAAGAGAACATGGCTGCTACAACTCCCGTAGCAAAACAAGATGAACGCATGGCGGAAGCAAGCCGGCTTAAGCGTCTACTCGGTCGCCCGGAATTAGGGGCGGTTGGTGGTGCTGCTTTGGTATGGATATTTTTTGCCATCATCGCCCCGAACGGATTTTTGAGCCTGAGGGGAACCGCCAGCTATCTAGAAGTCTCCGCGCAGATGGGTATTCCGGCTGTGGCCGTAGCTCTGCTGATGATTGGTGGCGAATTTGACCTTTCCATCGGCTCGATCGTTGGTTTTGCTGGAATCACGATGGCGATTTTGGGCACAGAAATGGGCATCCCCTTGTGGCTGGGGTCGCTCATTGCGCTAGCTTTTGCGCTATTCGTTGGTTTTCTAAACGGCTACATGGTTGTACGAACAAAATTGCCATCATTCATCATCACATTAGCCGGTCTATTTATTATTAGAGGCCTGGCCATTGCGCTCACGCGCCTTATTACAGGTCGTACTCAAATCGGCAGCCTGCAGGAAGTTCCCGGCTATGAGATCATGCGCGTACTCTTTGGCACAGACATCCCCATTGGTAACGCCAATTTCCCCATCTCAATTATTTGGTGGCTGCTTATTGCCGCTCTGGCAACCTGGGTGTTATTGCGAACCCCGGTTGGTAACTGGATTTTTGGGCTGGGTGGTGATGAAGCAGCTTCCCGCAACGTTGGCGTGCCGGTAGATCGATTGAAGATTGGCCTGTTCATGTTGACTGCCTTTGCCGCCTGGCTGGTAGCAACA
>JBNKZT010000446.1:0-4600 GCA_050301775.1 Promineifilaceae bacterium (SeqCode)
GCCGTCGGGATTGCGGTCTTTGGCGTAGGGGAACCAACCGCTGACGACCGGATCGGCGTTGAGGGAAACCGGCGCGCCATCCGAATATTCATGCTTCAGTGTGGGCATGTGACAGTCCTGGCAGCGGGCATCCATGTTGCCGTCGCCGTTACCATATTCGCTGAACTTCCATTCGGTGTAGGTCCGCTGTTCCGGCATCCCGTGATTCAGGACGGGAACCGTCAAATCGTGGCACTCACCACAGAATTCGGACGTCTGGATGAATGTGCCTTCGTAGGTGGTGTGTTCCGGCGAAAAGGCCTGGCCCTGGTAATTGGTGGTGCCATCAGCATTTTGGGGCGGCCCAACGGGCGCTTCAAAGTGAACGGGCACAGAGCCATCGGGCGCAAACGCCGGCTGACCGCTCACGTCGTTGCCCAGGCTGTCTTTCCATCCGGGCGGGAAGATGCCGTAGGTTTGGCCGGTGTAGGTTGTTCCATCCAGAGGGACATCGCTGAAGAAGATCTCGGCCGTTCCCGGATATTTCCCGCCGTAGGTCATGCCATCATTGATTTGCAGGGTTGCATCGCCGTAGGGCATCCCGGCGTTGGGACCATCCGGGTATGGGTTGCCCTCGTGAGGCCAATCGCTAAGGCCGGCCATCATGTTCCAGGCCGGGTCATTGGGGTCTAAGTCAGCCCGTTGTTGGGTAACGCCACCGACGACGCGATGGCAAAATTCGCACATAACGCCTTCATCATCTGTCGAAAGCACAATGCTATGAATGGCGTTGCTGGCGTCGGCCTCTCCGGCCAGATTTGGATCGGTCCGCCCGGAATACCAGGCGTTGGGGCTGTGGCAGCGAATGCAAACATTGCCGGCACCATCTTCCCCGGTCAAATCCAGAACGGCCTGGTTTACAATTTGCTGATTGGCCCGAAAGACCGGATCGCGCATTGAACTGGCCATTGCCGTACCGGCCCAGTTAGCAAAATGACCGGCTTGTTGGTCAATCGTACCACCATGACAGGCAGCACAAGTGACAACAAACTCAAACGTGTTGTAGGGAGCCGGGAACGTGATATTGGCCAACTCTTGTTGCTGTGTACCGGGGTTGGGTACGGCAACGCCGACAGGGGCTGAGCGACCGCCGGGCACATCGGCATAAATCACGCCAAAGGCAAATAAGGTAATGCCGATGATGGCGATCAGTAAGCCTGAAAGACGTAAGTATCGTTTCCACAAGGATAAAGGTTTATTTGGATTGGGTTTCAACATTGCTTTTCTCCGATGATTATGAAGACAAAAAGCAACTATACAGCTGTGGCCGGTGTCCTCACCGAGCCACCTCCGGGCACGGTCTGGAGACCGGCCCTAGCCCCTGTACAGTTACAACAAAATTTATTGGTTATTGTCCTTGTCCCAGAGCATTGGGCATGTTTAGATCTCCTTCAAATTGGGCATTACCGGAAAACGTTCCTTCCGAACGGTACCACTGCCCGCCGGCCGGAGAAACCAGGGTTTGCATGGGTGCATCAAATTGTTTGGTCTGGTTTTCGGGGGCCAGGGGATTGAAGGCAAGTTCTGTCGATAAAGTGCCTTTGACGGCGTGAGGATTGTGCCGCACCTCGGTAGTTCCGAGCGGAGCATTGACATCGACGACTGTCCATTCGCCATGAACGTACCAATTGCCGGCTTTCTGGCCGGGCATGTCCTCTCGCGGCGAAAATGCTGTCAAGGTCAACTGGAAGTATCCTTCCTTAAAGTTGGGATTATTCTCAGAAACGGCGTAAGCTTTGATCGCATAATCGGTATAAAGCGTGCCTTGTTCTAACTCGGCCAACTGGCCTTCAGACACCACTTCCGCCTGCGATAACCGCCATCCAATTTCACCCAGCATATTGATGGGCAATGGAACCAGTTCATCGATAACTCCGTCAACTGATTTGACCGGCCGCTCTACAGCAACCGGATTTACCTTGCTACTACGTGCCCCAAAAATGTTAGCCGGCATCGGAATTGGGCCGGCCAATAAGAGTGAGGCGGTCATGAGCAGGGTGGGTAAGATAAATACGCTAATGACTAACTTTTTCTTCGATGACATATTTTTTTCCTGTAAAGTCAACTAGGGCATGTCCCCTTACCGGCAACTGCCAATTAATAAGAATTTCTTGTCATTCTAAGGGAAATCTCATCTTGTGAAATTCTGTTTTCTTATGCTTTGTTATGGCTGTCGTAACAAACAATAGAATGTAAAGAATGTAAAGAATGTAATGTGTTGATTTGTTTTGATTTGTTACGTTTTGTGAACAGAGGTACCTATATCTCGCCTGGCAGCGAAAAATATCTTTTGAGGACTTTGGGGACTAATATCTCATGTGACGTGGAGCAATTCCCCCTGAATTGGGGTTTACGTGACTAAACGATAGCCAATACCGCGTACGGTAATAATGTGGCGTGGATTTCGTGAATCTTCTTCAATGGCTTTACGCAGTTCATGTATACGGCCGCGTACCAGATCGTTTGCTTCCAGGTGGTCTAGTTTATAATTTTGCGTTTCGAAAACCAGTTGTTCACAAGAGATAGTTTCCGGGGAGTGTTTCATCAGTGTTACCAGGTAATCAAAGGTGGTCGGCGTCAGTGGTACGACCTTGTCATGGATCATGACTTGTTTGGCTTGCAGGTCAACGGTGATATGGCCGCGCTGTATGAAGCGATCGGGGGCGAGGACTTGTTTCTTCCAGGGAGGAACGGCCGTTTCCGAAAATACCCTGCCTGTCTGGTCAAGCTCAGTCAGAAGATTCCTCATTTCTTGAACAATAGCCTGCCGCCTTCTCGGCAACTCACTTTCGCTCATCATCCGGTTCACCCGCTCCAATATCTCAGGAGGATCTATCGGTTTAAACAGATAATCATTCGCCCCTTTGCGCATGGCTTCAATCGCCGATGTCAAAGAGGCATACGCCGTGAGCATAATGATCGGTATGTCCGGGGACAAATTCCGAATTTCCGGCAGCAAGTCCAGCCCACTGACTTCCGGCATTTTAATGTCCAGAAAAACCAAATCAAACGGCTCATTTTGTAAGTTTTGCAGCGCCTCCCTGGCGTTAGCGGCCGTTGCCACCCCGTACCCCTCATCTTGTAGGATGATGGCCAAGGTCTCTCGTAAAAACGGTTCATCATCAATTACTAAAATTTTGCGCGTTGCTGTCATTTATCATTCCCTTTGCGGCAGCCAAATTGTAAAGATCGCCCCTCCTTGAGAGGCATTCTCTATTGCCATTTCTCCCCCATGATTCTTAACTATATCATAACAAATTGCCAATCCCAGGCCTGTACCGGATTCCTTGGTCGTAAAAAAGGGATCAAACAAATGCGAAATATTTTCTGGTGGTATCCCCGGCCCCGTATCCCGAATTTGGACGCCAACCCATTGGTTTTGTTCATCAGGAACAAGATTCAGATAAATATCCCCACCGCCTGGCTGCATCGCTTCGATAGCATTCAGCGAAATATTCAAGAAGACCTGCTGCAAGTGGCCGGCGATACCATTTATTTGAAAGTCAGGCAGCTCAGAAGGCTGATGCCATTGCACCGTATTGCGTTGCAGATGCGGCTCCAACAAAAGATACACCGTTTCCAACGTTTTAAGGAGGGAGAAGGGCTTGGCCGTAACCCGCGTGTCCGGTCGATACACTTCCCGCAATTGCAAAACTAAATTCGACAGCCTCTCCGTTTCTGTAAACGCCATATCCAGATATTTGTGAGCGAAGTTGGAAACATCAATCCGCTTGCGGCTAATAAACAAGCAATTTTTAATCGTTTGCAGCGGATTGTTCAATTCGTGGGCCACAGAAGCAACCATACGCCCCATGGCCGAAAGCTTTTGCGCTTGAACCAATTGGGCACGCGTAGACTGTTCCTTTTGCAAGGCGGCTTTCAATTCATTAAACAACGTCGCATTGTGGATCGCCAATGATGCATGTGCCGCCAAAGCTTCGAGCTGGCGTATGGTATTTTGATCAAACGCACCTGTCCGGGTACTGTGTACGTTTAGAAATCCGATGATTTCATGTCGGATACGCAGCGGTGCCACGACCAGCGACTTTAACCAATCAGACCCAGGTTCGTTAGGCCAAATCAGTTCATCTTCTGTTTCGGTAATGAGGATGGGCTTACCGGTAGCGGCAATAAGCTGCGGCGGCGGCGAATGACTTGTATCTTTGGCGTTAAAAATTCGCTGCAATGCCTCAGGTAGTTGTTTAGGCAGCTCCTGATCATCGGTGGATTGGGTCAGATAAACTTCACCATCCTTTAAAAGGAAAATGGAAGCTTTTTCGGCACTAACCACAATGCGCAGCGCCTGCTCAAGAACGGTTTGCAGAATGTCGTCCAGGTTCAGGCTCAAGCTCAAGGCTGTTGCCACCTGCACCTGTCTTTCGGCAAACTGTCGTTGGGTCCGTTCCGCCTGGTATAAATTGGCAGTTGAAATGGTAACGGATGCTGAATCAGCTAAGCGCATGAGTAATTTTTCATCCGTAGCTGAAAAGGCATTTTCATGGTGAGCATTGTGAATGCTGATAGTCCCAAGCTGGTAGCGACCGCTTTGCAGAGGCGTTAC
>JBNKZT010000447.1:0-4583 GCA_050301775.1 Promineifilaceae bacterium (SeqCode)
GTTTGCCGTTGTCATTCTCATTTTTACGGCCGTTCTCGCCCCACAGCTCAGGTCAGGAACAGAAGCCGCGCCGGTTCCTGACCTGTCGGCTTACCCCTGGTTTTACCTGCGTGATGGACAGCCGCTGGCCGACGATGAACCGGTCGTCGAACTGATCGCCGTCGGTGACGTGATGCTGGGCCGGGGCGTGGCCGAAGAGCCGGACCCGCTGGCCGACGCCGCTGCCTGGCTGGCCGACGCCGACTTGACTTTTGGCAACCTGGAAGCGGTCATCGTGGAAGACGGCACGGCGCGTACCGCCCCGCCGGGCGAGCCGCAGCCGATTATTTTACAGGCCCCGGTCACGGCCGTTTCCAACCTCACAACCGCCGGATTCGACGTTCTCAGCCTGGCCAACAATCACAGCCTCGACTTTGGACCGGAAGGCTTGGCGGAAACGGCCGTTCACCTGCAAAACGCCAACATCACTCCCATCGGCGCCGGGCCGGATGTCGAATCTGCCTATCGGCCCCTCATCCGCGAAGTCAACGGCCTGCGCCTGGCCTTCTTGGCCTTTAATGCCGTGTCGGAACCCGGTAGGGGCGGTTCGCGAACCGCCCCTACGAACCAGTGGCAGCGCGCCGATTGGGACGAAGCGCGGGCCGTTGAAGCGGTGGCTCAGGCGCGGGAACAGGCCGATGTGGTCATTGTTTCCATGCACTGGGGGTATGAGTACGAACAACAGGCTGATCCGGGACAGGAAACGGCCGTACAAACCCTCATCGCCGCCGGAGCCGATTTGGTTCTGGGTCACCATCCCCACGTCGTCCAAGACCTGACAGGTTTTCCGGAAACCTGTCAGGTCTCCGGCTGTTTCGCCGCTTACAGCCTGGGCAACTTCGTCTTCGACCAGGGGCAGGATGGAACGGACCAGGGATTGGCGCTGCGCGTTTTCTTCGATGATCAGGGCTTGCGAGCAGTACAGGCGCTGCCGGTATGGGCTGGGCCGCGTCCCCGCTTGATGACGCCGGAAGAAGCCGCGCCGCTGCTGGCCCGCATCCAGCCGCCGCCATCACGCCTGACTTTTGCCTGCGAAGACGATGAGTGCCGTCCGATGGGCTTCGACAGGTTCAGCCCGCGTGAATCCGTTTCTGGCATCTTCTGGTCGGGCGCAATTGATCTGACCGGGGATGGCAAAGATGAAATTATCCGCCGCGCCGGGGAGCAGGTGACGATTTATCAAGAGGGAACGGCCGTCTACACCACTCCTCCTGAATGGCGCGTCGTTGATGCTGCCCTGGGCGATCCCAATGATGACGGCCGTTACGAACTGCTCCTGGCTATCTGGCAAACCGACAATGAGGGGCACGAGCGCAGCCAACCCTACATCGTCGGTCATCGAGGTGGCGAATACAAGCTCATTTGGGGGGGACGGCCGTTAGCCCAGCCCATCAGCGAAGTCGAATTGGGTGACGTGGATGGTGATGGCAAGCAGGAGTTAATCTCTATCGAAGCCGACGCCATCGCGGTTTGGCGATGGCAGGGCTGGAATTTTAGCTTGATGTGGCGCAATGAGAACGGCCGTTACCAGGATTTAATGTTAGTGGAGGAGAACGGCCGTCTTCACATCAACGTCGCTAAAGATAACAATTGACAGATTTCAAAATAATCCAAAAATCTGCGTTATCCGCGTCATCCGCGTCCTAATTCCCAATTCAGGTTACTGATACGGGTGCTTGGGACTGCGATCCGCTGACAAAGAACGGGCAGTACGCTGAGTCAGGATTTCCAACGCATCGGCGATATGTTCATCACCGATGTTGTAATCGCCGGCGGCCACTCGCAAATGATGCGCTTCCAGCAAGATCTCGGCATGAGTGACGCCAGTTGGCGGCTCAAATTTGTAGGAAGCCAGCTCAAATAACTGCCCCAATGGATCACGAAAATAAATCGAGTACATGAAGCCGCGATCGACTTCACCCGAATTGGAGATGCCGCGCTCATCCAGCCGCTTCTTGGCCTGGGTATAGGTCGCCCGCGACACTGTAAAAGCAATGTGATGCAAATTGCCTATGCCTTCTGGATTTGGCCGCGGATCCACCGGCCATTTTTCATTGGTAAAAATCGTGATCAGGCTGCCATCGCCCGGATCAAAGTAGAGATGATTTTGTTCCGGCACGTCCAGATTGGGCTGCTCGAAAACAAACGGCATGCCCAACACTCCTTCCCAAAAATCAATCGATGTCTGCCGGTCGGCGCCAATCAACGTGATGTGGTGGACGCCCTGTGTTTGCAACTTTTTCATACTATTTTTCCTCGAAATTTAACTTAAAACGGCCTGCACCATGCGGCTAGCCTGATCAATTTCATCTTGAATGATGGTGTGGCCCATGTTGGGATAGATTTGTTTGTTCACGGTTGCGCCGAGATTTGCCAGAGTCACGGCCGTTTCCTCCACCCGTTCCAGCGGAATATGAAAATCGACATCACTGCACCCCAGGAATACCGGCGTCCCAGCCAGAGAACCGTCGTAATCGCGCGGTGTTCCCGGCGGGCCAATCAAGCCGCCGCTAAAGGCTAGCAGGCCGCCATACCGCCGCGCGTTACGGGCCACAAACTCCGAAGCCAGACACGCCCCCTGCGAAAACCCGGCCAGCACAATCTTTTCCACCGGAATTCCGGCATCTTCAACCTGGCTGATCAAATCAGTGATAACCTGAAGCCCGGAAGTCAGCCCCAGCTCATTTTGGGTCATGGGCGCTAAAAAACTGTACGGATACCAGGTATTGTCCGCCGCCTGTGGGGCCAGATAGGCAAATTCAGGATGATGTAGTTCATAGGCTAATTCCAGAATGGAAACGGCCGTTGCCCCCCGCCCGTGTACCAAAATCATCGCCGCCTGCGCTTCCGCCAAAGGTTTACCAGCGGTGTAAATCCGCTGCCCCTGATGCGGTCCAGGATTTGTTTTTGAATGTGTCGTCATATTCTTCATCCTTCACGCTGCGATTGGGCCACGATCCCAGGCAGCTCAATTGGTGGCAGCGTTTGCACAATTTCCATCCGGCTTGACTCCAGCCACGGCGGCAGTTTTAAACTTTGCCCCAGTTCGGCCACCGGTTCGTCGTACAAAAAGCCCGGCGCGTCCGTGGCCACTTCAAATAGCACACCGCTGGGCGCACGGAAATAAATGGAGTGGAAATACTGTCGATCCATCACCGGTGAGACGTTGTACCCTTGTCCCCGCAGCAAGGACAAATATTCCTGCTGCTCGCTGTCATCGACCGTCCGAAAAGCGATGTGGTGGATTGATCCGGCACCCATACGCGCCAGAGGTTTATTCGGCCGTTCCAACAGGTCTACCAGTAATCCTACATTATCGGCCGCCCCCTGGAATCGATAGCGATTGCCCTCTTGCCCGAAAAATTGGTAACCCAGCGGACCAGTGAGCAGTTCGGCCGTGGCCTGCACTTGCCCCACCCACAAGGTAACGCTGTGAAAACCGCGCAAAACGTGTTGGGCAGCAACCGGCCCGTCGTCCCAGTTTTGGATGGTGGTCGGTTGGTCATTGATGATCAATTCCAGCTTCATCCCATCGGGATCATGAAAAGGTAAAACCTCCTGTCCAAATCGGGTTTGTGTTTCGCCCAGGCTGATGCCATGCGCCTGGAGCCGATCCTGCCAGAAATTGACGGATGTTGGGGAGATGTTGTAGGCAACGGCCGTTGCTTCACCATTGCCTCTTTCTCCCCGCTTCAAATGCCGCCAGGGGAAAAATGTCAAAATCGTACCCGGCGTGCCCACCTGATCGCCGTAATAAAAATGATACGTGCCCGGATCGTCAAAATTGACGGTACGCTTGATTAACCGCTGCCCCAAAATCGTGTGGTAAAAATCAATATTGGCCTGCGGATCACTGGCCATCGCGGTAATGTGATGTAACCCTTGAATCGGCTGCATAATTTACTCCTGGCTTCTATTTTCTAAGCCTAACTTACGGCACAACGCCGCCAGTGCCACTTGTTCTTCGCGGGACAACACGCCCATTACTTTAGCTACCCCACCGGCGTGGTTGGGGAAAATCTCTTCGATTAGGGCGCGGCCATCGGTCGTCAAATCAATATCAATGCAGCGGCGGTCATCTTCGCGGCGCTGTCGCGTCACCAAATCCCGCTTCACCAAATTGTCAATCACCAGCGTTAAATTGCCGCTGCTTTTCAAGATTTTGGCGGCCAATTGGCCTGGCTGCATCGGCCCCAGGTGAAACAGCGCTTCCAACACACCAAACTGACTAATTGTCAGGTCATGGGCCTGCAAATGGGCGTTGATCAGGACGGTCACCGTCTCAAACGCACGTGATAATTTGATGTAACTGTCTAAAGCCAAAACTTCTTCCGCACTGCCCTGATAATGTGTTCCCATTATTTGTCTTGATTTCAATAATATAGTTTAATATCAAACAGTTTAATATCAAAATATTAAACCAAGATATAAACCACGTCAAGTTAGGGAAACATGAGAACGGGGTTTGGGGATCAAAAGGACGAAAACCTACGCTAAGGAATAATTCAATACAGGGCTAGCAACTTCTTAGTCCAATCCTGCGT
>JBNKZT010000448.1:0-4580 GCA_050301775.1 Promineifilaceae bacterium (SeqCode)
AGCTATGGTGGTGGGATTTTAATTCAGTATGGTGTCGGTTTAACGTTGCGTCACAGCGTGATTGAAGACAATGCCGCTTTCGATTCGGGCAGCGCTGGCGGCGGATTGTACATTTTCCAACCCCGCGGGCCGGTCATCATTGAAGATTGCGACATCTTGCGCAACAAAGCTTATTCGGCCGGTGGACTGGACGCCAACCTGACCTATGTTGGGGAAGGGCTGCAAATGAACCGGGTAACGCTGTTGGGCAACGAGACGACGACGGATGGAACGGCCGTGCAAATTAGCAAACAGGGCAGTGGTAACACCAGCGTGCAGCTAACCAACCTGCTGTTGGCCGAAAATCGAGCCATGATTGTAGAGGATTTCGTGAGCGTCATTGATATTGCTGGTGGTTCGGGTGGTCGTCTGGACGCAACGCTGGCTCACGTCACAGCCGCTAATAACCAGGCGCCGACCTTCCTTTACATGGAATCTTATGCCGATTGTCCGGCAACTGCCGTGTTAACCAACACGTTGGTCACGTCTTTCACCAATGCGTTTGTGGGCAGCGAACTGTATGGCGTAGGAATAGTGGTCATCACCCACACCAACACGTTAACGGAGAACGTGGCCCTGCTGCACACGGTACGGAATGGTGCGCCGGAGTTTACGGCCGTTAACCCTCTAACCGGCGACCCCAAATTAAACGCCACCTATCACCTGCAATCCGGCTCGGCAGCCATTGACGCCGGGGTGGACGCCGGGGTGACAACAGACCTGGACGGAGAGGCACGCCCCAACGGCGCAGCCCCGGACATTGGGGCTGACGAGTTTGTTGTCTATGACGTATTCCTGCCCGCCATTGTGCGGTAAGGATGCTCCAACGAGCTACACTGCTTTCGAAAAGTTCAGGCTGCGTTTAATCTTCTGTGTTCCTGGTTGGTTTTTTGAGCAGCCGGAAAAGACTGAGCAAAAAGACCAGCGTCAATAGCAAAATTTGCACAGCTAATCCGGCCGTGCTTTTTTGCGATTGGCCGCTGACCATTTTGGGAGCTGGGAATGCTTTAGGCGCCGGTGCGCCATCCGTCCCGTCGCCGCCTTCGCCGATGATGGTAATGTCGGTTCCTTGACCGGTACGCTCCAGCAAATAGGCTACAATCGTGTCGATTTGCGGCGGCGTCAGCCGGGTGGCATAGTCACGAGGCATGATGTTGGCGATGCAGGGGCCGTTGGGACACGTTTCGACGATGTAGACGTTGGGTTCCAGGATAGATTGGCGGATGTACGCTTCGGAAGACATCCCGGCAATTCGGGTTTCGGCAACCGTGCCAATGGCCGTTAAATCGGGACCAACTTTGTGGCCTTCACCCATTTGGCCGATGAGGTGGCAAGCGCCGCAGCCGGCGTTGAGGACGATTTCTTCTGGCGAGCCGCCGTCGATGGGCCGCGGCGTGGGTGTGGGCGCAGGCGTAGCAATTGGTTCTGGTGGAGTGGTCGGTGTCGCTTCGGCAATGGCCTCGGCCATTTCTTCGGCGGTGGGCTGGGTCAACTCGCCGGCCGTTTCGATGCGTAAAATTGCTTCGCAGGGCGAAAAATCAGGCTCAGGGTCGGGCGCACACCACCAGGGGCCGCCCTTTTTGCTGTGGAGCAGGGGCACGTACCAGAAAACGACATCGCCGCCAGAAACCGGGTCATCGCCCAGCCATTGGCGCGGCGGCTGGAAGGTGTCGCCGGGACCGGTGATGATCGGGCCATCCCCTTCGCCTTCTTTTTTCTGCAGGATGAAAAAGCGGCTTTCGTCGAGTCCCAGCGGGTCGGTGCGCTGCATGTGCCAGCGGTAGCTGACGTCGCCATCGTAGGTGGCCAGTTTTTCACTGTCGGGCGAGAGGTCATCGACGAAGGGGTGGATTTCTGTTTCGCCGGTCACTTCTACCCATTGGTTTTCCTGCCACAGCCAGACGCTGTCGCTGTCGGGGCCGTTCAGGTCGAGGTCGATGCGCCAGAAGGGGCGGTAGATGGAAAGGTCGTCGCAGCCGGGGCCGTGGGAGACGAAGCGTGGTTCAAAGCTGCCATCGGCGTAAAAGCGGATGACTTCTTCGTAGCGGTAGCAGCAGATGCAGTTGGGCCAGTAGGTGAACTCGGTGAATAATTGGCGCACCTCGAAGGCGTCGCCCAGGTCGTTGATTTGGGTTCCGCCAAAGGGAGGCACGGAAGCAGCAAAGCCGATTTCGTCGCGGTAGCCGCCGGGCCAACTGGGATACCAGGCTTCAATCTGGCCGATTTTGATGCTGGAGAAGATGGTTGTTCCATTGTAGGTGGCGTCGCGGAAGTTGATACCGTCGTTGGCGGTCATTTCCCAGCAGACACTCCAGCCGTATTGCTCCATGCAGCCGTCGCTGTAGGGCTGGCCCTGGGGCAGGGCGGCGGCGGCGCTGCGGTTGGCCCGGCCGCGGGTGTAGAAGGTGCGGGCAACGATTTCCTGTTCCATATTGACGAAGACGTGGTAGATACGGCCGTCACCCTTGGGACTATGAAACGATAAATCGACGCACCAGTTTTCGCGGCAGTCGTTATCGTACAGCCAGCCGGACATGGGCACCATCGCCGGGTCTACTTCGCCGATGTCGCCCAGGGTAGCCTGGACCTCGGCATCGGCGGCGGCGATGGCCATCGCTTTGTCCACGATGTAGGTGCTGCCGGCGGGGCGGGCGGTCTCGTCTAGCCAGCCGCCAACGACGTCGTCTGTTTCGGTGTTGACGACGGCGTTTATGGTGCCGCCATCGGTGTAGTTGTAGTAGGTGATGTGGGCACAGTTGCCTTGAGCGCAGCCGAATTCCTGCCAGGGGCGGGCTTCGCCCAGGCTGAGGGGGACGGCGTTGACGAATTGGTAGATTTTATTGGTGAGGAGGGCGGACATGGAGGTGGTAACGGCCGTTTCCTGTCCAATCGTCGCCGCATCAAACGGAAAATCGGCCATCAGGTTCATATTCAGCATGGCCTTGTTTTTCGCGGCGGCGACGGCCACGCTGGTGGCGGCCGGGGCAACGGCGTACCAGATGGCGCTGGCGGCCAGCAGCAGTAGATTGACGACGATGAGTCGAACGATTATTTGTCGCGGGCGGCTCAAATTCTTCACAGGGTCACATCTCCTTGCTTGTGACGACAGTTGATAAGGAACGATCTTTAAATAAATTAGCCAAGATTGGTTCAATCTCCGAAGATTGAACCAATCTAAATGGACAAGTTAGTCAATTCTCATTCCTAAGCGGATTATAAAGGTAAACCGGAAAACGTGAAACGAAAATGACAGGCTCTAATTATGATTTGCTCTACAATTGTTTGTCACTTACAATGTAGAGCGTATGTTCTAAGGAAAAGGTTTTAGACTTTGTGAATGGACACGGATTAACACAGATGAACACTGATTTTGTCGCTTTGCTTATGTTTTATCCGTGCATCAAAATGGAGGTATAAAATGCCTGAAGCAGCAGATCGTCAAGCCCCGCCGCGTGCGGTACCGCAAAATGATGCCGGTTATCTGGAAAAAATTACCCAGGCGGTGTTCCAGGCCGGATTTAGCTGGAAGGTGATCGAAAATAAGTGGCCTAATTTCCAGAAGGCGTTTGCCGATTTTGATATTGATACGGTGGCTGCGTTTACGGACAGGGATTTAGAAAGGTTGGTGGAGGATAAAGGGATTGTGCGGAACGGCCGTAAAATCGAAGCCACCATTCATAATGCCAAAGTTTGCCAATCATTGATAGCCGAACACGGCTCTTTCCCCGGTTACCTGCGCAGCCTGGATGGCATGGATTATTGGGATCGGGCCAAAAAGTTTATCAAACAGTTCAAATTCATGGGTGATATGGGGGCGTATTTCTTCTTTTGGTCGGTGGGTGAAGATGTACCGGAGTACGAAGTTTGGATGGCGCGGAAGAAGTGAAGGGGTGAAAGGGTGACAAGGTGATGGGGTTCTCTTTTGGCGATGAGGCACAATCGGATGCAGCGTGGACGGTTAGCGAATTAACGCGCTACATCCGGGAGTTGTTTGAGATTGATTTTCGGCTGCAAGATGTGGAAGTCAGCGGTGAAATCTCCAATTTCACGCGGGCGCGGTCGGGACATTTGTATTTTACGCTCAAGGATGAAGGGGCGCAGTTGAAGTGCGTCATGTGGCGCTCCGATGCCGAGCGGCTGCGGTTCCGGCCGGATGATGGCGATGCGGTGGTGGCCAACGGCCGTATCTCCGTTTACGAAGCGTCGGGCGTTTACCAGCTTTATGCGGACCGGCTGGAACCGGCCGGGCGGGGTGACCTGGCGCAAGCCTTTGAACTGCTCAAGCAGCGGTTGGATGACGAAGGCTTGTTTGACGCCGAACACAAAAAACCGATTCCCCGTTTCCCCAAGAAAATCGGCATCGTCACCTCGGCCGATGCGGCGGCGCTGCGCGATATTTTGAACGTTCTGCGGCGGCGCTACCCGCTGGTGAAAGTCTTGATTGCGCCGACATTGGTTCAGGGCGATCAGGCTCCGCCGCAAATTGTACGGTCCTTGCAGTGGCTGGACGGCCGTTCCGACATCGATACCATCATCATCGC
>JBNKZT010000449.1:0-4567 GCA_050301775.1 Promineifilaceae bacterium (SeqCode)
GATGCAGGGCCTCATGCAGCAGCAGATGAAAAAAAACTTGGTGCAACCCGTCACCATCCGTGTCGGCGCCAACGCGCCACCGCCGCAGCAGCAACAGCAGGTGCGTGTCCAGACCAATCAGCCGCAACCGCTGGAATTCGTCCCAAAAGGCAGAATGGTAACGGAAGAGGGAAGTACGGCCGTTCCGCAGCCGCCGCTCATCCAATCGAAACAATAAACTGTTCCAGCCAACCACAAATGGATACATCAGCACCGGCCGCCACCAGGTCAGCGTCAGCCCCAGCAGCACCCCAGCCAGACTAAACGTCACAAACGGGCCAAAGGCATTGGTCTCGGCCACGAAGAAAAACAGCCCGCCGGCCGCGCCCAGCGAACCGGCCAGCGCGCCGGCCCAGGGACCGGCCATCCGCTCGGCCAATGTGTAGGGCAGCACGAATAACGACATCAACAAAGCGCTGAATCCGGCCAAGGCCAGGAGACTGCCCGACAAACTGCCGCTGCCTAATTCGCCAACCAGACTGCTGGCCAAACCGACTAAAATGCCGCCGATGAGTCCCGGAATCCAGCGCCGCGTACGCCAGCCCAGAGCCAAAGCAAACAGCAGACCAACGACCAAACCGGTAGCCAGCCGCCCGTTAATCAAATCCGTCAAACGACCGGCAGCGATGCCGACAAAGACGCCAATCACCATCCCGCTCACCTGACGGGCCAGTGATGATGATGGTTCCGGATCACGAACCCGTCCGGCGACGCCAGCAGCAACGCCGTAGGCCAATCCGCCAGCCAATCCGCCGGCCAGTCCAATGATGGTGCTAGTCAGTAGATCGAACGATTGGTCGAGTGAAAAGGGCATGGCGGCCATTGTTTCGGTGGGGCTGAGCAAAAAAGCGCCGGCTACGCCTATCACCAAACTGACGGCAATGCCAACGGCCGTTCCCACCGCCAAACTACCCACCAAACCCGTCGCTAAACTGGCTACCACCCCCGCCGACAACCCAATCATGACCCCCAGCAAAACACCTTCCACGGGCACATTCAAAGCCCGCAGCACTAGTGCCGTCACGGCGGCAGCAATTAAAGGCCAGGTAAGGAATGAGAGCAGGAGCAGTCGCCAGAAATCCAGCCGCCGCCACAGGGTTCGATCCACTTCTACCAGGCAAAAATTGGGGGCAAGCCGGGAATCAATCGTATGGATGGTATTCCGCCAGGCCGATGGATGAAAAAAGAGCCAGAAAAGAAGCTGCAAACTCCCCCACCACAACCTGCGGCTCAACAGCGGCGCATCAGTATACGTCCGCCCCATTCCGCCTTCATCCTTCATCCTTCATCCTTCTCTTAAACGGTTCCATCTGGCGCAGCGCTTCTGTCTGCCACTCGCTGCCGGTTTCGCCATCTTCCAGGGCCAGCAGCCGCTCGCGGCACAAAATTTGCAGGGGCATAGGCCAGCCGCCGCTTTGCTCCAACATCCAGGTCACGTCTTCTTCGAGGAATGGGATGGGCGAACCGGCGATGAGTTGGCGGGCTTCGGAATCGGTTAAGGGGGTGAGTACGGCCGTATAACCAAAAATATTGAAGAATGGCGATCCCAATCCGCTGTGCTGGGCCAGTTGGGATGGCGCTTCATGCGATGCCAGGACAAAACCCAAATTCCCGCCCACCTGATTGGTCGCCAGCGAACGCAAACTTTCCCAGAACGCATCGTTCAATTCCGGGTAACGTTCCAGCGCCACGCCGATTTCGTCAAAGAGAATGACGGTCGGTGTGTTTAGATTGTCGGCCACCACATCCAGGAAGGCATCCAAATCGCCAGAGCCATCGTCGGGCAAGCTCATTTCGGCCAACAAATAGCGCAGCAAATTGGCCTGCCGCCCCAGACGCGGGTCTTGAAAATCGACAAAAACCCAGCGGTAACGCTCTGGCCGGGGCAGCCAATCGTGCCGTTGGTCAGGCCGTAGTTGGCCGGTTGGTGTGGTCGTGATCGTTTTGAGGTAGTGCAGCAAAGAGGTTTTGCCGCTGCGCCGTTCGCCAATGATGGCCGCGTTTTGTAAGGGCAGTCGTCCCAACAGGTTGAAAATGCGCTTGAGTTCCCGTGTACGGCCGTAAAACTGGGCCGGATGGGTGATGGGCGGGCCGGCAGTAAAGGGGCTGGAGTGCAGGGGTGCGGGGGTGCGGGGGGGAACACTTCCCTGCTCCTCGGCGCTCCTGCTAATTTTTCCTTCCCGGATTTGCTCAGCCAAAAGCACCGTTTCCACGTCCGGTTCCACATTCAACTCGTCGGCCAAAATTTGGCGGCAAGTTTCGAATTGAGTCAAGGCGGCGGTACGTTGGCCGGTGTGAGCCAACAGACGCATCAACTGCCGGTGGCCGATTTCATGCAGTGGATCCAGACGCAGCAGTTGGCGGCTGGTATCGATGCCCGCCTCAAATTGACTATGTCGGGCTTGAAATTCGGCCAGCCCTTGAAAAGCGCTGATCGCTATTTCGTGCAGTTCCTGCCGCTGCTGAGCCGCCCATTCTTCAAACAACGGAGCCTGCCGGATGTGGAATTCTTGCAAAAACTCACCACGATAGAGGGAAACGGCCGTTTGCAGCTTCTCACCAGTCTCTAGTCTCCAGTCTCCAGTCTGATAATCAGCTAGAATTTGACGGAACTCGGTCACATCCAGCCAGTGATTACTGGCCTTGTCAAAGCCCACTGTCTGATGGGTAATGTCGAGAAATGGGTCAATGGTCTGGCGCAGTTTGAGCAGCACACCACGCAGGTTGCGCCGGGCATCGGCTTCGGACATCCCATCCCATAACAGGTTGGAGAGAGAGAGGCGAGAATGGGAACGGCCGTTCACCGCCAGATAACACAACAGCGCCTGCGCCTTCCCCGATACCAGCTCCGTCAACGGGGCATCATCCAGATTGAGTCGCATCCGGCCTAAAAATGCCAGCTTTAGTACTTTTGTCATACCCCAGTCATCTCAAAATATAGGAAAATAAACGCTAGATCAACGCTTGATGCACATCAACTTGATATACTACCCTCAGGTAGACTACTACCGTCAGGTAGGTGTAAAAAAGGTACTATAAACTTCATTCAGTATACCTCAATATGCTAACAGAGGGATAGTTCACCCTCTTCAACCTTACAAAAAAGAAAACCATTTTATAACAAAACTCTGCTGCATAGGGTTTTAGAAATTTTCATAACGGATAGATTATGGCACACAAAAAAAATAGTCAAGGTCAGGCTTTACTGGAATTTGCCCTCATCATCACCGTCCTTCTCATGATGATGTTCCTCATCATCGAAAGCGCCCGCATCCTGTGGGCCTGGAACACTGTCCAGAACGCCGCTCGCGAAGGCGCCCGCTACGCCATCACCGGCCAGTTCACCGATCCTTGCGACAGCACCGAACTGCCCAAATTCGCCGATATTTGTGATGGTACAGAAACCGAATCCATGCGCGTTGCCTCAATTATCAATGTCGCCCATCAGGGTTTAAGCGGCCTCCCCCTCAATGAAACTTCGGGGGCTTTTGAAGACGATTATTATTATCAAATCGAAGTGTGGGGTGTCAATGACTTTGGTCAAATTCAGGCCGATTTTGGCGGCATTCCCAACACACCAGTCGTCGTTCGAGCATTCTATCGTGTGCCGATCATTACCCCACTGCTGCAGCCCATCTTGCCCTCTATCCCCGTGTTTGGCCAGGTGACGATGAACAACGAATCCTTTGGCCAGCTAGGCAATGCCAATCAAGGTCAGGGTGTGCCCCCGGAACTGCCGCCCATCCCTACGGCCGGCGTTACCCCGTCCCCTACATTTACACCCACACCCTCACCCACATTCACGCCTGGCCCCACGTCTACTCACACGCCAACGCCCACTTACACTCCCACGGCCACACCCGACTATTGCGGCCTGGAATTTGAAGAGCCGCCTGTAGACGGTAATAACTACGTCTA
Organism: Promineifilaceae bacterium (SeqCode); assembly: GCA_050301775.1. Lineage (GTDB taxonomy): Bacteria > Chloroflexota > Anaerolineae > Promineifilales > Promineifilaceae > JACKCC01. The sequence goes on from JBNKZT010000449.1 coordinate 3,958, forward strand.
CATCACCGGCGAAATCGGCCGGTTAGTAACCATCATTGACGTGACTACCGGCCTTACATTGGGCCAGGGAACATTACTGGATCGTAATAATCATGCCTGCCCTGGCTTTTTAAGTGTACCGCTCACCGGGAATCTGGTTAATAGCCATTTGATCCTGGCTGAAAGCAATAATACATCTGATAAATTCGCTACGGCCTGGGTTTTGCCGGGAACACCCACACCGACCGTATCCCCTACCAACACCGTTGCCCCCACACAGGCAGCAACCGCAACACCCACACAAACATTAACGCCAACACCTTCCGGTCCTTTCATCACGCTGCAGCCTAGCTGCGGCAGCGCGCCCAACGTGCAATTTACGGTGCAAGGGTTCAACTGGCCCCAAAATACGAGCATTACTCTTTACTGGGAAAATTCCGCGGGACAGTTTGGAACAATTAATACGGGTAGCTCTACCTCCTTTACACAGACTTATCAAAAATTTGGTCTTGTCTCTGATGGGGCAGTGCATACTTATCAAGTGTTAGCTGTTCCCTCAGCTTCATCAGGCATTCCGCAAAAGACGGCCACATTCAGGACACCTTGTGAAAACGTAACAGCGACTCCGATG
>JBNKZT010000450.1:0-4532 GCA_050301775.1 Promineifilaceae bacterium (SeqCode)
CAATTTTCTGGTGATTGCGTTTGTCATTTTCTTGCTGGTACGCCAGGTGAAGAAAATGGAAAAAGCAGAACCGGCGGCGCCGCCTGCCCCCCCGGAACCAACAACCGAAGAAAAGCTGTTGGCTGAGATTCGGGATTTGTTGAAATTAAAATAGCAGCTCATTTTAATGGGATAAGAAACGGCCGTTTGCCTTGCAGACGGCCGTTTCTTTATGTTCGAATTCAGTTGAGTGTGTAAAGTGGGCAGAAAGCTGATGGTTCCCTTAATCTTAATTGTTATCGAAAGCAAGTAAGATAAAGTTATGCGTTGACTTTTAAGCAGATATTCGAAAAGTTTGTTAACTTTTTCCGCGTAATTACCAGAGGAGGCGCGAATTCAAAAGTGACAAAACTTTTTGATAATTACTTATATTGTGGGGAGGAGCAAAAAAGGGTCAAAATTTAAGGTCGAAAAGGAATATCAAATTAATGACTAGATGGTTGCATGTCATTCATGAGGAACTAATGGGGTTTAACTTCAGGTTCCTGCTGGCTTATTTTTTCTTAAAATTCATTCCCCGTTTTATTGGGGGACGTTTGCGGACGAGGATCTTACGATTGGCTGGATTTCGTATAGGAGAAAAGAGCATGATTATGGGGAAACCACGTATAATCGGCGGCGGGAATATTTTTAAGAACTTGACCATAGGCCCTTCGGCTTTTATCAACGTCGATTGTTTTTTTGATTTGGCTGCCCCCATCAGTATTGGCGAAAACGTGTCCATTGGACCACAAGCGATGATTATTACCGGTACGCATCATATCGGTGATGAGCGTAACCGGTGCAGCGACCTGGAACCGCGTGGAATTGTTATTGGCGATGGTGTATGGCTTGGCGCGCGATGTATTATTTTGCCGGGTATATCAGTTGGGCGGGGATCTGTGGTGGCTGCCGGCGCAGTTGTCACGAAGGATGTGCCGATTAACACGATGGTGGCTGGCGTGCCGGCCAGAGTGATTAAGGAGTTGCCCACAACTTCTAACCAAGTGTCTATTCCAGCCAATGGTCACCATGATCATGGGCTGAAGATTTGATGATTTTAACAAGGACTAATGGGGAAAACGGCCGTTCTTTCTAACTGTCGCCAGGGTGATTTCCATCATCGATGACGTTGGCAATAAGCGCTTCCAGTTTGCTGAAGTGGGAACCGCGCCAATAAATCTGCTCACATTCGGCGCAAATTTGGAACTCGTCAAAGTACAATTTCGTTTTCGGTTCTAGCCGGTGGAGGATGGCTTCTTTGGCGATAGGGTGGAGACGGCCGTTGCAGCGCAGGCAGCGGGTCCAGGGGTTGATCTGGTCATGGAGTTGGTAGCGGTGGAGAACGGCCGTTAACTGGGCCTTTGAATCTTTGGTGCGCAAACAATAACCATACGTCACCAGGCTGCGTTTGAGCAGCCCGCGATCCCGCGTCAGCATAATGCGTCCCTCATCGTGGGCGATTTGGGCCAGTTCCGGGTCATCGGCTTTGTCGTTGAAATAGAGCGTATCAAAACCCAGCAGCCGCAGATAACGCGCCAGCCGCCCCAGGTGATTGTCTAAAATGAAGCGGTAGGGGGGAAGCAGCGGCGGGCGCAGTTGAGCTGCCGGCGATACGTCAATCCTGGCGAAGGCCGGGTAAACGCTGATCCGGTCACTATCCTGCACCAGGTAATCAAAACCTACCGACTCCCCATTGGCCAGGATGAGTTCGACTTCGGTGTGGGGGATGCCGGCTGCTTCGATCATGTGTTTCACGGAAACCGGCCCATCGAAGGGATAGGTGACCGTGCGCTGCCGCTTCTCCGGCGGCACAAAATCATTCAACTCGGCGTAAAAGCGAAAATAAGCGGTTGTCATGAGTCCCGCAAAACTTCCTGGCATTCGAGGTGCTCAAATGCAGCCATGCCTCGTTCCAACTTGGGCCACCACCAGCCGCGTTCCCACTGTACAGGCGACCAGGCGGCCACCAGGAAGAAGAGGCAGCGGATGACCGAGGCTTGATAATCGTACCAACATTCATCCCAGGTGTAATGAGACACGCCCTGGTGTAAAAGCTGTTGGTGGTAGCGTTGCAGAAACGGCCGTTCCACCTTTTCTCTTTCTTCCCGCGGCCAATGACAGGCCATGTAGTAGGCCAGATCATCGGTTCCCGTGTCCACACGCCAGCTTTGCCAGTCGATTAGTTTGACGGCCGCATTTTCCACGTCATGCGAATACAAAAGATTGAGTGGATGGGGATCGCGGTGGACCAGCGTGATGCCTTGACCTTGAATGAGTCGTTCTTTGCGCCGGACTGGCCAGTTGGAGACTACGGTTTGCAGGATGGCATGCTGCGTTTTGGATAAACGGTCGCCCATGAACGCGGCAAAATTGGCCAATTTCCTCTGCGCCTGGTCGAGGAATTGGGCAACCGCTGCTTCCGTCAATTTTTCGCCGAAACGCTGGCCAAGTTCCGGCCGTTCCCACCAGAATGCGTGCAGTTGGGCGAAGGCGTCAACGGCGCGTTCTTGATGCCGCCGGGCCGCCGGCATCGGGCCATCGACCGCAAAATAGGAGTCGGATACGTCGGCAAATAGAAAATGTGAACGGCCGGACTCGGCGGAATAGGCCACGTCGTAGCAGTGTAAAAAGGGCAGGTCGGCCCAATCGTACGTTTCCAGCATGATGGGCACGATTTCGTTGTAAAAGCGTATTTCCCGGTCACCCCATTTGAAGTCGGGATTGGGGATTTTTAGGAACAGTTTTGTGGGGGCGGATGGGATTACGGCCGTGTACCGAACCATCAAATGACTGACCAGCGAGACGTTTGTCTGGTTGGTTTTCGTTTGCCGGATTTCGGCGACTTCTGCCCGGTGCAAGACGCCACTTTCCCGCAGGAGATGGGTAAGCTGTCGCGGTGTTAACTGGTCAACATCGGTCAGAATTTCGGTCATGTTTTTTCACAAAAGGGCAAATAGAATTTCAGTTAACAAGACAAGCCCACCGGTTACGATGCCTATAATGCTGAATACTTTGTGTTGGTACCTTGACAGGACTGCCGCCAGTCCTGTTGAGAAAGCCAAAACGCCAAAATTAAAAGCTATCCCTTCGATGAAGCTAATGAAACCAGGAACCTGGTCACCACCAGTTAAGCCAGCAAAGAGAACTGCGCCGACAAAGGCAGTTATCAGGCCGACAAAAGAGACAATACCCAGGAAGAAGCTGATCCAGGGAAACGGCCGTGCTGCTTTATCCTGATTGGCATCCAAATACTCAGGGTTTTGCGGATCGTTAAAGATAGTACGAAACTGAAAATACTGACGGAATATGGAGTAAGTGAAATAAACTTGGAGCAAAGAAAAAAATTGCCACCCACTAGAGCCGCTTAAAGCGTTAGAAATGGCTGCCCAGAGCATCGTTATGCCATAAGTGACAAACATCGCTGGTGACCGAAAATAAAACGAAGCCAACCCGACGATGATCAGTAAAATTGCCCACATATTGTTAAATCCACCAGTGAACAATTGTATTGCGCCTAAAATGAGCAATACCACACCCCAATTCTTGATCTCACGGAACATTTTTGCATATGCAGGCGAAAACTTAGAGAAGGTAGATGTGGTAGGCATTGGCCTGTTCTGCCGTAGAGATGTTAAACGTTGTTGAGTGATAATCTCTTCGTCTACTTTGACCAGAAATTTAGCATCTTCTATCGTATATGGGCCATGTGCTGTTTCACCTATGGGATCGTTTTCTGTGATGATATAAAACTCGTACAGACCTGGATTAGCTGACATATGAACTCCTCCTTTCAATGTTGGGTAGATTGTTTATTTCTTTCCCGGCCAGCCGAGGCTGATGCGGCCACGGTCGGCGTCTACTTTCAGGATTTCCACTTTGAGGACATCGCCGACGTTAAGCTGCTGGCCGCGGGGAATCTGGCTGCGATGCAGCAGACCATCCTGCTTGACGCCAATGTCGATAAAAGCGCCAAAATCGACGACGTTGCGGACCGTGCCGTTGAGCTGCATCCCCGGCTGGAGATCGGCCATGGACAAAACGTCACTGCGCAGGATGGGGGCCGGTAAATCTTCACGCGGGTCGCGGCCGGGGCGGATGAGTTGCTCGAAGATGTCGGTCAGGGTGGGGACGCCGGTTCCCAGTTCGGCGGCCAGTTGGGATGATGGCTGGAGCCTGGCCAGAGCGGTTTCTCGTTCTTCCAATGGCGTTTCGGGGGTGAGACCGGCGCGTTGGAGCACGGCCGTTGCCACCCCATAACTTTCCGGATGAATCGCACTGGCATCGAGTGGTTCCTCGCCATCGCGGATGCGCAGGAAGCCGGCCGACTGCTCGAACGCTTTGCTGCCCAGCTCGTTGACTTGGAGGAGGGTGCGGCGGTGGGGGAAACGGCCGTTCTCATCCCGATACTTCACAATCCGCTCGGCCAGCTTGGGGCCGATGCCGGCCACGCGGGCCAGCAGCGCCGGAGACGCCGTGTTCAAATCCACGCCCACCTGATTGACCACCGATTC
>JBNKZT010000451.1:0-4526 GCA_050301775.1 Promineifilaceae bacterium (SeqCode)
GTGACGTGACCGCCCCACTAACGTTGGTCGGCTTCCAGGCGGGACGGGCATACGAATGGCAGGATTACATCGGCCTGGATTTGCGAGGCAAGATCGTCCTGCTGGTGCGCGGCAATGCGCCGCCTGATTTCCCCACCGAAGCCCTGATTCGCGGCGCGGTGGGCGTACTCTGGGTGACGGGTGACGGCCGTGATGACGTCCTCTCCCAGATTCAACTGGCCGACCCGGCCGGTGAGTATGTGACCGCGCCGACGCTGCCTGTGTTTAGAATACGGCCGTCCACCGCCGCCGCCATCCTCCAATCCGAAAACAACACCCTGACCGAACTTTTTGCCGCCGGCCTGGCCCAAACCAACGAGGCCGGCTGGTTCACCCGCGACTTAAACGCTACCGTGCGCATGTCATTGGAATTAAGCCAGCCGGAAGATCTCGAAATTCCCAACGTGCTCGGCTACATTCCTGGCAGCGATCTGGAACTGGGCAACGAAATGGTCATCCTCTTCACTCGTTATGACGGTTTGGGCATCGATCCTGACGGCACAGTCTATCCGGGAGCCAATCACAACGCTTCCGGCGTGGCCATGCTGCTCGAACTGGCCCGGCTGTGGGAAGAACAGGGCCTGGACACGCGGCGCACGACGATGTTTGTCGCCTGGGGCGGGACGCAGCTCGACGATAACAGCGCCCGCGCCTGGCTGGAAGACGATTTCAACTTCCGCCACGTGCGCACCCAGGGTACCCGCTCCAACGTTGGCCCGTCGATTCTTATCCAGCTTGACTACATCGGTGCTGGCGGTGACACACTGCTCATCCATCCTAATTCCAGCCAGCGCCTGGTTGATCTGGTTGAAGAAGCCAGCCAGGAAATGGAACTGAATGTAGCCCAGCGCGCCGACACGCCGGAATTCAGCAGCGACGTTATCACCCGAAAGCTGCCGTTATGGATTTCGTTCAAATGGACCGACTCCGACGTGGGGCCCGATGAGGACACGCTAGAAACCATCGACCCGGAAAAGCTGCAAACCTTTGGCGAGATGCTGGCCTTGACTTTGACAAGATTGGCGCGTGAAACGAGTTATTGAGATGACATAACGTAGGGGTGGGACGGTGCGGCCTGGCGTTGGGAAAAACGAAAGGCCTTGTCTCCGCACCGTCTCGCCCTCGCCCGATGAACGCTGATGTTGGGCGAGACAGGCGGGAGAAAAGGTATTGGTGAATGACCGAAGCCTATCCCGCCTGTCCCGCCCCTACGATAATATTGATGATATCTGAGACGAAACAACCACCAACGAAAACGGCCGTTCCCGTTCAACCCCAAGAACGCATTGACTTTGTGGATATTTTGCGTGGTTTTGCGCTGTTGGGCGTGTTTATGTTCAATATGTGGGGCTTTGCCGGGGCTAGCTTTGGCCTGATGGTCTGGCCGCATGGGTGGGATCGGGCGCTGGTTGTTGCCCGCGATTTTCTGATTCAGGCCAAGTTTTATTCGCTGTTTTCGTTTTTGTTTGGCTGGGGCATGTCGATTCACATGCTGCGTGCCCAACAACGGGGGATGAAATTCCTGCCGGTTTATTTGCGCCGTTTGTTGATTTTGCTGCTCCTGGGGTTGGCCCATGGTATCCTTATCTGGGACGGCGATATTTTGACCTATTATGCCTTGATGGGTTTTCTGCTGGTCCTGTTTCGTAACCGGTCAGAGCGATTTTTGTTGATCACGGCCGTTACCCTTCTCCTCTTTTCCATCTTTATGACCCTGCCCTACACCGGCGTAACGGCCGTTCGCAACTGGTATGGCGAGCTAACCGCCTTTGCTCAGCAAGGCGGTGGTCCTCCTGTCTATGCTACCGCCACCTGGGTGGAAATTGTCCGCCAGCGTGCGCCCAGTTTCATCGGTGGCAACGTGGGCAACTTCATTTACGTTTTCGGCAACATCTTATCCATGTTTTTGCTTGGCTTGTACGCTGGGAAACGGCAGATTTTCCAAAACGTGGCCCAGCATCGGCCATTTTTGCGCCGGGTAATGTGGGGCGGCTTGCTCATCGGCATTTTGCTCAATGGCTTGTTTGTCCTCAACATCTACTGGCGCGAAACGGGTCTGCCCGACTGGTATCCGGCCAATTTTTTGCGGACGATTCACACTGGCACACGTACCTTTGGCGCACCGGCGCTGATGCTGTTTTACGTTAGCGGGTTGACGCTGTTGACTCAGCGCGAGTCGTGGCGGGAACGATTGGCGCCGCTAGGCCCGGTGGGACGCATGGCGCTGACCAATTATCTGACCCAATCAATGCTAGGAACGCTGATTTTTTATGGGTATGGGCTGGGTTTGTACGGCCGTACAACTCCTCTTTTCGGCGTCATTCTCGTCATCGTCATTTTCCTGGCCCAAATCCGTTTCAGCGCCTGGTGGCTGGCGCGCTACCAGTTTGGCCCGATGGAATGGTTGTGGCGCTCACTGACCTATGGCCGCAAGCAGCCTTTGCGCCGGGGGGAGACGTTGGCCGAGGTACGGCCGTTTACCTGGAAACAACGTGCGGGATTTGTTTTGGTCGTTAGTTTATTGGTTGGTGGCTATGGCTGGCGCAATTGGCGGCCTGATGGCGCTGTTGGCGAGAATTTGCCGTTCATCAGTTCGGCCGAAGTAAAGGTCACACCGACGCCCATCGTGCCTGAGCTGACGCCCACGCCAACCGTGGAACCAACGGCGGCACCGGCCATCGTCCCGCCCCCCGTTCAGCCGGTGGCCTTCAATCCTGATGTCATCGTGGCCAACGGCGATTGGGCAGCGCTGGTGGATTCGTTTGATGTGGACGCGGCCCTGGACACGATTACGATATTGAGCGGTGACCAGTTTAACGGCCGTGCCGCCGGGACCGCCGGTGGTTATGCTGCCGGTGACACTATCGCCGGGCAATTTGCCCGACTGGGCCTCCAACCGGCCGGGACAGATAGCTACTTCCAATCATTCCCCATCCGCCAGACCGTTTTAGCCGATGTGCCCCATCTCGTCGTGGAAACGGCCGATGGCGTCATTGACGATTACGTGTTGTTCCAGGATTTTGCCCCAGCTGTACGAATGTACATGGGCGCGGGCACGGCCGAAGGTCAGGTTGTCTGGGCCAATAACTGCGCCCGCGAGGATTTTGCCGGATTGGAAACTGTTGGCAAAGTCGTCCTCTGCCGGGGCGATTGGCCGCGCACTGAGGTCAGCCGCACCGTATTGGAACACGGCGCGGCGGCGCTGCTGCTCCTGGCCGGTCCGGACAGTCCGGCGCTGGATTTCACACCGGTTTATTACGACACCTGGCTGCCCGATACCCTGTCGCTGCCCACGTTCCGCGTTTCTGAAGCCGTTGCCGCCGATTTACTGGCCGGCAGCGCGATGTCCGTCAGTGATTTGAGCATTACTTTCACTTCCTTCCCGTTGGAGACGGCCGTTCACCTGGAAGTAGCCGCCGCCGGTCCCAATTTGTGCCCGGACGGCGCCTGCACCGGCCGCAACGTGCTCGGTGTTTTGCCTGGCCGCGATCCAGCATACGCCGATGAGGTGGTCATCATCAGCGCCCACTACGATCATTTGGGGCAGGCTCCCGATGGCACGATCTGGGGAGGGGCTAACGACAACGCCTCTGGCGTGGCCGCCATGCTGGAGATCGCCCGTACCTGGCACGAGGCAGGTTTTGTCCCCCGGCGCACCGTGCTCTTCGCTGCCTGGGATGCGGAAGAGATTGGCCTGCTCGGTTCCACCCATTACGTTGGGCAGCCGCGGTATCCGTTGGACAAAACCGTGGGCGTCATCAATCTGGATATGGTTGGCGCGGGTGAAGAGACGTTGTATTTGTCCGGCTCAGGGCTGGAAAGCCAGACGCTGGCGGTAGCAGCGACGATGGAAATTTCGGCGACTGTTTCCACCAGCGGCCGCAGCGATCATTTCCCGTTCCAGAATGTTGGGGTTCCGGCGGGGACACTCATCTGGTTTGGTGAGGGGGATGTGCCCGATTACCATCGCCCCAGTGATACGACAGCGACAATTGAGCCAGAGAAGTTGGCTGCCGTTGGCCGCATCGCCGGGCTGACGGCGCTCAATCTGGCCGAAGTGGGGCCGCAGATTGACGAAATGCTGGTCCAACGGGCAGCGGCCATCGCCCAAAACGACGTGGATGGTTTCCTGGCCACATCGAAGGCCGGCCAGCGCAATGGTGACCGCATCTGGCTGGCCGACGTGGCTGCGCTGTCGCCTATCTCGGCGACGTTGACGGCCGATAACCTGCGTTTGTTGGGCAATACGGCCGTTGCCGATACCCATCTCAATTTAATTTACCAGGAAACAGTGGATGGGAACCCCATCACGCGCACGATGAAGGTCTCCCTGCCGGCCCGGTTTGAATCGAGCGCCGACGGTTGGCAGTGGGCGGGGGCGGATTTGGTGACGGCCGTTTCCCAACTTGGCGATACTTTTTCCGTCGCCTATCCGGCCGACGTTGAGCCGGAAACGATGGTTGGCGCGGCCTTATTTGTCAGCCAAC
>JBNKZT010000452.1:0-4472 GCA_050301775.1 Promineifilaceae bacterium (SeqCode)
CGTTTCGAAAGAACTGCTTTTAACCGGCATGGGTGCTGACGAGTTAATTGATCTGGTGCTGCGCGTTGTTGTTTCACCGGGTGATGTGATTATTGATTGCCCACCCTCGTTTGGCATGTATCCGTTTTCAACCGCCGTTAACAGCGGCTGCTACGTTCCAGTCAAACGACACGATGATTTTAGTTTAGATGTGACAGGGATTGAAACGGCCGTGTCCCAAGTCCTCGCCGCCGGTCACAGAACAGCCGATCTGGCTCGCCCCGGCGAAAAAGCAATCGGCACAACGGAAATGGGTGATTTGGTGGTGGCGGCGTTGGGGTAGGAACGGCCGTTATCAAAAAAATAAGGGAGGGGTACAATGTGGCAAAAATTAGCGGCAGTGCCCATAGATAACCTGCTCTTGATTGCGGGACTTTTCCTGTTGATTTTGTTAGCAACGGCCTGGGGCGTGCAGCGACGCAAGGAACCCACCGCCGTGCCCGCCTCCCGCATCTGGCGCGGCGCGCGCTACGGTTGGCGGTTGGCGACATTTGCCTTGAGCGCTTTCATCCTCATTGGCGGCGCAGTGCTGGTTTATGTTGATTACCAAATGGTGGCGTCAGACATTGCTCCTGCGCCCAGCATCGTAACCATTCCTGATGAATTAACCATCCCCGTTGAGGAAATCCGTTTTCCCAGCGACGATGGGTTGACGTTGACCGGTTGGTTTGCGCCCTCGCAGAATGGAGCCACGATCATTTTGCTGCACGGCTACAGTAGCAATCGCGCCAGTATGAGCTGGCACGCCCAAACCTTGTACGATGCGGGTTTCGGCATTCTGATGTACGATGAACGGGCATCGGGCGAGAGCGAAGGCGACCGGCGTTCGTTTGGCTGGGAAGACCCGGTTGATGTGGCGGGAGCGCTGACTTTTTTGAACGGCCGTCCCGAAACAAAAGCCGACCAAATTGGCATCGCTGGCTGCTCCATCGGCGGGCAGATTGCTTTGCAAGGGGCCGCTTACTCGCCAGAAATTGGCGCCGTTTGGGCCGATGGGCCATCTGTGATTCGCGCTAAAGACACGCAGCCGCCCCACAATTGGGCCACAGTTTTTCTCTTTCTATCAGGATACATCGTTGATTGGATGTACACGAACCGATCAGATATTCCCCCACCTGCCGCCATGCTCGACATCATCGGCACAATTGCGCCACGCCCTGTGGTGTTGGTGTCAGGCGGAAAACCGCACCCGTTTTTTGGGGAAGAGTCATTGCGCGTTTCCCGATTTGCCGAATACGCCGGAGAGAACAGCGCCTTGTGGGTGATTGACGAAGCGTATCATTGCGACGGCCCGGCATGGCAACCGGAAGAATATGCCCAACGTATGGTACACTTTTTTTTATCGGCTTTTGAGTTACCTGTTGCTGAAGTGAGTGAAGAATGACTGACAATTTACAAATTATAAACCGTCCTATCAAGGATGATGGTGATTTTTGGCGCATACGCGAACTTTTGCAGGAGACGTATCCCATCACGCTCTTGTGTTTTAATTGGGAAGTGCGGCGCTGGGACGGCCGTCGCTTTTACAATGCCGATCCATCTTGGGAGGCCAGCCGGATCAACATAGGGGCAATGTGGGAAACGGAGGACGGCCGTCTCGTCGGCGCCGTTTTTCCCGAAGGCAGCGGTGATGCCTATTTGCAAATCCATCCCGATTACCGGCACATTGAAGAAGAGATGATTGCCTGGGCGGAAACGCATTTATCTGTGCCTACGGAAGCTGGCGGGCGACGGCTCGACATTTATGCGCATGGGTACGACACGGTGCGCCAACAGCTCTTGGCACGGCGCGGTTATGAAAAGACGGACTGGTACGGTGTTGTCCGGCGGCTGCGGTTTGATGAGAACATGACTATCGAACAGCCCAATTTGGCAGAGGGGTACACGCTGCGAGCAACCATTCCCGATGCAGAAGGCGACAGCCAACGTCTGGCCGACCTCATCAATGCGGCGTTCAACCGCGATTTTCACGTAGGGGCCGAACATGCGACGTTTGCCCGGCTGGCGCCTTGTTTTCGGCAGGAATTGGATTTGGTCGCCGTTGTCCCCGATGGCTCGTTTGCCGCCTACGTGGGCATTCCCTATGATGAGCCGAACCGGCACGGCCTTTTTGAACCGGTTTGCACACATCCCGACCATCAGCGCAAAGGGCTGGCCCGCGCCTTGATGTTGGAAGGGCTGCACCGGCTTAAGGCATTGGGCGCACAGGATGTGACCGTGGAAACCGGTGATATGATTCCGGCCAATCGTCTATACGACAGCCTGGGCTTTACGGAAACGGTCAAGGGCTTTGTTTGGCGGAAGATCTTTTGAGAGGGGACAATACGGGAAACTGGCAGCGATAATTCGTTGCTAAACACATTGGAGATACTTGTAGATGTCTCAAATCAGCACCCGTCAGCGAAGCGCTCAAGCAGTTTTTCGCCGGTGACAATCCGCCCGCGACGACCTGGATTGGGGTACAATCCCTGGCATGGCCGGAATTTTTGATTGAGATTGAGGGAACGGCCGTGATTGATTAGACGTGGAACGTGATTAAAGATTTTTCACGCATCACACATTAGAAATATAGGCAATAACTATGACATCAACTGACATCATCATCATCGGCGGTGGGATTGTAGGGCTGGCGACGGCTTACAACCTCGTCCGGCAGTATCCTGACAAAACCATCACCATTTTGGAGAAGGAAAACGTGCTGGCGTTTCATCAATCGGGGCGGAATTCCGGCGTTTTGCACACCGGCATCTATTACAAACCGGGGTCGTTGAAGGCCAAAAACTGCCGCGCTGGCAAAGTATTGATGGAAGCGTTTTGCCGTGACGAAGGGATCGATTACAAGCTGTGCGGCAAGGTCATCGTGGCCACCAATGCAGATCAACTGGAGGCGCTGCAAATGATCTACGAACGCGGCCAGGCCAACGGCGTCAACTGTGAAATCATCTCCCGCGAACGGCTGCTGGAACTGGAACCGCATGTGACCAACGTGGTCAAGGCAATTCATGTGCCGGAAGCGGGGATTGTCGATTACAAACAGGTGTGCCAGCGTTTTGCCGACCATATTTTGGCGGCGGGCAATCAAATTGTGACTGGGACGCAGGTGGTGGCGATTGAAGAGCGAGGGGGAGGAGTTACGGCCGTTACCCCCCAAGGAGAATATACCGCCAAATACCTCATCAACTGCGGCGGTGTCCATTCCGACCGGGTTACCAAACTGTCTGGCGGCGAATCGCCAGTACAGATCATTCCCTTCCGCGGCGAATACTTTGAACTGAAACCGGAAGCCCGCCACCTGTGCAGCAGCCTCATCTACCCTGTTCCCAATCCCAAATTCCCGTTTCTGGGCGTCCATTTTACGCTGATGATTTCTGGTGCAGTAACATGCGGGCCGAATGCGGTCCTGGCTTTTGCGCGGGAAGGGTATCGTTTGACGGATGTGAACGGCCGTGACCTGTGGGAAACGCTCACCTACGTCGGTTTCCGCAAAATGGCCGGGCAATACTGGAAAACGGGGCTGGGCGAGATGTGGCGCTCGGCCAGCAAGCGGGCGTTTGTCAAAGCATTGCAGCATCTCATTCCGGCCATCCAGGTTGAGCATCTGGAACCGTATCCGGCCGGTATCCGCGCCCAGGCCATCCAGCCCAACGGCAGTATGATGGACGACTTCGCCTTCCAGGAGACGCCGCGCATCCTCAACGTCCTCAACGCGCCATCGCCCGCCGCCACCTCATCGATCAGCATCGGCCAGACAATTGTGGAAAAATTGGCGGCGCATTTTGATTGATTAGGAGATTTGTTTAAGGCTTAAGGAAGTCCGTATTGGTGCAAGGAAAATGACTTTAATGGATTGGGATAAACATAAAGGAAGTTTCTTCGTTGATGGCAGCTTGCGCCAACTACTCGTTTTTGACACAGATATTTCCGATTGGCAAAAACTACTGGATTTTCTTGAGAATAACCGATATAAAATTTCTTTTCGTGTCAATAGAGAGTTTCTGTCTTCGCCAGAATCTGCTCAATTTATATTTGATTGGCAGTTAGAAAAAAGCCGTTTTCTTTCAGTTGAGCTCAATGACTTGCAGCTAAACTGCCATTTTTTCGCGGAGGATGAAATCGATTTTAATTTAGACCCTAAACAAGTGCAGTCCAAGTCAAATTATCTTGCCATAATTGAGTTTATGCAGGCTGTAAGTAATCTACTTGAGAAACCAATGGTGATGACATTGGAGAATGATCCAAAGTTCGTCCTTTTGAATGTAGAACCGACTTGAACTCTAAGGACAAAAAAGAGGAAAAATCAATGACTCAACTCAACAAATACAGCGCGCGCATCACCCAGCCAAAATCGCAGGGGGCATCGCAGGCAATGTTGTACGGCACAGGGATGACCGAGGCCGATATGAACAAGCCGCAGGTGGGCATTGCCAGCGTCT
>JBNKZT010000453.1:0-4460 GCA_050301775.1 Promineifilaceae bacterium (SeqCode)
GCCAACCAAAACGGTGCGCCAAACAGCCCAATCCCCACGGCGGTAAAGACGACCACCAGCATAAACTGGGTCATCGTCACCTTACGCAGAATCATCGCCTGCGATTGTCGAATAAATTCAGAACGAAAGTGTGTCACGCTAAACATCGAAATTTCATTCCTTTGTCAAATGACAAGGTGAAGGGGTGATACCATTGATAAACTTATGTTAAGTAACGAGGGCAAGACGAGCGAACCGAGAACGGCGGGTTTGACAGCGCGGGGTTTCTTGCAACCAGGCAACGACGCGAGTGATGTTCATGGCGGCAGCGGTGAGCAGGTGTTGCAAGTGGGTTTTGGCCTGACCAATGTAGCGCGTGCGGCGCAAAGCAAAAGCACGCGTACCTTGAGAAATGGTGCCCTCTATGCCGGCTCGCTTGTGGTAGCGCTGTTGAAAATCGGCAGTTTGCTGCCGGTGGCGAGCGGCTTGGAGGGCGAAATGGGGGTCCTGCGGCCGGAGGCGGATGCTGCGACCCAGTTTGGCCGAGGTACACAGGGGGCGCTGGGTGCAAGCGGCACAATCGGCTTGGGCAAAACGCACGTGAATGGTGGTCACACCGGGTTTGGAGGAGCGGTCGGGATACCAATAGCGACTGACTTGACCATCGGGACAGGTAGCCTGCTGCTTTTCCCAGTCGATGGTGAAATTGGCGGCGGCAAACCCCTGATCGGCACGTGCCTGGGGCGAGGTGTCTTGGGAAACAGGCCCCAGCAAATCGATGCCCTGTGCCTGACTACTGACAAGCAAGTCGGCATCCGGATAACCAGCATCCACCAGGTGGGTTGCCGGGGGCAAGCCTTTTTCCACCAAAGCGGTATGAATCTCCTCGGTGACGGCCACATCAGGCACGCAGGCCGGGGTGGTGAGGACATGGGTAATCAGGTGCGGTCGGTTGTCGTCACAGCTCTCCGTCAAATGCACCTTGTAACCGGTCCAGGCAATGTCGCGTTTTTCACTGTAGCGTGCCTCGGGGTCATAGGGGGATTGGATGTTGTGGGACCCCGAAGGTACATTCCCGGCCTCGCGCCAGGACACCTCACCCGCGACCAGGTAGTATTGTTGCACCCACACCTGGCGCAACGTTTGCACCGCTTCTATCGGCCACAAATGAGGCTGTTGGCTCTGCTGCTGATAAACGACCGCCAACAGGTGGTGCCCATCTTGACCAATCCGCACCGCCAGCGCCTCTTTTTCTTTTTTCTCTTTGGGCAGGCGGTATTGTTCAAACCGGGCACCGTAGCGATCATACCAGTCCGGCGTCACCTGTCCCTGCAACCATGTCGGGGCCACGATGGCCAATGCTTCCAACGCGTGCCGCAGCGTTTCCCCCACCAATTCCAGCCGATTCAACTCCCGAATCGCCGCCAACACCTGCGTCGAGTCGGTGCGCTGCTTCCCTCTGGCTTTCACCCAGCCCCGTTCTGCAAACTGCTGCAGCATGTCATCCAACAGCGCTCCTTCCTCTCCTCCTGCCACCACCCGTTGCCGGAACTTACTCAACAGCGACGCATCAAAGCCGGTATCGGTCAAGGGCAAACCCAAGGCATACTTCCAATCGATGCGACTGCGCACCATCTCCGCTGCCTGTTCATCACTCAATCCCTCGGCAAACTGCATCACCGACACCAGTGCCAGGTTCCCCGGCGACTCCGCCGGTCGCCCTTGATGCGAAAACAAATGGGCAAACTGGCTGTCCTGATACAACACGCCCAACTCGTCCCGCATCAACAGGTATACATTTCCTTTCTTAAAAGCCGCACGCGCCACACGCGCTGTCTCTTTGGGCACTGCAAATTGGTTTTGGAAGACATATTTCATCAGAACCTCTCTCCTTTCCTGCTACTATTGTGTCCAACCGTAACGCTTCACGCCCATTTTACGTCATTTTGCGCCGGATGGCGGTCTGTTTATATTTACATAAGTTTTTCAGTGGTATCACAGGGTGACAAGGTGACAAACCTAAAAGCATCAGCAATATTCCCTACACCCAGGTACTTGCAAATTATCATAACGATGACTAACGTGCCAGGTTTTGTCTTAAGCCATTAGTTACAAGTTAAGGTTTTTCGTGAATTGTCAAGCCAATTATTGGTTACAATTCGTGCATGAAAAACGCTAAACAGAAATCAAAAAGAAATAAAAGTTCTGTCCGGCATACACGGGCAATCCAGGCTGATAGACAAAAACGACCGCTCATTGACAATTTAGCCCCAGAAATAGAAGAGCTGTTGGATAGTATCGTCCGACCAATCACCCTGTCACAATGCAAACTGTTCCGGGAAATGGGATTACGCGAGCGTACCCTGGCGCTGCCGGTAATGATGGCCTTGCTACTGAGTGCCATCTGGCGGCAAATAGCCGGTGTGAGTGAACTGGCACGCTTGATACGTGACGAAGCTGTTTTGTGGGAAGAACCGAAACAGGTCTCCCAACAAGCGCTTTCCCAACGGCTGAATACGCTACCGGCTATCCTGTTTCTGAACGTACTCAACTTGCTCTTGCCGCAAATGCAGCAACGATGGCAGGCAAGAGAGCGACCTTTGCCGGCAGAAATTGCTTGGGCCCAAGAACGATTCACCGCTTGCCTGATTGTAGATGGGTCCACATTGGATGCGTTGATACGCAAGGTTGGCTTGTTGCGGGACTTAGCCAAGCACCCTTTGGCCGGAAAAATGACGACCCTGCTACACTTGGGGTCGCGTCTGCCGCACCAAATCTGGTTTGACAACCGGGCCGGCAGCCATGACCAGACGTTTTGGCAGCAGATTATCCAGCACGTGGGCGCAGGCAGCTTGCTGTTGTTTGACCTGGGTTACACCAACTTCAGCGTCTTTGCCCGGCTCACGCGCGAACAAGTCACCTTCATCACCCGTGCTAAAAAGAACCTGCGTTTCAGTGTGGACCAGGTCCTCTGCAGCACGGCCAATGTACATGACCAGATCGTCTGGATCGGTCAGGGTGATGACCGGCAGTTGGTGCGCTTGCTTGAGGTGTTGTATCGGGGCACCTGGTATCGCTATCTGACCAATGAACTGGACCCGCAGCAGTTGCCGGCACGTTACCTGGTGGCACTTTACTATCGGCGTTGGTCCATTGAACGCGCCTTCTCCTCTGTCAAACGGCTGCTGGGTCTGGCTTACTTCTGGTCTGGTTCCCAAAATGCTGTCGAGTTACAACTGTGGTCAACTTGGATTGTATATACCGTGTTGATTGACCTCTGTGATGAGGTCGCCGGATTGTTAAACTTGCTATTTGAGCGCATCTCAGAGGAGATGGTTTTTCGCTCAATTTACTACTATTTGAAAGCTGTTGATCGAGGTGAGAGACGGTCTTTGCCCGAATATCTGGCATTCCGTGCCTCTGACCTCGGCATTGTCAAACGAAAACGAAAAAATCAGACAAATGTGTTTGTTTCATGGCCCTTGACAATTGCTGTTGATCCTTAACTTGTAACCAATGGTCTTAAGCCTAGATTCCGCAGCGAAAAAAGGCCAAAAAAAATAATATTGTGTAAGCTAGTTGGGTATGGAAACAATACCCTATGAATACGAAACGAAACGACTCGATCACTTAGGCATCGTAGCCGGAATCTGTAAACAGATAAACCTGGTGAACATCATTGATGAATCCCTGCCCACACCGTCAGACCGCAAAGTGAGCTGTGGTCAGGCAACGTTAGCAATGGTCCTCAATGCGCTGGGCTTGACAGGGAGAGCACTCTATCTCATGCCCGAATACATGCGCAACAAACCGGTTGATTTATTATTCGGAGAGGGATTTGTGGCGACAGATTTCAATGACGACACATTAGGCCGCGCCCTTGATGAGCTATTTCAAGCTGGGGTGACAGGGTTGTTTGCAGATGTGGCAGCCGAAGCGGTAGACGTGTTCAAAATTGAGCATAAATATGTCCATTTAGATACGAGTAGCCTGAGTTTGCAAGGCCAGTATGAATCAGAGGTAGCCAAAGAGGCGGTGGAGAAGCGAGAGGCTGTGCAGATTACCTACGGATATTCCAAAGACAAGCGACCCGACCTCAAGCAAGTCGTGGTGACGTTAATCACGAGTCAAGCGTCGGCTCTGCCACTGTGGTTGGAAGTGCTAGATGGCAATAGCCATGACACAAATTCATTTGTATCAACGGTAGAAAACTACTGCCAACAACTGACTGGTGCAAAAGAACCGTGGTTTATCATGGACAGTGCCAGCTACAGTAAAGAGAATCTGTCGCAATGGGGTGAGACCCGTTGGCTGACCCGTGTGCCGGAAACGAGTACAGGGGTCAAGGAAGTTGTGCGTTGTGTCCCGACTCATGAAATGGAAGCGGTGGGGGATGGCTATCACATTTACCCTATTGGCAGCATTTATGGGGGTGTCAAACAACGCTGGCTGCTCGTCTACTCCCAACAAGCGTATGAACG
>JBNKZT010000454.1:0-4459 GCA_050301775.1 Promineifilaceae bacterium (SeqCode)
AGCCGGCGGCTGGACGGCAGCCAATGTGGTGCGCACCAATTGGCTTAATTCCTGTTCCTGCCGCAGCGCCACCCGGCAGTCGGGGCAGGCCAGCGTGTGCTGGTCAACTTGCTGCTGCTCCTTCCGGGGCAGTAGGCCCAGAACGTAATCGGGAATTTGTTGGTGAACGTGTTGTTGTGTCATCATTCAGTTATACACATACGCACTACGCACTACGCACTACGCACTACGTCATGCGTCATGCGTCATGCGTCATTTTCTAACTGGAGGCGGAGCGCTTTGTGGGCCAGACGCATCCGGGATTCAGCGGTTTTGGATGGGACGCCCAGGATGTCACCGATTTCGTTGTAGGTGAGGTTTTCGTAGTAGCGCAGCACGGCCGTTTCCCGTAATTTAGGTGTTAGCTCGGTCAGGGCCTGCCAAACACGCTGTTGTTCATGGCTCAGTGTCAAGGCCTCATCGGGTGTGGGCGTTTGATCGTCATTGATATCCTGGTTGATAAGTTGGTTAAGCGAGATGGATGGCAGCCATTTGCGCCGCCGTTTGTTGCGGCAGCGGCTGATGGCGATGCGGTACAGCCACGTCTTAAAAGCCGACTTGTTGGGATCGTACTGGTCTAATTTGCGGAAAGCGTACTCAAAACTATCTTGCAGCACTTCTTCGGCATCTTCTTTGTGCTGGAGCATATTGTAGGTGAGCCGGTAAATGGTGCTGGCAAACTGGTCGTACAACGCCCCATACGCTGAATCGTCACCATTCAGGCAGCGTTCAATGACCGCCTGAATCGCGGCGTCGGCATAACGGGGTACGGCCGTTTCTGGCCACTCTAAAACATGCTCACTCATAGTTTTAGTGATGAGGACTGAGTGATGAGGTTTGAGGTCGATGCTCGATTCTCATCACTCAGTCCTCGTTACTCAGATCCGTTCTCCACCATAGGATAACCCGCTCTTCGTTGGTGGCAAGTGAAGATTCATGGAACAGCCACCAGCGCAGAATATCCACCCCTGGCGTCGGGCTGGGAAACTCGCGCGGCTGTAACCCATTGCGTAAAATGCCGAAATCGGCCCCGGCATAATCGCTGCCCAGGGCCAACTCCGCATCATCGGGACTGATGATGGCCTGGTTTTGGGCGTTTGCCGGCAGTGAATTGCCAAATTGGGCCTGTTTGAAATCGCGCAAATACCAGCGCAGCACCGGCGAATCGACGCTGCTGAAGATGTCTAGTTCGAAGTCGGCATTGGCTGCCTGACGGGAAATGTCTTGCACTGTCGTAACCAGCAGGGAGATGTCATTGTCGGCAGCCAGTGTCACCCAACGCTCGCGCGGATCGTTGGCGGCATCGTGGCTGAGCCACCAGCCCGTTCCCCATTGGTAAAAAACAAAGATGGCCAGTAAAGCGAGGAAGGCGCCCTGGAGCACGGCCGTTCCCTCCCACGTACTCAGAAAATAAATCGTCACCAATCCGGCCGTAACCGCCAGCAAAATGACCCAGATGCTGCTAAATTCTTGCGGCGCGTTGGTGACAACGCGGCTAAATCGGGCCAGATTGACAAAAACAAGACTGCCCAGCAGCAGCGCACCGCCTGCCCAGGCCCAGCCAACACGGCTGAGCGGTGTTTCCAGCAGGCTGTTGGCCATTAATCCCACAAGCAGCGCGGCGGGCAGAATCAGCAGGGCGGCATTGCTCATTTGCCCCGGCTGCAAAAGAATGAGGGCGAAAACCAGCCCGGCCCAACCGGCCAACTGTTTGGCGAGTTTATTGTCGCTGCGGATGGTCCAGAAGACGGCCGTTACCCCCATCACTGTCAAAAATGGCTCATAGCGGATGAAGGCCAGCACCGGCTCGAACATCTGCGCCGGATTGAGGCCAAACTGCATGATCCAGGTGGCGGGCAGCATCACCGCCGCCCCCAATCCTGACAGATGCCACAACATGAGGGTACTGAGGGCGAGAAAGATGGTCAACGTGGTAACGGCCGTCTTCCGCTTAACATCCGGGTCAACGTAGGTGAACAAAAACCGCCACAAAACCAGTCTGGTCAATGCCAGCGTAACCAATCCGCCGTAAAAAAGGGGCGAACTGGTCAATCCCACCGCCAGGCCTGCAAATATGATTGTGAACCAACGTTGTTCCGGCGCGGCTTCATACCGCAGCCAGCCGATGACGATGAGAAGCAGCGCGGCCAGGGCAACAGCGTCGCCTCCGGCGGTGCGGCTGACGATGGCCTGGATGGGAGAGATGGTGAGGATGGTGACGGCCGTTAACGACCCAATCGTACCCATCTGCCGGCGCAGCAGCCAGGGCAGCAGGACAATACCCAGGCCAAATAAAGCCGGAATCAATCGCATCACGGTATCGCTGTCACCCAGCAATGGCAGCAGCAAACTGGTCAGACTAAAGTAGGCGGGACTTGCCGCCGTTCCGGCCCCGCCGGGCTGCCAGAACTGCCACACTGGCCACGCCTCGGCCGCTTCCATCGGCGACAGGGGCAGCTTGCCCAAATCAACAAAGCGCATGATAGCTGCGGCCGCACCCAACAGGACAATCAATCCGTCAGCGATAGTTATTTTCGCCAGACGACTCTCTACATTTTGATCAGATTTGTGTATCGTGATTAGGTGATTCATAAAAGTTAGAATCCCGAATTAACTGCGGACAGCAAAGTCTTGTGTCATTCCCTCAATGAGGCGATCTTTCTCTTCATTTAGTTGGGTTGATTCAAAGGCAATCTGCTCGAGTTTCGATTGCAAAGCAGCAATCTTTAACTGTATTTTATTTTGTAAAGATTTGAGGTGGTATAACCACATTTTTATTTTGTCTGGGTCTTTGTATTTCATGCCTAGTAAGCGATCTGATAAGATATACATGGTCGTGTTCACGCTAAAATTGGTTGGCGTTTTTAAACTTGGCGCTGGCCAAAATTGCGCGGTGATATCAGCCAATTCCTCTTGAAAGCGATCCAGCTTTGGTTGAAGTGCCATAGATTCAGTCACTGCTTTACTAATCGGATCGAGAGAAAAATGTTTGCTCCATCCGCCTGTTAAATCTTTACCTTCGCTTATTATTTTGATGATCTCATTTAGCTTTATATTGACGACATTGCCTGCTTCTATCGCTTCGTTCACTTCTTCTGCCAGGGCTTGTTTTTGGGAGATTCGGTCTATCACTTTTTGTAAATCGTGCTGCTTGTGATGATCAATGTTTAGCAAGATTTCATCTTGAATTTGATGCAATTGAGTATACTGGTCGTCACATTTAGCCAGCGCAATTAATTGGGCTTCGAGTTCCTTTTGATAGTTTTCTTTGCTGGCGATCGTCAATTTGCATTGTTCAACATTTAGCTTTGCTTCAAGGTATTCTTGGACTTCTTGCTCAAGTTTGTCCTGATGAACACCCAGGATTTTGAAATAAAGAGCGGCCAGTGACAAGGTTTCTAATTCTTTTACATCCTGCTTTTCATATTTGAGTTTTGTGACCAGGATGGATAAATCTTTGCGTTTCTGTATCAATTCATTATCGATAAACGCCATTAAATCCAAAATCCGATCTCTTTCACGAATTGTTTTTCGGGCCTCAATAAGCTGGCTGTTTATTGCTTCTAATTCTTGCCACATGATAATTTGATTATTCCGGTTCCCAATGATAAATCACAATGCTATTGTTGCTAAAAGCGACATCCAGTCCGGTGAATTTGTCGAGGATTTGCGGGCCGTAGGTGGTCATTTCCAGTCCGCCGATGATGATGTATTCGACGTCATAGCGGTTGAGGAGGTTGACGGTGCTGGCCCAATCGGTTCCGGTGTAAATTTCGCGCACGGCCGGGTCGCGTTGGCCTGGTTCTGGCGTGTCGGAGCCGCGCCACTGGTATTCGTGCCCGGCCCAGCCCAGGATGGTGGGGATTCCGGTGTTGGCGGCGATACGGCCGTATCCCGAATACTGCCCGCCAACCGCCTCCACAATCGTGGGCGTGCCCGACACATTCTCGCGCAGCCATATGATCGCCTCGTATTCATCCGGGTTGAACCGTTCTACCTGAGCCAGCCCGTTCAGTGTAGCCGGTTGGCGCGATTCGGCCGTGACTGCCCCGCGATACTCAGCCGCGCGAGACTGTACGCCGTAAAATGGGAACAACAGCGCTGTAAGCAGTGCCAGCCCATAGCCGATGCCGGCTAGCGCGCCGGCTGCTTTGACTTCACGCCACAGGTAGGCCAGGGCGATCAATGCCGCCACGCCAAACATGACCCAGGCCTGGTAATAAAATTTGAAGATTGTGTTCACCCGCTGGCCAAAATTATCGCGCAGATAGACAAATTCCGGTCCCAACGTGAGGAGGATGCCGGTGGCGATGAGGAGGAGGATGAAGGGCAGGGGCGAAGGGGTGAGCGGGTGAGCGGGTGAAATTGTCGTGTCGCCGTGCCGCCGCGTTTCGGTGTCTCCCAAATGTGTCCAGATCAT
>JBNKZT010000455.1:0-4426 GCA_050301775.1 Promineifilaceae bacterium (SeqCode)
ATTTGCAATACGATACGAGCCAATATCCCGTGGCAGGCAAGTTTACGGCCACAACGCCGGCGTGGCTCAACGATATCAACTTTGTGCCCCTTGACTGGCAGTGGAGCAACTTCTGGGCAGAGAACAACAAACTGCGCAACGATCAAATTGCTGCCGAGCAGGGTTACTCAACAAAGAACGTTCCGGGCCAAAAGTATTCTGGAACGACAACTGCGGAAATCATTCAACAATGGTATACACAGGGTATGTGGAATATGGACAGTTCTCCGAATGATCCCCGAAAGCCACCGCTACCTATCTTCGCCCAAGAAAAGATTGACATCTTGACCAAGAACTGGATTGTTGACGATCAGGAGTTTGCTCGTCAGCGGCTGGGTGGGGCAAATCCCAACGTCATTAAGCTTGCGGACAGCAAGGACTACAACATTGCCAACTGGATCAGCAAGGCAACAAACGCCGGCGACCTGGCTGGGCTACAGAAAACCCTGATCGCAGCCCAGAGTGCGGGGACTCTCTATGTTTGTGATTACACCGCTGTCGTTGGCCCGGCTGTGACCAAACAGTTTGTTGTAAACGGCCGTTTCCTCGAAGCACCGATTTGTTTCTTCACGGCTGACAGCACCACCAAGACGCTGATGCCGGCCGCTATCCAGATCAAAGGTACCGAACCGACAAGTTATATCTTTACCCCGGGCGATTCAAACGATGCCAATGGAGATGCCTGGTTGTTAGCCAAGTTATGGACCGCATCGGCTGATGTGCAGTGGTGGTTTAGCGGGTCACACCTGATGAATTGTCACAGTATTGTTATGCTCTTCGGGATCGCGGCTCTGAATCAGATTATGACGGGCGTTTTGCCGAAGGATCACCCGATGGTTATCCTTGCTCAGCCATTCTTAACGCAGGTGTTTAGTATTAACAACGCGGTTGTGAGTGCGCCTGGCTCGAATGAGAAGGGTATCTACCAGAAGGGCAGTTTCTGCGATGCAGTGCTGCCAACCGGCCGCATCGGTCTCTACCAGATTATCAACGATCTTTACCAGTGCTATACCTTTGACGACAACGCTTTTCCAACCGAGATGGCAGCGCGGGGGATCAAGGACGGGGATCTGGTTTTCCCATATTACGACGACGCCAAAGTCTGGTGGGCAGCTATCGAAAAGTTTGTTAGTGACATCGTCGAATCGAGCTATCCTGATAATAAGGCGGTCGCATCAGATACGGGTCTGACGGGTTGGATGGATGCGGTGAAAAATGCCTTTAACCACGATGGCACGACCCGCTTCACCGTGCCCACGACGAAAACGTCTCTTAAGGCCGTCTTCACCAATCTGCTGTTCACCTGCTCGGCCAAACACACCTCTGTCAACGACACCATGTTGCCCGGTTGGGCCTTCACCCCGAACGGCCCCTTCGCAATGATGGCGGCAGCGCCCACCGACGCGGCCAGTGTGACGCAAGCAACGGTTCTTGGCTCGCTGCCAAATCCACAGACCGATGACCTTAAGAATGTGATCCAGAACCAAATCACTTTTGTGATGGCGGGCACTGCAGTTGTAGATGAGGCTGAAACTGCGGGTATGTCTCAAACCGACGACAGCGTCATGTTAGCGTACCACCCCTACCCTGATGGCTCGCCTCAGCAGGCGGATGTGAAGGCTTTCTGGAATGCGATCTGGACCGGTTCGGATTCCGTCAAGACTCAGATCGAAAACAACCAGAACGCACGCATCGCGACCTGGAAGGGTTCGACGCCGGTGCCGTTCAGCCTGTCCTACTACTTCCTGAGTGCGTTTCTTTCCCCGTGCGTTGGGCCGGAATATTTGAATGCTCCGACTATGAACTCGATCCAAATCTGATCAATTAAAGAAAGGCGGGTTCGCAAGTCTGGACTCACGTCCCCCCTCGCTCAGCCCTCTGTGGGCGAGCGGGGGAAGGGGTCAAGGAATGAAACTTCACGCTGGTCGTTTTTAACAGCCGCAAGCAAATAGAAGGAGAAACGATGTCAAAACTACAAGAACTTCGTGATCAGGCAGACAGGCAAGCCCCACTCACCCCTGCCATGCAATATCTAATGGAGGAACTGCGGTGTATCGTCCGAAACCCTGTGGTCGAGGCCGCCTTTAACGAAGCGATCTCTCACGTACAACCCTTCGTCGAAGACGGAACAAAAAACCCGTGGGTAGGTGCGACCATCGACTACTTCGTGCAGTATTTCGAGTCCTGGTTCACGTTCCTGCCACAGCCAAGCGGAGGTCTTGGTAAGATCGTTCCCCTCACTTACTTTTATTTGAACAATGACTCAGCGTTCGCTTTTCTCAACACGTTCAGAAGCCGCCGCGAGGGGGCCAAGGAATACACCGCTGAGATATTCAATTGGACCGTCCAATTCATCAAGGAACGCGGTCGATTCATGGATTCGCCGGAGTCGTTAACCTACATAAAGGAATGGATGGAGGCACCTGAAACGCAGATCGAAGACTTCATTGTCCCAGAAGGCGGATTCAAGTCTTTCAACGAATTTTTTACCCGCGAACTTAACCCTGCCAAAAATGCCCGGCCGATTGCAGCTCCTGACAACGACTCGATTGTGGTGGCTTCCGCCGACTCGGAGATCAACTTCATTCTTTCGGACCTGACACTCACCAAGCTGCTCGATGTGAAATCGCGGCAACTCAACATCACACAGCTCCTAAACGGATCGGCGTATGCGCCGCGTTTTGAGGGGGGCACGGCCGTTTCCTGCGTACTGATGCCGGGCAATTACCATCGCTATCATGTGCCTGTGACCGGCAATATTGTCGAGGGCGTCGAAGTGCCGGGGATCTACAACGGAATCACTGATGGTGAGCACTGGTTCAATGAGATATTCAATGTCGGCGAGAGCACGACTGATTTCAGCATTTTTGAGGATTTCCACCGCTCCTATTTCATCATCGAGACGGAAAAACACGGATGTGTCGGCGTCGTTCCGGTGGGACTGAACACGATCAGCGCGATGAGCCCGTCGCTCGTCAACAACCAGTCGACGCTGGTCCCCGTTGGCGGGATGCCGGTTCCAGTCAAGAAAGGAGATGAACTTGGCCACTTTGCCTACGGTGGCTCGCTGAACATCCTGCTTTTTCAGAAAGGCATTTTCAATTCCGTATCTGTCCTGATGGGCAGCCGACTCGGTTCTATGGGAACCCCAAGCAGTTAATACATCTTAACACCCAAAAACCACCTCTGTTTGTAATCGGACCACATTATGCCATAATCTTCGTGATAGATGAAGGTGGGAAAACATTATGCGGCGCAAAATGAAGCTCATAATGCGTCAAATCAATTAATAAAAAGGATTAAATCTGCTATGTCTATCCCCCTCTCCGTTGGAGACCATTTGTTTGAAGCCCTAACCCAACAAGAGATTATACGCCTCCTTGATGCCTTATGGGCAACGTTGCCGCCGGATAGGCAAGATGAGGTTTTGGATCAGCTGCCGCCGGACACCCGGCAAACTGTACAGCACATTCTTTCCCCACCCGACTCAGCCGGCGCGGCAGACGTCGCGCCGGACAAACCGGTGTCTACGGCTAAATTGGAACAGACCTGGGATGAGTTGTGGGGGAAGTGGTATGATATTGTGGATGAAGCCTCAGAGGAAGACGGCCAATATGTTATACAAGATCACCATTGGGAGTCGCCCTACTTTGATGAATCAGCGATAATTGCTGACCTTGAGCAAGTAGCAAAAAAGATGCGACCGCTAATTCCACACGCTATTGAGCATTTCTTTTCCCAAAACGAGGGTTTTGCTGAAGCCATTGCTATGATGGAAGATGAAATTTCAGCAGGAATACCAGAATGGATTTACGTGGAAGGCTTCTATCTGGAAGAAAATTTGATGTTTTGTTTGCTGCAATGGGAATGGCTTTCGTTTATGAGAGACGCGGAAATAGACGAGAAGGCTCCCAATGCCTTTGCTTTTGCCGAACTCATTCTGGAATTGAAGAATAGTTTTTCTCAGGTGGCCTTGAATAGCGAAAAGTTGTGGGATTTCTTTACCCAATTACCGGAAGCGGATCAGGAGACTATTTTTAGAGGTCTCGCCCAACATAAAGAGACACCCCCCTGGCAAAAAGAGTTAAAAGACACGTACTCACCCTGGCATGCCTTCTATATGCACTGCGTTGATAAATATGCCCCGGAGCAATACCTGGGCAACCTGCGCGAAACTATTCCGCAGCAATGGCAAAATGGCCTGCCGGTGATGGAGGCTTTGCTGGAAAAACAGGACTACAAAGAAAGCTTGAAGGTGGTTCAAGAAACCCTCCCTCCAATGTTAAAACGTGAGCAAGGGGACCCATCATGGACGCCTGAAACCGCTCTGCTGTTTGCTACAATCAATCACTATTCCAATGATGCTGATAAGCTAAAAATTCACAGG
>JBNKZT010000456.1:0-4379 GCA_050301775.1 Promineifilaceae bacterium (SeqCode)
TTCTCCAGAGATTTCCTTTGTTTGCTTACCGGCAATCAGTCATTTTGTTGTGATTCTTCACCTTCAAACAATGCAGAATTCTCAGCTACTCGCCCTACATGCTCTTTCCCATGATGGATTAAATGGTGAATGGATTGGAATGATTCTATAGCGGCCGTATTTTTGGCCTGCTGCGTCAGGTGCCACAGGTGCTGGGTGAAACTCCATTTGTTTAACTTCGGCAGCTCCTCCCACCGCTCAACGCCCAGGACAGCAGCGTACCAACGCATATCTTCTACAATCGAGTACAGTCTTTGAGCATCAGCCTCGGCCGGTTTTTCGCGTTCGATGAGTTTCCGATAGGCTGCGTCCAATTGTTTAATCATTTCGGGCACTTCAGGCTGTGGTTCCGGTTCAATACTTTCTGTAACTCTCCCCAAAATGGCGTCACCCTTCACCCAGCCATTCACTTTGCCGAGGCTGTTTACGATGAGAAATTGATCGCCATTTATTTCTCCCACTAAATGCATGATGTGATTTCCGCCATGCCATTTAACAATCACGATGTCGTTAACTTGTACTTCGCGGTAATCATTTACCGGGGAAAAAGTCAAGGTTTGGCCATGTTTCAAAACTTCCCGCATAGAAGCAAGATTGCCTCCATCAGCCATTTTAATTGTACAGGGTTGGTGGTTTATTAGAGCCTCTATAAGGGGATCGCCTTTCTGTTGTTGTTTAGCCATCAGATTTTGTCACTCGCGGCAAGGAAAGTTAATTATTTTCCAGTCAACAGGCTCAACCTTTAGCCGGCCGGATGTCCTGGATCATAAGTTGGAGGCTGCGACGGCCGTTCCACTCATTCACGCCAATCGTATACACAACATCGATGTACTGGGGCAGGCTGTTGACCCAGGCTCCCTGCCGGAAAGCAATTGCCCCCAGTTCGCGGTATGTTGTGCCGCCGCCGGTGCCGCTGTTCAACCGCATCTGTAAATGGGAACCGTCCGACCCCACGGCGCGATGGCTGGTCACTTCCACGCCCCGGCTTAAAAATACCGGCGTGGCGTTAGCATAACCGGTCGGTTCCAGTTGAGCCAATGTTTCCTGCAGCGCCCAATCAATGTCTTCGATGTCCAACTCCATGTCGATTGGTATCGTCGGCTGCAAATCCAACCCATCCAATTTGGCGGCTGCAATGGCCGTCATGCGTTCCTCAAATTCAGGTAAATTCTCGTTCAAAATGGTGAACCCGGCCGCCTGGGCATGGCCGCCGTGCCGGACCAGCAAATCGGCTACCTCGTCCAGCGCCTCGGTAACATGGAATTCAGGGATGGAACGGCAGGAAGCGCGGCTTTCATCCTCACCTGTTTCCAAAATGATGGCCGGACGGTAATATTTTTCGGCCAAACGGCTGGCTACCAATCCCACAACACCCGACATGAAATTGTCAGCGCCGGCAATGAGGATAGGCACGTCAGGGTTTTTGACCATCGCTTCAGCCTGAGCGCTGAGATCGGCCGTGATCTGCTGCCGCTGCCGGTTCAACGCATCCAGTTTTTGCGCCAATTGGTCGGCTACCAGTGTATTGTTAGAAGCCAGCAATTTGGCAGCGTCGTAAGCGTGGCTGATACGCCCGGCGGCGTTAATACGCGGCCCCAGACCAAACCCGATGGATTCGGCCGTCAAGCTGCCCGTCCGCAGTTTGGAAACACGAATAAGTGAAGCAATGCCCGGCCGCTGCGCTTTGTTGAGAACGCCCAGACCGTTGATGACAAGCTGCCGGTTTTCGCCCAGCAGCGGGGCCAGGTCAGCCACCGTACCGACAGCCACCAAATCGAGCAAATCGCTTTCGTTGAAGGTAACGCGGTCGGGCAGGGTTTGGGCCAGCGCCTGGGCCAGTTTGTAGGCAATACCCACACCGGCCAACATTTTTTCCGGGTATTGGGATGACGGCCGTTTCGGATTGACAATCGCCACCGCCGGCGGCAGGACAGGACCCAAACTGTGATGGTCGGTGATGATCATATCCAGGCCGATGCGGTTGGCGTGTTCCACCTCGGCCACCGAACGGATGCCGCAGTCCACGCTGATGACCAATCCGGCTTCTTTTTCTTCTTTGAGCGTGGTCAGCGCTTCCATGTTGAGGCCGTAACCTTCATCGACTCGATCCGGGATGTAGGGCTGCACCTTATCCCGTTCCAGCCCCAGTCCGCGCAGCGCTTCGGTCAGCAGAACGGTGGCAGTCACGCCGTCGGCGTCAAAGTCGCCGTAGACGATGATGCGCTCGTCGTTGGCGATGGCCTGTTCGATGCGGGCGACGGCCTTGTCCATGTCTTGCAGGAGAAAGGGGTCGGTGCTGCGCAAGTAACGGCCGTCTAAAAATGATTGAATATCGCCCGGCTCCACGATACCTCGATTGTACAAAATCTGGAGTAAGACCGGGTGGGTTTGGCTAGACGTCTGGCGCACGGCTTCCGGTACCGGCGGCGCAATTTGCCAGGTTGTTGTTCGAAGTTCGTCAGGACGTTTCATGGCGCGAATGGTAGCACGGAAGCAGCGAATCGTAAAACGGGACGGCCGTCTCATTTTACGATCGCCCAATCGGTTGTATACTCGACAGCATGTTGCAATTATGGCAGGAAAAATGGCCCCGGTTAGCCGCACTAAGCCGGTTGGGACGCAGTTGGCTGCACTTGATCTGGCTCTCATTTCAGGCCGCGCTGGCGCCGGACTCAGCCCTAACGGCGGCGGCCATCAGCTACTTCACATTGTTTTCGCTGTTTCCACTAACCCTGCTGACTGTGGCCATCGGCAGCCTTTGGATTGACCCGATGCTGGCGGAAAATGGCGTGGTTACGCAGTTGGAGTTTGCGGCGCCGGCGTTAGGGAGACTATTAGGGGCCAACATCGAGCGTATTGTCCGCGCCCGCGGCCCCATAACCGGCTTTGCTACTCTCACCCTTTTGTGGTCTTCTTCCAACATCTTCAACGTCCTAACGCGAGCCGCCGACAAAGTGTGGGATCTGAATGAGAAACGGCCGTCCTGGCGGCGGCGTGGGTTGGCCATCTTGCTCGTCCTCATCATCAGCGGTCTGCTGCTGGCGGCTTCCTTTGCCGAGAGCACCATCTGGACCATCATCAATACCCTGCTGCCTGACGAAATTCAGTGGATGCAGCCTTATACGGATCAGTTTTGGGCGGTTTTTTTGAGCGTGACCCTGTTTGCCGCTCTTTATTACTTTCTGCCTCATGTCAAACTGACCTGGCGGCAGGTTTTGCCGGGAGCGATAGGCGCGGGGATTTTATGGGAGTTGGCCAAGCAGGGATTTCTTTATTTTGTAGCTTCGTATCTTTCGCGCTCCAACCTGGTTTACGGTTCGTTTGCTACGATTACGGTTTTTCTAACCTGGGCTTATTTTAGCAGCCTCATTTTTATGTTTGGGGCGCATCTCAATGTGCAGTATCAACGACTGCGAGAAGCATAAGGGGGGAATCGGAAGGCAGAGGGCAGAAGGAGGATGGGGAACGGCCGTTTTCCCTCTGGCTCTAGCTCTTACCACCAAATCAATCCCGGTTATCCGTTTGATGTGGGCACGGCTTTGTACCTGTTCCGGCGCATTCCTGCCCCGATTGTCTTTCTTCCCGCCACCAGCCGCCATGATCGCCGTTTCTTCCTCGGCAATTGCTCCCCAACGGGGCTTAATCAGCGAAAATGTCCGTTCAATCTGCCGGTCACATTCCGCCAACTGTTCTGTGTAGAAATCATACATCGCCAGCGACTGCTTCAGGACAAAGAGATGCTCTTCGCGCCAAGTTCCGGTCAATGCCTCAGCGATTTCAGTCTCATCTTTCTGACAACGCCAATTCCGTAACCCGGCCAACTTTTGCGGGTTCCACTCTCCGGCTACGATTGCCCGCATGATCAACAACCCTGTTTGCCCGGTGATGGCGCTCAGTACCTGACTCAACTGCAAGTTCATTTGCAGCAACGCTTTTTGCATATGCAGGATATGAGGCGACCGGTGTTCCAGCAGTTGGGATCGATGTCGTCGCAAGGTGCGTAACGCAACCAAATCCGCTTCTGGCCGAAACGATGCATTGAGCAATCCATAACTATGGGTCCGCTCGTTATTAACTTCCTCGTTTGACTGGGAGACTGGAGATTGGAGATTAGAGACTACCAGTCTCTAGTCTCTAATCTCTAGTCTCCGAAAGTCAAAACTTATTTTCGAGCGAACCCTAAGGGGCAGCTAATATTCGCCGGTAAATTCGATGAGGATGTCGCGCAACACGGCCGTTTCCAAATTTCCACCTGACAATACACAAACCACCGTCTTGCCGGCCACGTTCAGATTCCCATTTAGCAACGGCGTAATGGCAATTGCCCCTGATTCTTCCAC
>JBNKZT010000457.1:0-4366 GCA_050301775.1 Promineifilaceae bacterium (SeqCode)
GCGGCCCGGCAGGAATGACGGCCGCTTTGTCGTTGGCCGGGCAGGGGTTCCCGGTGCATCTGGTGGAGCGGGAAGATGAATTGGGGGGCAATTTGCGGCAGGTGTTCACAGAGACTAGAGATTGGAGATTAGAGACTGTTCAATCTCCAGTCTCCAATCTCCAGTCTCCGCAGCAAAAGCTGCACGATCTAATCGAACTAGTCCAGACCAACGACAACATCACCATCCACCTGTCCAGCCGGGTGACCCACACCACCGGTTTCATGGGCAATTTTGCCAGCGTGATTGAAAACGGCAGCGGAGAGCCTATCACCATCCAGCACGGGGCAACGATTTTAGCCACCGGCGGCCAGGAATATCGCGGCCCCGATTATGGCTACGGCACAGACCCCCGTATTGTCACCCAACAACAGTTTGAAGCCTTCCTGAATGGCGATACATCACACTTGAAATCGGTGGCCATGATTCAATGCGTCGGCCCGGCGGAAAAATATTGCAGCCGCATTTGCTGCACGGTGGCGCTGAAAAACGCACTGGCGCTGAAACAGCAAAACCCTGATGCCCAAATCATCATCTTTTACCGCGACATCCGCACCTACGGCTTCGGTGAACGACTATACACGGAAGCGCGACGGCAGGGCGTCCTCTTTGTCCGCTACGACGCCGACCACAAACCGGAAGTAGCCGTAGGACAAGATGGCATCTTGTCCCTACGAGCGTGGGAACCGGTGTTGAGACGGCCGTTCACCCTCCACCCCGATCTCCTCGTTCTCTCCATGCCCGTTGTGCCCCGCGAGGATGCCCACCAGACAGCCAGCCTGTTCAAAGTCCCGCTCGATGCCGACGGTTTCTTCCAGGAAGCGCACGTCAAGCTGCGCCCGGTCGATTTTACCACCGACGGCGTCTTCATGGCCGGAATGGCCCATTACCCCAAGCTGCTGGATGAGACGATGATCCAGGCCCAGGCCGCCGCTTCCCGCGCGGCGCGGGTGTTGAGCAAAGAGACGTTAACCGCTGGCGGCCGCGTGGCCGTCGTGGACGAGTCAAAATGCACCGGCTGTCTGACCTGTGTGCGCATCTGCCCCTTTGGCGTACCCCGAATGAAGCCCAATCTGACCGGCGTGGGTGGAATTATGGGAGCGGCTTATGTGGAAACGGCCGTGTGCCAGGGCTGTGGCATCTGCGTCAGCGAATGTCCGGCCCGCGCCATTCAGCTCATGCACTACACCGACGCTCAACTCACCGCCAAGGTTGAGGCGTTGGTCCAATTACCGGCTAATTTTATTCCGTTGGCGGAGATTAGTGACTAGAGACTGGAGACTAGAGACTGGATATAAAACCAACAGTCTCCAGTCTCCAATCTCCAGTCTCCTAAGAATATGAACAACATCTTACAAATCATCGCCTACTGCTGTGAACATTGCGCCTACGCCGCGGCCGATTTGGCTGGGGGCCTGCGTATGGCCTATCCACCCGATGTCAAGGTCGTGGAACTGCCCTGCACCGGCAAACTGGACGTGCTGCTGGCCCTGCATGCCTTCGAGAGCGGTGTGGATGGCGTGATGGTCGCCGGTTGACTGCCCGGCGACTGTCATTACCTGGAAGGTAATACCAACGCCCAAAGGCGGGTCAACCGGGTTCAGGAACTGCTAACCCAGATTGGGCTGGAACCGGAGCGTGTGGGCATGTTTAACCTGTCATCGGCCCAGGCCGGACGATTCGCCGAAATTGCCTCGGAAATGACGGAACAAGTGGCTGCGTTAGGACCAAGCCCTTTGCGAAGACTGGAGATTGGAGACTAGAGATTGAAAACAGTCTCTAATCTCTAGTCTCCAGTTATCCATCTCCAAAGGAGAGTGAAACATGATTGTCGCCGAACAAAAAACATTAAGTGAAATGAAGAAATTGATTGGCAGCGCCCAAAACGTGCTCGTCGTGGGCTGCGGCACGTGCGTTACCGTTTGTTTTGCCGGCGGCGCACGGGAGGCGGCGATTACCGCTTCCGCTCTGCGCATGTCTACTAAACTGGAAGGCAACGGCCGTAACGTCCAAGACGTCACCGTGCAGCGCCAGTGCGAGTGGGAATACCTGGACGAAATCGCTGACCAGATTGGCGAAAATGACGTCGTCCTGTCGCTGGGTTGCGGCATTGGCGTGCAGGCCATCGCCGAACATTTTCCTGACGCTTGGGTTGTGCCCGGTCTTAACACCAGCTTTTTGGGGCTGCCCACGGAGCAAGGCGTCTGGGCCGAGCGCTGCGCGGCCTGCGGCGACTGCATTTTAGGGCTGACCGGCGGCATCTGCCCCATCGCCCGCTGCTCCAAGTCGCTGCTCAATGGCCCCTGCGGCGGGTCCGAGGCTGGCCACTGCGAAATCAACCCCGACGTGCCCTGCGCCTGGCAGCTCATTGTCGACCGGATGAGCAGTATGGGCAAACTGGACTTGCTTCTGGAATTACAGCCGCCCAAAAACTGGCGCACATCCCGCGATGGCGGCCCGCGCAAAATCGTGCGTCAGGATTTACGCCTGGTAGCGGAGGAGGACTGAGCAATGAGCAATGAGACAATGAGTAATGAACAAAAAATTGCCGGGAATGGGTATCTGGTTGGTTCGACGTTGGAGCGGATGCTGCGGGCGGGGCATTTTGCTGTGACAGGTGAGTTAGGGCCGCCGCAAAACGCCGATGGCGACGTGATCCGCAAAAAGGCGGGTTTACTGAAAGGCTACTGCGACGCCGTTAACCTCACCGATAACCAGACAGCTATCGTGCGCATGTCCAGCATTGGCGCAGGCACGATTGTGGTCCAGGAAGGGCTGGAACCAGTCATCCAGATGACCTGCCGCGACCGTAATCGGCTGGCTATCCAGGCCGATTTGCTAGGCGCTTACGCGCTGGGGATGCGCAATTTGCTCTGTCTTTCTGGCGACCATCAAACGTTTGGCAATCATCCCACGTCCAAAAATGTGTTTGACCTGGATTCGCTGCAAATGGTACGCATGGTGGCCGAAATGCGCGACGACTGCATTTTCCAATGTGGTGACAAGTTCAAAGGGCCGGAAGCGCGCTTCTTCATTGGGGCTGCGGCCGCGCCGTTTGCCGATCCGATTGATTTTCGGCCGTACCGGTTGGCCAAGAAGGTCAAAGCCGGGGCTAACTTCATCCAGACCCAGCTTGTTTATGACGTGCCGGCTTTTGAAAAGTACATGGAAAAAGTGCGCGAGTTGGGCATTCACGAACAGACGTACATCCTGGCCGGAGTTGGCCCGCTTAAAAGCCCGGGCATGGCCCGGTATATGAAAAACAGTGTGCCCGGTATTCTCGTTCCTGATGAATTGATTGACCGGATGACGGCTGCCGGCCAACCCTGGGCCGGTAAATCAAAAGATGAACTGACGCCGCAAGACAAGCGTGATCGCGCCAACGCCTGGAAGCAGGAAGGGATTCAAATCTGCATCGAACTGATCCAGCAGCTGCGGCAGGTGAAGGGCGTGGCCGGGGTACATATCATGGCCATTGAGTGGGAAGAAGCGGTCAAGCCGATTGTGGAAGGGGCTGGGTTATACCCGCGACCAGAGATTTAGGACGTGGATGAACGCGGAAAACGCGGAATTTGTTCAAGGGAATCGAGCAATGGACGACGAAATTGTTGTAGATGAAGCGATGACGATTAACCCGGATTTGGCCCGGCGTATTCAGGATGAATTGGGGCAGAATGTGTATTTGTGCTACCAGTGTGTTAAATGTACCAGCGGCTGTCCGGTAGCCGACTTTTTTGACTGGCAGCCCAATCAAATTATGCGCGCTGTGCAGTTAGGGCAGGAAGATATTGCCCTGGAATCGCAAACGCCCTGGCTGTGCGCCGCCTGCCAGACGTGTACGACCCGCTGCCCGCAAAATCTGGACATCAATGGCATTATGGAATTTTTGACCCGCGAAGCGGTTGAACGGGGCATCACACCCGGCATCCCAGAGGTGAATGCGTTTAATGAAGCGTTTATGCGCGAGGTGCGGCTGTGGGGGCGGGCCTATGAGCCGGGTTTAATGGCTGAACTTTCGCTGCGTAATCCCCAGCAGTTGTGGGAGGATCGGGCTTTTTACCTGGAGATGTTGAAGAAGCGCAAGGTTTCGATGCTGCCCAGCCGAGGGAAACCGTCGCGTCATGTAAAACCCGATCCTAATGCAGTCAATGCTATCGCTTATTATCCTGGCTGTTCGCTGCATTCATCGGCTAAGGAGTTTGATACGTCGGCAACGGCCGTGTGCGAAGCCCTTGACCTCAACTTGATCGAACCACAGGGCTGGGTTTGCTGCGGCAGCAGTGCCGCTCATCGCGCCGATCCGGAATCGGCTACCCAACTGCCGATG
>JBNKZT010000458.1:0-4362 GCA_050301775.1 Promineifilaceae bacterium (SeqCode)
GACGGTGCTTATATTCGCCGCTGGCTGCCGGAACTGGCTGACGTACCGGATAAGTACATTCACGAGCCACATTTGATGCCGCTTGTGGAGCAAAAACAATCAGGCTGTATCATTGGCCACGATTACCCGGCTCCCATTGTTGATCATCGTCAGGCGCGGCAGCGAACTTTGGCTGCTTATAAAATCACTTCATCTTGAATCTGGAGTTTTATGTCAATCGAACAATTTGAACGCCAACAATACATCAATTTAGAAACCTTCCGCAAAAATGGCGAGGGAGTCAAGACGCCGGTCTGGTTTGTGATCGAAGACGGCGTTTTGTACACGCGCACAATGGTCAATGCCTGGAAAGTGAAGCGCCTCAACCGATACCCGCGTATCAAAGTGGCCCCGTGTGACGCGCAGGGGAATCCGTTGGGTACGTGGGTGGACGGCCGTGCCTACGAAATTGACGACTCGGCTCTGGCCAATCATGTCAATACGTTGTTTAATAAAAAATATGGCCTCCTCAAACGGGGTTTTGATCTGATGGGCCGATTTCGTGGCCGGCAAATGACGGCCGTTCGCATTGAAATTTAGCGGTAATATGAAAACAGAGCGCAGGCATCCCACCTGCCAGTGCGGATGGGACATCCGCGCTCCCAATTACAAAGGAATAAGATGAGTCAAAAAGCACAACTAAACAAACCAGCGCCTGATTTCACACTGCCGGATATAGACGGCAATGATGTCAGCCTGTCTAATTTTAAGGGCAAAAAGAACGTTGTCCTGGTCTTTAATCGCGGCTTTATATGACCGTTCTGCCGCGCGCATATGGCGCAGTTGCGCCAGGAATATGATCGATTTGTCGAAAACGAGACAGAAATTGTGGTTGTCGGCCCTGATGGCGCATCTGCTTTTCGGGACTATTGGACCGAGAATAATTTGCCCTTCATCGGCCTGCCTGATCCCAACTATTCGGTGCTGAAATTGTACGGCCAGGAAATCAAGCTGTTCAAATTTGGCCGGATGCCGGCCCAGGTCGTCGTCGATAAAGAGGGAATTGCCCGATTTGTCCATTACGGGAAGTCGATGAGCGATATTCCCAGCAATGACGAAATCCTGGAGAGCCTGGGATTGGTGGATGAGTCGGAGTAAAAACGGCCGTGTCGTCGTCATTGGGGCCGGGATTGGCGGGTTAACGGCCGCTTCCCTGCTGCTCAAAGCCGGATTTAACGTAACCGTTCTGGAAGCCCATGTCTATCCGGGTGGCAGCGCGGGCACGTTTTACCACAAAGGCTACCGCTTTGATGCCGGAGCGACGTTGGCCGGCGGTTTTGCCCCCGGCGGGCCGCATTTCCGATTGGCCGAGATGCTGGGCCTGGAGTGGCCGATTCAGCCGGTTAACCCGGCCTGGGTTGTCCATTTGCCAAACAAGTCAATCACCCAGTGGGCCAATCCGGAGCTGTGGCGGGCCGAGCGGCAGGCCAAACTGCCGGGCACGGAACGCTTTTGGCGACTCCAGGAGCGGCTGGCGGCGGCGGCGTGGGATGTGTCGTCACGGCCGTTTCCCTGGCCGCCCCAGTCGGGGCATGATTGGGTCACGTTGGCCAAGGCGGTACGGCCGTCCACCCTGCCTGCCATCCCTTATCTCACCCACACGATTGCCGGATTGGCCCGGAATGCCGATTCGGAGTTCCGCACTTTTTTGGATGCCCAACTGCTCATCTCGGCACAAACGACAGCCGAAAAAGCCAACGCCTTGTACGGCAGCGCCGCACTGGATTTGCCACGGCGGGGCGTCAATCACGTGCACGGCGGCATCGGCAGCCTGGCCCAAACGCTGGCCAACTGGATGAAGCAAAACGGTGGGCAGGTCTTGTACCGGCAGGAAGTGACTGAGATTGTGGTGCGGAACGGCCGTGCCGCAGCTGTCCGCACCAACAAAGGGCTGACAATAGAAACGGATTGGCTGCTGGCCAATCTCACACCCTGGGCGCTGGCCGGATTGTTGGGCGACGATGCCCGCAGCGGGTGGCCGAAGAAAATCGACACGACCCCGGCGACGTGGGGCGCTTTTACACTCTACCTGGGGCTGGACAAAGAGCGATTGCCAACAAGTATTCCCGATCATCATCAAGTCGTCGTTGACCCGGCTGAACCGTTGGGGGAAACTAATTCTGTTTTCATCTCGCTTTCCGACCCGGATGATGACCAGCGCGCGCCAGCAGGAATGCGGGCAGCGACGCTTTCGACGCATACGGCCGTTGCCCCCTGGTGGCAGTACCAAAATCAGGACCGCACCGCCTACGAAGTCCGCCGCCAGCAGTACGCCGAGCGCATGGTGGCCGCCGCTGAACGGGCCATTCCCGGCATCGGCCAGGCCATCCGGCTGTGCCTGCCGGGGACGCCGGTGACGTTTCAACGCTTCACCCGGCGGCCGCAGGGCATGGTCGGCGGCTTTGCCCAGGAATCGCTGTTTCGCGCTCACGGTCCGGCAACGGCCGTTCCCAATTTGTGGCTGGTGGGCGATTCGATTTTCCCCGGCCAATCAACGGCGGGGGTGACGGTGGGCGGGATGCGGGTGGCAACGGCCGTGCTGCAGCGCGCCAATGGAACGGGGACCAGTGCCCGCTAAAGGAGAGTTGGGATACACTTAAAGCCTCGCTGATAAGATTGGCGAGGCTCTTTTTGATTTGGCTCCGAGGAAACTTTAATGGGCATACATTTAGATTATATTCCCTATCCGCCAGCGCCCTACGCCAGCCGACGGCAGCCGGTTTATGCAGCGCAGGGGATGGTGGCGACGAGTCAGCCATTGGCGGCGCAGGCCGGATTGGCTATTTTGCAGCGGGGTGGCAATGCGGTGGATGCGGCAGTGGCCACGGCCGTTACCCTGACCGTTGTCGAACCGGCATCTTGCGGCATCGGCGGCGATGCATTCGCATTGGTATGGGATGGGACGAAATTACATGGCTTAAACGGTTCCGGGCGCGCACCGCAACGATTGACGGCCAAAATCGTCCGGCAGCGGGGGCATGATGCAGTTCCGGGCAAAGGTTGGCTGCCGGTGACGGTGCCGGGTGCGCCCGCCGCGTGGCACGATTTGCACCAGCGTTTTGGCCGGCTGCCGTTTGGGGAATTGTTTGAAACGGCCGTTACCTACGCCGAAGCCGGTTATCCTATCTCCCCCATCTCCCAATACAACTGGGTCTGGGCCGAAACCAAAATGCGGCAGGCCTTAACCGCCGATGAATTCGCACATTGGGCGGCCACTTTCATGCCGGAAGGCCGCCCGCCAAAGGTAGGTGAACTGTGGCGCAGCCCCGAAATGGCCTACAGCCTGCGCCGCATCGCCGAAACCGAGACAGCCGCCTTTTACCAGGGTGGACTGATGGAAACCATCGTTGATTTCGCAAAGCATACCGGTGGTTTTTTGCAGGCCGATGATTTCGCCCGACACAGCAGCACTTGGGTCGAGCCGATCCACACCAATTATCGTGGCTATGACGTATGGGAAATCCCGCCCAACGGCCAGGGACTGGCGGCGCTCATGGCACTCAACATTTTGGAAGGCTTCGATTTGGCCGGTACGCCGCGTGAATCGGCGCAGAGCTATCATTGGCAGGTGGAAGCGATGAAGCTGGCTTTTGCTGATGCGCAGCGCTACATCGCCGATCCGGAGCGGGCCGACGTGCCGACGGCGGCGCTGTTAAGCAAGGCGTATGGCGCCGAACGGCGCAAGCTCATCGGTGATAAAGCCGGACTGCCAGAGCCGGGTGAACCGCTGCGCGGTGATACGGCTTATCTATGCGTCGCCGACGGCGAAGGCATGATGGTCAGCCTGATTGAATCGACGTTTTCCAGCTTTGGGTCGGGCATCGTCGTGCCGGGAACGGGGATTGCGCTGCAAAATCGGGGCGAAGGGTTTTCGTTGGAAGCTGGGCATCGGAATGAATTGGTGGGGGGAAAACGGCCGTATCATACGATCATCCCCGGCTTTTTGACGAAAGATGGCCAGCCGGTAGGCCCATTTGGCGTGATGGGCGGGCACATGCAGCCGCAGGGCCACGTTCAGATGATGGTCAACACCATTGATTATGGCCTGAATCCGCAAAGCAGCCTGGATGCGACGCGCTGGTACTGGCATGAAGGGCGCGAAATCAAAGTGGAACCGGCTATCGATCCGGATATCGTGGCCGGACTGCGCGAACGGGGTCACGAGGTGGAAGTGGATGCGGATGTGGATGTGTTTGGCAACGGGCAAATTATCTGGCGGCTGGAGTCGGGGGCGTATGTGGCGGGGAGTGACTGCCGTACCGATGGCTGTGCAATTGGATTTTGATCTGGCTAGCA
Source organism: Promineifilaceae bacterium (SeqCode) (assembly GCA_050301775.1). Classification (GTDB taxonomy): domain Bacteria; phylum Chloroflexota; class Anaerolineae; order Promineifilales; family Promineifilaceae; genus JACKCC01. The sequence goes on from JBNKZT010000458.1 coordinate 4,336, forward strand.
GTCTGTCGGGAAAGTCAATTCTTGTCC
>JBNKZT010000459.1:0-4354 GCA_050301775.1 Promineifilaceae bacterium (SeqCode)
CGTTCCCGTTCAAATAGGTGTGGGTAGGCTGAGACGGCCGTTTGCAACGCATGAGCCGTGCCCAACATCTCCGGCTGGCGGCAGTAGACGGCAGTTAAGCCCCAGGCCGTGCCATCCCCCACATACTGCTCAATTTGCTCGGCCAGATGATGGGTGACGAGACAGACCGTTTCGATACCCGCCTGCGCCGCCGCTTGCAGGACGTAATCGAGCGTAGGACGGCTGTCCACCGGCAGCAGCGGTTTGGGCGTGTGGTCGGTGTAGGGACGCAGCCGCTTGCCGCGCCCCGCCGCCAGCAGAACGGCCGTTGTCGGCATCTGGCTCATATCGCCTCCCAATAAAACGCCGCTGCTTCGGCCAGCACCGGAAACTGCTGCTGGTAGGCTTGCTTGATGTGGGTGACGGCCGTTTCCGCCTGCTCCTGTTCCACCAGACCAATCACGCAGCCGCCATAGCCGCCGCCGCTAAATCGGCTGCCATACACGCCCGGCGCACCGCTAACAATGTGCTGAAGGGTAATGACCGCTTCATGGCCACTTTCGTACTGTTGAATTGAGCTGGTGCAGGACTCGTTCATCAGCTTGCCAAAGTGGGGCAAATCGCCCGCCTGCCACGCCTGGGTACCGGCGGCCACCCGCGCTACTTCGCTAAAGTAATGGGCGGCGCGGCGGCGCAGAATGGGAGGCATTGCTTCGGCCCGACTGGCGAACTGTTCGGGGGGCACATCGGAAAGGGTAACGGCCGTAGGCTCCAAAAATTGCGCCGCCGCCCGGCACTCGGCCACCCGATTGTTGTAACCACCGCCTGATGTCAGGTTACGGGAAACGCCGGAGTAGGCGATGAGCCAGCCCGCTCCTGCCGCTTGCGGCGGGTCGGAAATAAGGCGGGTTTGGCGGCTGCAGGCGTCAAGGTGGAGCAGTGACTTTTCTTGGCCAAACAGGATATTGGCTTGATCCTGAATGCCGTTTTGCAGCCCTAAATTGCGCTCAAGCTGGAAGTCCAGTTCGATCAATTCTTCTTTCGTCAGGTCGATGGCGTTGACATCGGCTAGAGCCTGCAAGTAAGCCAGGCCCACCGAAGCCGACGAACCCAGCCCGGTGCCAATCAAAGCGCCGCTGCTGACGCCCGTGAATCCCCGTGTTAACGGGTGTGATTGGCCTAAGGCCAGAACGGCGGCCTGGGCATAACGCGCCCAATGGTTGGGTTGAACGGCCGTTCCCAATGTGAAACCGACGACACCGGGGAAATTGGCGCTGGCCAATCGAATTTCCGGTTCATCCAGCGGCGCGTAAGCTAAAGCGGTTCCGGCACGGATTGTCCGGCCTAAAATTTGCCCCCCTTGATGGTCCACGTGTGCACCCAAGGGACTCATGCGATAAGGGACAAAGAGGCGGCGCACGTCGGTCGGATTAACGGGGAAAGTGGTTGCGAGAACGGCCGCGGCCGCGGCCGTTTGGTCATTCACTGTCGGAAAAGATTGCAACATAGATTTAAGCTCCAAAAAACCAGGGTAAATAAGTCGAGTACTCCCACGAAAAAGCGGCACTAACCAGCCTCAGCCCAGCGTACCACAATGATAGACAGCCCAACCAGCACCATCAAACCAGCTACCAGGGGAAAGATTGTGCCGTTGTAGCTTTGGCCAATCACCGTGCCCAAAAGCGTCGAAAGCAGCGTTGAAAGCGACCCAACAATCGCTGCGCCAATTCCGGCCATGTGGCCCAGCGGTTCCATCGCCAGGGCATTCAGGTTGCCAAACAAAATGCCTACACCGAAAAACGTCATCATTAAATAGGTCATAAGAAACCACAAGGGCGGCTGGCCAGCGGCAAACAAAGCAAACCCAAAGGCCGCGACGGATAGAATGACGATGGTCAGCATGGCTGTTCTAACCAGGAAACGCATCCCATAGCGCATAACCAGGCGGCTGTTGGCCAACGATGCTAACCCGATTGAGGAAGCGATAATGGCAAAATAGATGGGAAAGAGGGTTCCCAGTGCATACTGCTCCTGAAAAATTTGCTGGGCCGAATTCAGGTAGCCGACAAATGCGCCGCTGACCAGACCGGCCGTGACTGTATAGCCCAAAGCGAGCCGGTTCTTGATGATTTCCTGCGTCGCGCCGAGAATACGCTGCCAGGTAAACGGGGCGCGATTTTCTGGCGCCAGTGTTTCTGGCTGCCGGAGCGCCAGCCAGACCAGCACAATCACGGCCAGGGCCACATAGACGCCAAAAATGCCGCGCCAACCGGAGAAGAGGAGGACTGCCTGGCCCATCGTGGGGGCCAGCATGGGGATGAGGATGAACACGGTGGAAACAAACGACATCACGCGGGCCATCGCCCGGCCTTCAAATTGGTCCCGTACCAGGGCCAGCGTGACCGCTCGCGGCGCGGAAATACCAAGCCCCTGAATCAAGCGCCCCACCAACATCATGGGAAAAGTGGCGGCCAACATGGATAGCAGTGATCCGGCCATAAATAATATCAAGCCGCCGTAAATGGCCGGTTTGCGCCCTACACTATCAGAGAGCGGCCCGAAAAATAATTGGCCAAAGGCCAACCCCATAAATATCATGGAGATAACTAACTGGCGGTCGTTGGCATTTTGCACATTCAAGTCGCTGCCTATTTGGGACAAGGCGGGCAGCATCGCGTCGATAGACAGCGCGGTCAGCGACATCATGAGGGAGACGAGAATAACAAATTCAGTGAAAGAAGGGCTTGTCTTAGATTTTGCTGGTACCAATGCAGATCCTTTGTTGCTGTCATGTTGAACGTTGATAATTATAGTTGAAAGTCTCTATTCAAGAAATTTTTGGGCAACGGCCGTTACCCCACTCCACCTGCATAAGATGGTTACAAATTGTACTGTACCAGGTAAAGTTTTTGGTCGCAGGGATGTCAAATAAAAGAACAGCATCCTATCATAGATGTGAACTTGTAGAAAATGCATCATATTCCTGATAAATCGGGATAGAATTTGAGAAACGGCCGTTTCCCTTCTGTGGTAAACTTGATGCGTTGTAGAAATTACAAGAGCCGTGTTCACGGCTTAAAGGAGCAAACATGACAAAATTACACGACCTGGCCCGCTTAGGCCAATCTGTTTGGTACGACAACATCCGCCGCGCCATCATCGAGTCCGGCGAGTTACAGCGGTTACTCGACGATGGGGTCATCGGCATCACCTCCAACCCCTCCATTTTTGAAAAAGCAATCGCCGGCAGCGCCGACTATGACGAGGCGATTCACGCCCTGGCAGTGCAAGGCAAAACCACCGAGACCATCTACGAAATAGTGGCGATGGAAGATATTGCCCGTGCCGCCGACATGCTGCGTTCCGTTTACGACGCGACCGACGGCGTTGATGGCTACGTCAGTTTGGAAGTCAGCCCCACGCTGGCCCACGACACCGAAGGCACACTGGCCGATGCCCGCCGCCTCTTTGCCGCCCTGGGCCGCCCCAATATTATGATTAAAGTCCCGGCCACTCCGGCCGGGATTCCGGCCATTCGCCAGCTCATCAGCGAGGGCATCAATGTCAATGTGACGCTCATCTTCTCACTGGACTCGTATGAAGCGGTGATGGAAGCGTACATTGCCGGTTTGGAAGCCAATACCGCTGACGATTTGTCGCGGGTGGCATCGGTGGCTTCGTTTTTTGTCAGCCGGGTGGATGCGGCCGTAGACGATCTATTGGCAGCGAAAGGCAACGGCAGCACGAGGCTGCTGGGTAAAATCGCCATCGCCAATGCCAAGGCGGCTTACAAACGGTTCCAGGAAGTGTTTGCCGGACCCCGTTGGGCGGTATTGGTGGAGAAGGGAGCGCGGGTGCAACGGCCGTTATGGGCCAGCACCAGCACCAAAAATCCCGCCTATCCCGACACGCTCTACATCGATGAACTCATTGGCCCATATACCGTCAACACCATTCCGCCAGCCACATTGGCCGCTTTCAACGATCATGGCACGGTGGCCGAAACATTGACAGAAGGCGTGGCTGAAGCTTTGTCTCAATTGGCGCAATTGGCCGATGCCGGGGTAGACATGTCGGCCGTTACCCAAAAATTACAGGACGATGGCGTTGCCGCTTTTGCCAAATCATTTGAATCCTTGCTGGCCAGCGTGGCCCAAAAACAGCAGGTGCTCATTGCCCAGAGATAAATTGATAAATTGCGGGGCTTAGGAGATTAGGGGATTTTCACGTTCAACCATCCCCTAATCCCTTAATCCCCGCCTACTTCAGGAGAAATCACAATGGAAACAAAACTTGGATCGTATCAATCTGCGGTTGCTGCGGCCTGGCAAAAAATGGGTCAGGATGCGGTTGTGTCACGCATTTGGGAGGGCGA
>JBNKZT010000460.1:0-4352 GCA_050301775.1 Promineifilaceae bacterium (SeqCode)
CTGTTTGAAACAGGTTTCCGGCGTTTAGACGTCGAATTCATTCGATGTCGTTTTAACGTTTTATTGTGAACTTTCATCAAATTCGTCCTACAAATTAGCCACCAGGGACCAATTGGATGATGGTCGCCGACTGCCCCGGAATTTCAGCCAGCGGGTGGTAGCCGGAGAAGCCGCCGCTGCTGTTTATTTCAGGGCTGGTTTCCACGGTGGGGCCGAAGAGGGTAACGGCCGTTACCGCACCACTCAACGGCCCTTCGGCTAAATCCAGGCTGTAATCTTCCGCTTTCACCGGATTGGGATTGAGATTGACGACAACCAGAATCGTCTCATCAGCCGTGTGGCGCAAAAAGGCATACAGACGATTCGAGTTCGGCTCCACCGGCGTCCAGTCACCTTCCCGCAGCGCTTCATGCTCGCTCCGCAAATGGATCAGCGCCCGGTAATCATTGAGCAGCGAATCAGGGTCGGCATTTTCCAGAGCCACGCTGACTTCCGGGTAATCGGCGGCCGGAGCGCGCCAGGGTTCTCCAGTTGTGAAACCCACTCCCGGATCATCGCTCGTCCACTGCATGGGCAGGCGAATGTCTTCGTCGGGCTTGGTGCCGGTCATGCCAATCTCTTCGCCGTAGTACAAAAAGGGTACGCCGGGCGAGGTCAACAGCAGGGCGGTGGCCAGTTTCGCTTTGGCCGTGTCACGCAAGACGCTCATCACCCGGTTTTGGTCGTGGTTGGTCAGGAAAATGCCAAACTGGTTCGGCGGATAACTGGCGTCTACCAGTTCGGCAACGTCGTACAAATCGCCGCTAATGGGGCTGCCGGCGGCGCGAACGTAGGATTCGGCCAGGTTGAATTCAAAGGCGATGTCGTTTTCATCAACGGCGTACTGGGCGGCATGGGGAGTGTCTGTCCAGGTCTCGCCCACGGTAAAGGCGTTTGGGTCAACGCTTTTGTAGAAGGTGTGGAAGGCTTGCAGCCAGGCGTGGGTGGCCGGGGTATTCTCCTGAGCAATGCCGTTTTCGATGAAATGGCGCACGGCGTCCATACGGAACCCGTCCACGCCCATCTCTTCCAGCCAGAAGCGGGTAATGGCGTAGAGTTCGGTGGTAACGGCCGTATTGCTTAAGTTCAAATCGGGCATTCCCGACCAGAAAACGGCGTAGTAACTGCCATCCTGCCCGGCATACCAGACCTTTTGCCCCCAGGGACCCAGATAATCGGGAGCCAGATCGGCCCAAACATACCAGTCGCGGTACTGGGGATCACCGGCGTTGGCAGCGATAAACCAGGGGTTTTGGGAACTGGAATGGTTAATTACCAGGTCAATCGTCACCCGGATACCTCGTTTGTGGGCTTCAGCGATGAGCCGTTGGAAATCCTCATTTGTGCCATAATCCTGTTCGACCGTGTAATAATCGACCACGTCGTAACCGTGATAACTGGGTGATTCCATGATGGGCATGAGCCACAGCGCGGTCACGCCCAAATCGGTGGTCGTGGCCGGATCGCCATCGTTGAGGTAATCCAGTCTTTCGATCAGGCCGTTGAGGTCGCCAATGCCGTCGCCGTCTGAATCTTGAAAGCTGCGAACGAAGATTTCGTAAAAGACGGCGTCATTCCACCAGCGGTCTACGGCCGGATCGAGGGTGGGAATGGGCTTGGGGGTGGCTGTCGGTTCTCTGGTGGGGCCGGCGGCACGGGTGGCGGCGTCTAAAGCCAGAGCGGTGGCGATGGCGTTGGGGGTGGGTGTATTTTCAGAAGTGGGGGGAACGGCCGTTGCTGTCGCTGTGGTCTGGGAAATAACTGGGGATGGTGAAACGGCCGTGTCCGTCACAGGCGTCGTTGGCGTTGCATTCTGGCAGGCCGCCAGCAATAATATTGGAAAAAGCAGGATCAACTGCGCAATTTTTTTGTGGTCACAGAATGTTCCTAAAGCTGTGGCTCAAAGCTAAATCATAGACTTTGTTGGCCAACCCCGCCCGGCGCTAAAGCCGCTGGGCTATGAGACGATGCCCTGTGAACAGGGCTAAATCGACTTGAGCCGATGTCGTTCTATAGCCCGGACGTCATGAAAGTTAAAAATTTATTTCCGTAATGACGACATCGAATGAATTCGACGTCTAAGCGCTGGAAACCTGTTTCAAACAGGTTTCATTCCGATAGATCCAAAATTCATTTTGGGATGAGAGGCGGACACCGATATATTTTCTTAAAGTCCATAACAGGGCTAAACCGGCTTGAGCCGGTGTTGTTTTTTAGCCCGGACGTTGACGTCCGGGCGGGTACGGTAGCAAATTTTAATTGGCCCGGTTGGGCGTTGGGCCATTGTTCAAATTACCGCCAACCGGCAGCCCGCTGGGAACCGAATCCGGAATCGTACCGGCCAGGTCAAGTGCGCTGGGTGCTGTTAACGCATTCAGGAAGGCCAGTAAATCCTGCATCTCAGCCGTCGAGAGCTGCACCTGTTCGCTGACCGAATCGCTCTCCGAAGCCAAAATCGCCGACAACACTTCCGGCTGATCCTGGCAGGTATCGCGCAGAGCCACGGCAAGCTGGTCGGGATCATAATCTTGCAGGCTGGCCGCCGGGTTCAGGTGGTGGCGAATGGTTTCTTCCAGTGTAGTGAACGCGCCGTTGTGCATCCAGGGGCCGGTGAGGACCACATTGCGCAGCGGCGGTGTGCGGAAAGCAAAACGGTCGCAGTCGCTGCCGGTTTCGCGGGCGCGGCCTAAATCATAGGGCTGCTCACGTCCTTTGCCCGGCCCAATCTGGGGTACGGCCAGGTTATAAAACTTCTGGTCGGTGAGCAGGCTGCCGCTGTGGCAGCTGGAACAGCCGGCCTCGCCGTAGAACAGGATCGCGCCCCGTTTTTCTTCGGGCGATAAAGCGCTCTGATCACCCTGAAGATAACGATCAAAGGGGCTGTCTTCGAAGGTAAAGGTTACGTTTTCGTAAGCAGAAATGGCATTGGCGGCATGTTCAATGCCCAAAGAGTCTACCGGAACATCGGGATAAGCTGCCTGGAAAAGGGCCGCGTAGCCGGGAATCGCCAGTAAGCGCTGCATGATAGCGTTCCAAATGGGCTGGGATGTGTAATCGGAGATTATCGCCAGTTCGTTGGCCTGCCCAAAAATGTCCTCGTCGCCGCGTAAACCGCGCATTTCGTCCCGCGATGTGATCGGGAAAAGGGCTTGAGCCGCCAGCAGGTCATTGAGACCGACGGGAAGACGGTCGCTGGCGGGGGTGTTAAATCCATGTTGGGCGTCACCACTGACACGGCCGTCCCAGAAAAAAGTTATCCATTCTGTATAACCCAGGTTAAACAAAGGCTGGGCGTTGCGCGGCACAAATTCGCGCCGGTCATCGGGTTTTACCCGTTGTTCGCCCAAGCCAATTCCACCCGTACCGATAGGCAAAGAGAGATTGTCGCCGGTCGCGGTAAGGGGATGATGGCAAGTAACGCAGGCCGTATCACGATTACCGCTCAGTTCCGGGTCCCAAAACAGCGCTTCCCCCAGTTGAACCAGTTCGGCCGAGGGGGCAGTGGGGATGGTAGGTGGTTGAACGTTGGCTTGCTGCATAAGGTGTTGTAAACGGCCGTCAACCGTTAAAACCCGCCATATTGGTGCCCCCACTTCCGTTGAAACCAACGCCAAAACGCCAACAATAACCATCCCGCCCAGCAGCGCCGGTTCCCACCGCTGCTGGGCCAGGGGCATCCACCAAACTAAAAGCCCCAGGCCGACCAGTATCGCGCCAATCATTAGCCAGATTATCGGTTGAAGCATTGGGTTATCAAGCAGGCGCGGTTGCGTTTCCACCAGCGTTTTTTGCGGCAGTATTTGCAGCGCCGTTTCACCTTGCAGTGGGTAATCCAGATGGTAGCGTTGGTTGGCGGCGACTTGCTCGAATGTTTGCTGCGTTCCGTCGGGCCATTGGATGGTGAGTACGGCTGTTTCCGCCCCTCCCAACCCAAAATTTAGCGCCAATTCACTGCCGCCGCCCAGACCAAATCCGTTGATCACATCCTGCATCTGCGTCATCCCATCCGGCGTCGTCAAATAAACCCGCGCCCCCACCGCATCCCGGTTCACATCTCCCGCGCCAACCAGTTCCAACCCCAGCCAATGGTTGTCACTGTTCATGTCCCCTTGATTGCGATACAGTCGATACCCCTCATCCATATTACCCACAGCCAGGTCCAGCCAGCCGTCGTGGTCATAATCCGCATAGGCCGCACCCAAACTCGGCCGTACATCGGCCGCCGCATTGTCACAAGTTACCGCCGTAAAAGTGCCATCACGGTTATTCTGAAACAGCTTGTTGGTAGCAATATCACGATGGTTCGCCGTATC
>JBNKZT010000461.1:0-4352 GCA_050301775.1 Promineifilaceae bacterium (SeqCode)
GTCCGGTGGAAGTTCCTGACGAATTCAACTATGGCCTGACCAAACGGAAAGCGATTTACCAGGCTTATCCTGGCTGTTATCCGGCGACGCCGGCCATTGACTGGACGAACTGCGACGGCTGCGGCGAATGCCTCAAGAACTTGAACGGCGACTCCGATCTGATCTCGTTAAAAAATGAACCGCGCGAATTTGAGCTGACGGTGGGCGCGGTGGTCGTGGCCACCGGTTTTAAGCCTTACGAACCCCGTTTGGGCGAGTACAACTACGGCGTATTCCCGGAAGTCATGACTTTGCCCCAATTTATTCGCTTATTGGCGCTGACGGATAAAGGCCAGGCGCTGCGGTGGAATGACCATGCTGTGCGCAACATTGCCTTTATTCATTGTGTTGGCAGCCGCCAACTGGAAGGCATCAACGAACCGCAGCCCGATGGCCAGGTCAATGATTACTGCTCGCGAGTCTGCTGTACGGCGACTTTGCAGACAGTCAATGAGGTGCGAGAACGGTTCCCGGAAACTCGCATTTTTGACCTTTACGAGGATATCCGCACGTACGGCCGTGGCCATGAAGAATATTACACCCAGGCATCGAAAAACAAGGTCCGCTTTTTCCGTTTCCACAATGACGAACTGCCCGGCGTATTAGGTCCGACGCCAGAAGGTGATCATGCCTTACTGATTCCGGTACGTGATTATCTGACCTGGGGTGAGGAAATCGAAATCCCGGTTGATTTAGCGGTGCTGGCGGTGGGCATGATGCCGGAACCGGTGGATGACTTGATCAATCTGCTCAAGATTAACGCGGGCAATGATCGGTTCCTGATGGAAGTGCATCCAAAGTTACAGCCGGTGGAAACGGCCGTAGCCGGTGTCGTCCTGGCCGGAACGGCACAAGGCCCGATGAACATCCAGGAAAGCTGCGGGGCAGCAGGGGCTGCCGCGGCCAAAGTGGCCGGGCTGCTGGGCCAGGCCCAGGTGGAACTGGAGCCGTTTGTGGCCCGCGTAAACCAGGAACTCTGCCAGGGCAGCGGCGACTGCGTGGCGGCCTGCCCGTATGAGGGGGCAATTGCGTTAACGACTATCCATCAAAATGGGAATACCGTACAGCGCGCTGTCGTCACGCCGGCCAACTGCAAAGGCTGCGGCGCTTGCGTCGGGGTCTGCCCCAACTTCGCCATTGACCTGCTGGGCTGGACGCTCAAGCAGTACGATGCCATGCTGGATGCCCTGGTTGGTGAATTACCTATGCTGGAGGTGGCCTCATGACCAAAGAAGAAGCCAAAAAACGAACTGAAATGCTGAAGCAGCTGCGTGAGCAGCACGACGAGGGCGTCAAGGCGACCCAGGCGCTGCTGAAAGAAATGAACAGTGTACGCAAGCTGCTGCGCCAGGCGATGAAGACAGAACCCAGGACCGTGCCGGAAATAGCGACCGAAACCGGCCTGCCAGCCAACGAGGTACTCTGGCACGTCATCGCTATGAAGAAGTACGGCCAGGTCGCCGAAACCGGGCTGGACGGCTATTACTACCGCTATACGCTAGCGGAAGGGGGCAAATGATGAGTCAACGCGCCAACCCTGATTTACTGTTAGAACTGCAAGCTTACGGCGCTGTCGGCGCGGAAGACTGCTTTAACTGTGGTACGTGTACGGCCGTTTGCTCGCTCACCACCGACGAAAACCAACTGCCCCGCCAAAGTATCCGGCTGCTGCAAGTCGGGCTGCAAGACAGCTTGCTGGCGAGCGTCGATCCCTGGATGTGCTACTACTGCGGCGATTGCAGCGAGACCTGCCCGCGCCAGGCCGAACCGGCTGAAACGATGATGGCCCTGCGGCGCTGGCTGACGGCCCAATATGACCGCTCCGGCCACAGCGCTCAACTCTATACTTCCGGTCGAGCGACTACGCTGACAATCTTCCGGCTGATGCTGCTTACGTTGGCTGCGTTTGTTATGTTCCATACTGCCACCGGCTTCGAGCGAATTGTGACCGACCGCGTGGCGTTGAACAGCTTTGCCCCGGTGATGCTGGTGTGGGCCTTAGTCCTGGCTCACGGCCTTTACCTGGCTTACCGGATATTTTCCGGTGTGCGCACGATGGCCCACCACGTCATGGGGCCGGTGACATCTCAGGTTAAGATTCCCCTATCGTTGTATCTGCAGGAAGCCAAAACGCTTGTCGTCCACTTCTTCACGCAGAAGCGGTGGCGGGACTGCGGCGAAGATCGGCGGCGTTGGGGACATCACATGCTCCTCGTATCCGGCTACGTCACAATGCTGGTGTTGGTAATGGGGCTGCTGTGGTGGTTCCAAACCGACAAAATCTACCCGATTTACCATCCCCAGCGCTGGCTGGGCTACTACGCCACCATTGTTCTAATCTACACCTCTGTTGAGGCGTTGCTAGGCCGCCGCCGCAAACAGGAACAGATCCACCGCTTTTCGCACCACACCGACTGGCTGTTCCCGGCCTTCATTTTGACAGGCGCGGTTACGGGGATTTTGGTCCACGCCTTCCGCTATGCCGGCTGGCCGTGGCCGACCTACATCATTTACGTCATCCACGTGATGGCGATGGTGGCGATGTTAGACACGGAAGTGGGTATAGGCAAGTGGGCGCATCTGGCATACCGGCCGTTTGCCATTTATTTCCAGGCGATTAAAGAGAAAGCCCAGGCGCTGCAGCCGGAACCAACCGGCGCTTTTGCCGCCGGCGATTAAACCAAATTTGAATAAGGAGCTTTATCCATGAATGACGAAGATGAATTTGCACCCACCAAGATGGTGATCATGTGCAACCATGAAGATGCTGACAGTGTGATGGCGGCCCTGGTAATGGGCGCGGCGGCAGCAGCGACGGGGGAACAGGTGTTGATGTTCTTCCAGCCGGGCGGTGCGCGGGCGCTGGTAAAGGGTGAACTGGAGAAGTTCCAGGGCATCCAGGGGCTGCCCGACCCAGTTAGTTTGTATGACTCGATTCAGGTGTTGGACGGCCGTTTCATCCTCTGTGAATTAGGCTTACCCAACAAAGGGATCGAACGCGAATCTCTGCGCGACGGCGTGGAAGTGATGATGGCCTCATCCTTCCTGCTGGAGTCAGAAGAGGCGCGGGCGGTTTATTGTTATTAATTCGTGAAACGTGATACGTGAAACGTGACACATAATAAGGAGACAAAAAATGGAAGCAGTAATAACCCCAACTAAAACGTTAGACGTGCGCGGCGAAATTTGCCCGTATCCCGACGTGAACTCCATGACCACGCTCAAGCAAATGGCCAAGGGAGAAGTATTGGAAATCCTGGTGGATTACCCCCTATCTGTAGAGCGCATCCCTCGCAGCGCCAGAAAGTGGGGCCACAAGGTATTAAAAGTTGAAAAAATTGAAGGAACCGATCACCGCCTGCTCATTGAAGCGTTTGGCTTAAAGAAATAGGCGGCTCAAAAACAAGGAGGTTTGACATGAATCCATTAGTTTATACCGGGTTAGCCCTGGGAGTTCTGTTTGGTTTTGCTTTACAGCGCGGCCGTTTCTGCATGAACTCGGCTTTCCGCGACATTCTCGTCTTAAAAGATTATGACCTGATCAAATCGGTTGGTGTGGCCATTTTGTTGGCGATGGCCGGTTTTTCAATCATGGGCCTGACCGGGATCGTACAGTTAAATCCCAAGCCGCTCTTGTGGGGCGCCAATATCCTGGGCGGCCTGGTGTTTGGCATGGGCATGGTGCTGGCCGGCGGCTGTGCCAGCGGCATCACTTACCGTGCCGGCGAAGGCATGGTGGGCGCGATGGCGGCCATAGGCGGCTTTAGTCTGGCCGCTTTGATGGCGGCCATGGGCGTCTTCAAGCCATTTGTTAGCTCGCTGCAAGCAAGCACCAAGGTAACGATGGCTGACGGTGCATCACCCACACTGGCCAATATCTTTGGCCTGCCGCAGTACGTGATGGCTTTGGGTATTGTGATTGTGGCCGGCGGCCTCTGGTTTTATCTCGCCCACCGCAACAAAGCGGAAGATTATGGTGATGATGAGCCGGCCACGTTAGGCGAACGTATTTTTAAGCGCGGCTGGGGCTGGTTGGCGTCGGGATTGGCGATTGGCGTTATAAGCATTGCCGCATTCCCGTTGTCGGCGGCTGCCGGGCGCAACTATCCGTTGGGTATTACCGGTGGCTGGGTAGCCGTCTTCAAATCCCTGGTTACCGGTGAAAATGCGATGTCGTGGGAAGCCTTTTTGGTGCTCGGTGTGGTGATTGGCGCAGCCATTGCCGCCCTTATCGCCGGGGAAATTGGCCTGCGCGCCCCCGCGCCGAAGATGCTGGTCCAAACTTTTGGCGGCGGTTTATTGATGGGCTTTGG
>JBNKZT010000462.1:0-4273 GCA_050301775.1 Promineifilaceae bacterium (SeqCode)
CGGCGGTTTTGTCTTGGATATGGATGCCATCCTCTTGCAACGTCAAACTATGGCCGCTGGGCCAGACTCGTTTAAGCCAGGCTTCCACCCCGGCCGAGACAGCCAGTGCCAAAATCAGCCCCAAGACGCAGGAAAGCGAGACGGCGTAGTCCCGCAGGCTTCCCCAAAACTCCATTTGGAGTATTGAGTTAACCAGCCAATAACTCAAGAAAAAGAAAGCGATCAGGAATAAAATGATGACCGTACGCAGGCTGTCATGTTCCTGGTCGGCGTGTAAAACGATGGGGGCTGGATTGGATGATGTCATGGGTTGATTTTAGCACTCCATTTTCGCTTTGCCTATTTCTTTTGGGTACGGCGGTTTTCAAAAGTCAAGACCCTAAGGATTTTCTCAATCGTCGCCAAAGAGTGAACGCTTTGCTGAAATCCTTAGGGTCTCCGTTTCAGGGATTACTAAGCCCGTGTTAAAATAAACGTATGTTCGCTGAACTGGTCATCAACATTGAAGCGCCGTTGGAAGGCTCATTTCACTACAATGTGCCGTCCGATTTACGGCCGTTCCTCCAAATCGGTCATCTGGTCGAGGTAGAGTTTGGGCGGCGGCTGGCGCAGGGCATCATCATTGCCTTCGATGATGAAGCGCCGGTTGAGGAAACGAAGCCGATTATTGCCTTGATTGATGAAGAGCCGGTGGTACGGCCGTTTCAAATTCAGTTGGCCCAATGGATGAGCCGTACCTACCTGGCCCCGCTCAACGGCTGCCTGCGTCTCATGCTGCCGCCCGGCCTGACCCGCTGGTCGGACATCACCGTAGATGTCAATCCGCATTGGGATGGCAAAGGAATCCGCACTGAAATTCAGCAGCAGTTGGTAGATTTATTGCGCGAAAAAGGGGATTTGCGTGGCAAGCAGATTGGCCGGGCGCTGCCGAAAACCAATTGGAAAACGGCCGTTGATCAACTGGCACGGCGTAACATTTTACGCAAAGCCTCTGTGCTTGACCCACCCCGCATCCGCCCCAAACAAATCCGCACGGCCGAACTGATTGCCGGACCGAAACGGGTGCAAACGGCCGTGACCCACCTGGGCCGCACCAATAAACAGGCCGACATCCTGTTTTACCTGGCCGAAATTGACGATCCGCTGCCGCAGGAAACGGCCGTACTCGCCGCCACCGATGCCTCCGAAAAACACGTCCAACAGTTGGTCAAAACTGGCCTCATCCGCCGTGAACCCGCCAATCATTTACCATTAACCGATAACCATTCACCATTTACCATTCTCCTGGCCGTTCCCCACAAAGAAGTCCTGGCCCATGTTCTACGGCTGCGCGGCGCAGAAAAATATCATCGCATCCTGACCCTGTTAGCCCGTGAAGCCCAACCCATCTCCGTCAGCGAAATTTATGCCCAGACGGGCGCATCCATCACCCATTTACGCAAACTGGTTGACCTCGACCTCATCCGCTTCGGCTCCGAAGAAGTGTGGCGCGATCCGCTGGCCGACCGCGATTTCGTCCCCGCCGACCCGCCGCCGCTGACCGCTGACCAGGCCAGGGTGTGGGGGCGGGTGAAGATGGCGATGATCGGAAGTGATGAGGGGAAAGGACTGAGAATTGAGTTTACAGATTACCCTTCTCAGTCCCCAGTCCTCAGTCCTCATCCCTTTCTTCTCCATGGCGTCACCGGCAGCGGCAAGACGGAAATTTACATGCGGGCGATTGCATATGCGTTGGCGGAGGGGAAAACGGCCGTTGTCCTCGTCCCCGAAATCGCCCTCACGCCGCAAACGGTGCGCCGCTTTGCCGCCCGATTCCCCGGCCGGGTAGCCGTTATGCACAGCCGCCTGACCGACGGCGAACGCTACGACACCTGGCGGCGGGCGCGGGCCGGATTGTTCGACATCATCGTCGGGCCGCGCAGCGCCTTGTTTACGCCGCTGCCCAATCTGGGCGTCATCGTTTTAGACGAGGAGCACGATCCCAGTTACAAACAGACGCCGCCGGTGCCGCCGCCGTACTACCACGCCCGCGAGACGGCCATCGAATTGGGCCGCCTGACTGGCGCGGTGGTCATCATGGGCAGCGCCACGCCCGACGTTGTCACTTACCATCGGGCGCAGGGCGGCCGCTACAAGCTGCTGGAACTACCCAAACGAGTCATGGGCCATCGCCAGCGCATCGAAAGCCAGGCTGAGCGGCTGCACATCCACAACGAGCGGATTTTCGCCCACTACCGGCACGGCGACGAGGACCCGGACGACGCGCTGACGATCCCGCTGCCGCCGATTCAGGTTGTTGATTTGCGCCAGGAACTGCGGGCGGGGAATCGTTCGATTTTTAGCCGGGCATTGGCAACGACCGTGACTGAAACCTTAGAACGCGGCGAACAGGCCATCCTCTTCCTCAACCGGCGCGGCACGTCCACCTTCATCATCTGCCGCGACTGCGGCCACGTCCTCAAATGCCCGCGCTGCGACATGCCCCTCACCTATCACCGGCCGGGCATGATGCTTTCCTGCCATCACTGCGGCCGCCGCGAGCCGCCACACAGCGAATGCCCGGTTTGTGGCTCCAAGCGCATTCGCTACTTTGGCCTAGGGACGGAGGAGGTGGAGGCGCGGGTGCAGCAGCAGTGGCCGCAGGCCCGCATCACTCGCTGGGACCGAGACACGACGGCCGGACGGTATACGCACGAGCAGCTTTTGTCTGACTTCATCGACCACAAGGCCGACATTTTGGTGGGCACGCAGATGATCGCCAAGGGGCTGGATTTGCCGCTGGTGACGCTGGTCGGGGTCATTTCAGCCGACGTGTCGTTGGGTTTGCCCGACTACCGCACCGGGGAACGGGCTTTCCAGATTCTGGCTCAGGTGGCCGGACGAGCCGGGCGTGGTTTGCTGGGCGGCCGGGTTATTATCCAGACCTACAAACCGGAGCATTATGCCATTCAGGCCGCCGCCGAGCATGACTTTTTAGGGTTTTACGTGGATGAGATTCGTTTTCGTACCCAGCACTCTTTGCCACCGTTCCGACGGATGGCCCGGCTGCTGTTTATAGACCCAATCAACGACCGGGCGCAGCGCGAGGCGGAGAAACTGGCCAAGGGGCTGCGCTTGCACATTCGCGAACAGGCATTAGGCGCGACGGAGATTTTGGGGCCGACGCCGCCGTTTTTTAATCGAGTGGACGGCCGTTACCGTTGGCAAATCATCATCCGTACCCCCGACCCAACCCGGCTCCTGGCCGATTTCCCCATCCCGCGCGGCTGGCTGGTGGATATTGACCCGGTCAGTACGTTGTGAGTTGGCAGTTAGGGAGGATGGCCGTTTCCCCATCACAAGTGGTGGGGGGATTTGGTATTGTCTCGTTATGTTAATTCTCGTGCGATTGCCCTGGCATCAAATTCTTCTATTTGCACGACGTAAATCCGTTTCAAGAAGAAGTTTAATTAACGTCTTGCATAGCAGATTTATGAATTTGTTTCCCCATATTCTTTTTTGTAATAAGTATTTGACTTTTGTTCGGTCGGTTACATTGAGATCATAGAACTTGGTTGACTTGCGGAGAAGATTTAGGACATATTTGAAGATTAATCGAGGAACAACGCCTATGGTTATTAAGATAAACACTAGCAATAGCAGCCCATAATTATTCAAAAATTCTTTGTTGAACAGAAGTAAAAATAAAAGACCTATAATGAACGCAAATGTCACCGATAACAAAACCCATGCAAAATGAGGAGTGAATCTAAATATTTTTTGGTAAATTTCTTCTTCAACTGCTTGTAATTGCTTACCTTTTGAGGCGAATCTGGACTTCCATGAGCGCGGCTTTGTCGAATTTTTAGTATCTGTGTAGATATTTATATGTTGTTCCCCTACATGTTGTTCGAAATAGATAGGTTTTGAAGCTTGAGTTGTGAGCATATCCGTTGAAATAGTGAAAGTGTTCGGCCAGTCTAGCTTTGGGCGAAGATATTTTAGTTGTGCTATTAGCGCTTTTTGACTGTTGCGTGAAGCCATAAAACGCACGAGAAATTCGATATATGTTTGTTTATTAGCTGGTTTCGGAACATTGTCGGGGTCAATACCAAGTAAGAAATAAAGTTCAATTACTTCCGTTTGACTGAAGCTTGCGAGCATTAAATTGTATATTGTTTGAGTCTGATTATTATTTGGAAAATCTTTCACTTTACGGACTCCCCGCTCCAGAGTAGTTTTCTCTCTTGCGCTGCGCCAGCGTCGCCGCCGTGCCGCCCTTGCACCAGCCATC
>JBNKZT010000463.1:0-4245 GCA_050301775.1 Promineifilaceae bacterium (SeqCode)
TTTTGTAGTGCCAGGCAAGGGGCAGAACGGTTGTGGGAATCCAACAACTTACCGCCCCTTGCCTGGCACTGCTCAACAGCCCTCAGTCTGTGTTACAATTTCCTCCACAATGAGCGAAAAAATCCTCATCGTTGAAGATGAAACTAGACTGGTACGCACCCTGCGGCTTTATCTGGAACAGGCGGGGTTTGGGGTAACGGCCGTACACGACGGCGCCCAAGCCATCCCCGCCTTTCGCCACGAACGGCCTGACCTGGTTTTGCTCGACCTTAACCTGCCTGGCAAAGACGGGCTGGACGTCTGCCGGGCGCTGCGCCACGATTCCAACGTGCCCATTATCATGATCACCGCCCGCAGCGACGAAGCCGACCGATTGATTGGGCTGGAACTGGGCGCCGACGATTACATCGTCAAACCCTTCTCACCCCGCGAAATGGTCGCCCGCGTCCGTGCCGTTCTGCGTCGCGTTTCCGGGGGACAGGCTGTCAACGACACAGTACGCGCCGGCGACTTGCTGCTTGATCTGGCCGGTTATCGCACCTGGCTGGGCGAACATTTACTCACGCTGACCCAATCCGAATTTGAACTGTTGCGCGCCCTGGCCCGCAATACCGGCCGGGTGATGACCCGTTTGCAACTTCTGGACGAGATGCCCGGTTTAGCCTACGAAGGGTACGAGCGCAGCATTGACCAGCACATCAAAAATTTACGCCGCAAAATCAAAGAAGCCGTCGGGGATACGCCGATCATTGAAACGGTTTACGGCGTCGGCTACCGGCTAGACCCGGTAACACTTGTCCCAACTGAGGCCGAAGACGATGTTCCGTAGTTTGTGGTTTAAACTCGTGGTTGCCTTTGTGGCCATCATTCTGGTGACACTGGTTATCGTCTTGAGCGTGATCATCAGGGCCACAGATCGCGAGCTGGGGCGCTTTGCCCTGGCACGGACAGAATTTGCCCGCTCGCTTATCCCCACTGTACCGCCATTTCCAACCGTTCCGCCAATCCCGACAACACCCCCCGTTCCTACTGTGCCGTCTGTGCCCACTGTGCCCCCTGTACCAACGCTCTCCTTTGACGAAATCATCGTGCAAGACGGGGAAAGGATTGTTATCGTACCTCCAGTTGTGGGCGATCAGATTGTCCGGGAAATTATCCTGGAAGCGGCCCAGGGTGGAACAACCGGTCACCAATTTCTGGCTGATGTGCGGCGAACGGCCGTTATCGCTGTCGTTGCCGCCGGTATGGCTGCCATTTTGTTCATGACCCTCATTTTCCGCCAGATTACACGGCCGCTAACCCGGCTGCGCTTGACCACCCAGGCCTTTGCTCAGGGCGATTTGAACGCTCGCGTGCCCATCCAATCAAACGATGAAGTGGGCAAGGTTGCCGACGCCTTCAACCAGATGGCGTCCCAGTTGCAGCGCAATGAACAGGCCCGCCAGCAAATGGTCGCCGACGTGGCCCACGAACTACGCACACCGCTCAGCGTCATGCAAAGCAATATCGAAGCAATGATGGACGGGCTGCTGGAACCCAATCCCGACGAGCTGGCCGAATTACATGGTGAAGTCGGGCGGCTGGCGCGTATGGTGGAAGATTTGCGCCTGCTTTCCCTGGCCGACGCTGGCCAGTTGCAGTTGACTCTGGCTCCCCTTGACGCCAGCAAGCTCATTGAGCGGGTTGTAGGGCTGATGACGCCAATGGCCGAAGCCCACGCGGTAAACCTCAAGAGCAATGTTCCGCTGCTGCCGGTCATCCTCCACGGCGACAAAGACAAGTTGCAGCAGGCGCTGACCAATCTGATTGACAACGCGGTGCGCCACGCACCAACCGGCGGCCAGGTGACGGTGGGGGTGGCTCATACCAAACAGGCCGTCTTTATCTCTGTAGCCGATAATGGGCCGGGCATCTCGGCGGCGGATTTGCCCCACGTCTTTGAACGCTTCTGGCGCAGCGACAAATCGCGCAGCCGGCACAGCGGCGGGTCAGGGCTGGGGTTGTCCATTGTCAAGCAGATGGCGGAACTGCATGGGGGAACGGTGCAGGCTGTTTCGCCGGAATCGGAAGGAACACAGTTCACCATTGCCCTGCCGCTGAAAGGAAATTAAGCGGCGCTGATTTGCTTTTTGTAACTGGCCGGTTCTGACGTTGGGCTTGGCGCAAAGCCGGTTGAATGGTACAGCTTAATGGCTGGTATATTTGTGCTGATGGTTACAAGCCGGACTGATTCTGCACCCCACGCCCTCAGGCGACGCAAACAAGCCAAAAGAATGGCTTTCCCCAGCCCCATTTGCCGTATTTCCAAGCTCGTACCAACGTAATCAATCCAGCCAATTTTGGCGCCGCTTTGCTGCCGCTGCCATTCGGCGCGGCAAATTGAATATTCGCAATAGGCGACAAATGCGCCTTCTGGATTGACGACAACGAGGTGTTCGTACTCGTCACTGGCGAGTAATTCTTGAAAGTGCTCAGGGTTGACGGCGGCAAAATCGTATAGGGCTTGATAGGCGGCTGCGTCTTGAGGGCTTAACGGCCGTATCTCATATCCATCAGGCAGCACCGGCACAGAAATGTCTATCTCCAACGAGCGGGCAAAATAGACGTTGTACTGTTCAGGATCACGCGCCACCGGAATAAAACCGTGTGCTTCGAGATGTTTGTTGGAGAGCTGGGGTAAGTTCAGTGTCCTGGCATAAAGCGTCATTGGCGCAGCTTGTTCCCTGGCAATGCCGTACGCCCGCTGCACACCCCAGGCCAGCATCGCGTCCGCCAGTTCATCCGTCGCCCGATCCGGTTGGATAAACCGGTCAAGCACCAGGTAATTGTCTTCGCGTCGCCGCCGCCACAGCATGGCAAGGCCCAGCATCTGTCCTCCGACGCCTTCCCAAACTCGGCTGTCGTGCGCCGAGTCCCACACTCTAGAAGTCAACAGCAAACGCGTGCGCCAGATGGTCGGGTACGTTTGGACGCTGGTCGCCACTCGATAGGCGAGGAGCAAGTTAAGAAGGCGGTCTTGATTTTCCTGGGTATTATAGGGGCGACTCGTGGCTTGGAGCATTGTTTATCAATCTGTAATCGGATGGGAACGGCCGTGATTGGCCACAACCGCCACCGGCCCCAGGACAGAAGCACACCAATCAAGGACTTTAACCATCTTGTCGTTATTATGTAAATTCATGAGGTTGTACAAGTGGACGGCCGTCCCCTCTAAGCCACCACCAAATCAGGGCAAAAACCTAAAATATGGCTATACAGTATAAACTGGGGGGTTTTCTAAAATTTGCAGTTTTCGCACACGGGAACGAATTGGCCGCATTTCTGTCACTTCAATATAAACGACTGGCCGATTCGGTTCGTCGTCTTTTGTTTTTGACTGGGCAGCATATTGGATAGCTTGCTGACTGTACAATGGATCACGTCGATCTAAAAGCACAACTTGCGCCCCCTGCGGAATTTGTTCCCCAAAATCAGGATTTTCAATCAGGTAGCGCGTAAATTCAGTCATTAATTCATTTAGCTTGGCTTGATACAACGTGTTCATTATCCCATCTCCTTTTCGTACCTGGCCCGATGGGCAGACCAGTTATTAACGATATCCAACTGCCCAAATGTTAAAACTGCCGCATTGTCATAGTCCGGGTACATTTCCTTTGTCTGAGTACCATTAGGATGCAATATGTCCTTATGTGGCACATCATGAGCCGTATCGTACCTGACAATTGCACACCACATACCTGATATGAACGCTTCGTATTGAATTCGAAATCGTTTGATTTGACCCGACTCGCTAACATGCCAATGGCGGTAACGATTTTCTTGGGCTTCGTCAAGATAAATCAAAAACTCGCGTTCACCCATGATTTGTACTCATTGTGCAGAAAAACTGGCTTTGTGTCAATTTACCCAAACAAATCATCATTCAACGCCTTCAGATTGGTTCGACTGCTGTCGTTACTGCGGTCAGAAGCGGGCTTTAATCCCTTAATGTCACGGTAAAACTGCTCATCGTAGCGGCGTGATTTAATGGGGATAGGTATTTTGACGCCCCAGCCCAGGAGAAGGACTTCCTCTTTCTCCTGGAAGCGAGCCAGCATCCCACGCAACTGCTCCCGCCCGGCCAAGCCAGTGAGGGCGGCGCGGATGTTGTCTTCGTCGCCCAGCCAGCCGGTGATGCGCGTGCCCAACTGGGACATGATCTCGTCGTCGATGCCGAACGGCCGTGTCACCTCACTCTTTCTCCTC
>JBNKZT010000464.1:0-4244 GCA_050301775.1 Promineifilaceae bacterium (SeqCode)
TACTGCACTCTAACTGCCGGCCTCCCCCGGCCCGCAAAAAGCGCGGTCCTCCCCGCCCTAAACCTGCCCGCCGGCGAAGGTGGCCCCTTCGGCCGGCGTGGCGAGTCCCGGCCTGGTCAGTCAGACCCGGCAGCGGTGATGGGCAGGTTCAGGGCTGGTCGCCGGCTGAGTTTATTTACCCCTAGCCCCAAGGGGAACGAATAAGGCGGCGGCAAAGCCGCGCTGAAAAGCGTTTACCTGGTCTGTCACGAACGTAGCGCGAGGGGTGCGCGCGGACTCAGCGCCGGCGTTTTACCCCACACCGCCCGCCGCGCTGAGGTTCGTGCCACCGAATAGGCTACGTGAGCACTGTCTGTCCTTCCATTGTAACGCCGTGCTCGCACCGTCAAGGGCAAGGCAAGTCGCCAACAACGCGACCCTTGACGGCCCTGCGCGCGGCGTTACGAGGAAGGACAGACAGCGCTCACTTCGAGGGCTGTAATCCCACAAGGAGCAACGAGATGAACTGGCAAATCGAAAAAATCATTGAAGTGGCCAATTGCCTGCAAGCGACCGGGAGCACAGGGGCCAGCACCGGCGAGCGGATAGCGGCGGCGTTCGTGTTGAACCGCATGGAGTATCTGCCGGATATGTACAGCGATGTGATCGAGGCCTGGGAACGGCTGGATGATTGGCAGCTGTACGTGAAAATCATCAAGCGCGATTACATGCACTTGATCGAGGGGCAATAGCCCCTTCTTTAGCGGCTTGTCAGCCGCCGTTCGAGGGCGCTAGGCGCCCTCGACTGGCAGCTAAAGGCAAAGCAGCGGCCCTCTCAACTCCCTGCCATCCGAGCACATCCGAGGCCCTATAGACACCGCTGGCCGTGTCATACGCGGGTCATTGGCGTTGCCATTAGCCGGCTTCATACCGCCGCTTAATAACCCGTCCAGCGGCGTCGCCGTTAACAGAAAACTGGCCTGTTAAGGAAAAAAGTGCGTCTGGAGAAAATTTTTGCTAGTCTGGTTTGGCCTTCGCGCGCGGCTCTTTAAGAGATTGATACGGCTGGAAAAATCGGTTGTGGCTACGATGCTGGCGTCGGATTTTTTGTATGGTCCAGTACAGGGAACGGGGTCGATGCGTCACTGGGTGCGATCGAAAGAGTAAGCACTGATCTATTGAATACGCTTACCCATCCGACCGAAACATACTATACGTTGCTGTTTCAATTTGGTTTCGGAACGCTAGGTGATTCCATAATTGATGGTGTGGTTAGTGATGGAAGTAATGCTTTAAATGCTGCTGGTAATGGAGACGCTTACGAGTTTGGTTATTATGCGGCAGGTGTTGCTGGTAGTTTATTCCTAAGGAGTGGAGGAGTTGCAAAGGCAGCAGGAAGTGGACCAGCGAAAGGTTTTTTGGAGGTAAGTTCCAATTTCAAATCCTCAAAAGCTGTTCAGAATCTTACCAATTCAAAACCGATAGATTTTATTTTTGATCCCAAAAGTCAGCGCTTCATAATGGGGAGAAATTCTCTCGGTCATGACGGAATTAGGATGGCTGGGAATATTGGCCATAAAGATATTGTAGGTGGGTCGATATGGAGGCAAAACGGTAAATTGATGACGGACCAATCAAGTGGCCATTACGGGACAAACTGGACTGCCAGTATTCGAGCGCAATTTACTAAATTTATGAAGCAAAATGGCGTTGACGTCAGCCATTCAACAAATTACAGAAAATAGAGTATTTGTTATGAATCGAGAGCTGTTGTCACAGGTAACCTCCTGGAATGAAAGCCCCATCGACGGAAATGAAAGTAAATCCCTAAAATGGATTGAAGTGGTTACTTTGGAGGCTATCGGGCTTCTGCTAGGGATCTCATGTAATGGTAACTGGGTCAGAATGGGCAAAGAATCGGTATTCGAGTTTTTTGCAGGCCAATCTTACTTGCCACTTTATCCAATTCTAGAATTGGCTTTGTTGGATGTTAAAATGGCTGTAAAAGGAGGGCTTGAATCGTCGCAGTTGCCAATCGAACTGTTGGAAAGCTTTCCCTTCCAGGAGGTGGCATTTTCTGGAATGAACTCTGGTTCAGAATATTGGTGCGACTTGTCTTTAAAGTATGTAGAGCAATTACGCTATGATGAGGAGCTTGTTAATGCTCTTAATGCATGTTCCAAGAATGCTCCTACACAAAAATTGAGACATCAGGCCAAAAAATTAAAAGCCACTGTAAGTCGAGATCTGATAAGGAGACGAAGGGATTAAGTTTTAACCCATAAAGCAGGCACATAACTACAGCGATTAATTATAGTAGTTCAGACCCAGAACAACCCCGATATCGTTGTGATACCGGGATTATTGTTTTTTACTTCGTGGTCAATATCAAACAGCCTTGTGAGACAGTGACCTTAACCGGCGCATTAATACTGAATCCGGCTTTTTCCAGCCATTTTCCTTTTAGCTGAAGCCACGGAACCGGCGGCACAATGAAGTTTGAAGGAGCGTTCTTGGGTTTGTAGTCATAGTAAAATTGACTGACCTTGATCTGCCGGGTTTGCGTAGTTTGATCGGTTGTTGTCATTGCATCCCCTCCCACTTGGCCAGAAAACCATTGTTCATGAGATTATTCAGGCAAACCCCGAGCCTGGGTTTTTGCTTCCGGAGATGGTGAAAAAATTGCTGCCAATGTTGGTTCAGCGGCGTGTGCTCGCCGGCGACCCGTTCCCGTTCCAAGGCGTCGATCACCTCGAACATTAGATAATCGATCATCATCAGGTGTTGCCACGGCGTTTCATCACTGGGTTGGATGTCGGCGGTTGCGGGGTTGAGGGTTTTTGTTGGGTGCAGGCGTGCGCCTGGCTTAGAATGTTGCGTTGCCATGATAACCTCGTATACAGGTTGTTGTGGAAGTCGTCCGTCTGGTGAGGTGCGAACTCGCCAGATGGGCGCGTTACTAAAACATAACTGGGTACTTTTGTCGTTGTGTTGTCAACTCCCTCCTGTTTAGTTGCTGGGTTATTGGTTACTTGCCGATTGATTATTCCGGGCAGAGTCCCATCGCCTTGTCTGATATTTGATAATCAAGCTTTCCAGGACTTCTTGAACAATTTTCCGCTCGTCTGGAGGTAGTTGGGAAACTGCTTCGAATTGCAGCTCCAGGTCTTTCCCTGGGCCACGTTCATGTTCTTCAAACAGTAAGAAATCGACACTGACATGTAGTCCCAGGGCAATCTTCTTCAAGGCATCAACAGAGGGCTGAGCTTGCCCTGTCTCATACTTTTTAAGGCTATTGACGTGAATCCCAATGGCATCGGCCATGGCCTGTTGTGAAAGGCCATGCTGTTTACGTAGACCGATTAATCGTGCAGGTAGGCTCATACGAAGTAACGTCGCTAATGAAATGCTCACTATGCTACCTCCACGATTTTTAGGTGTTTGACATCGGTACATAAGTATGTACCATAATAAGTCATCAGTGTGGTCTTGACAAGATTTGAGAGGAAAATGGTTATGGCGCGTATCCCGGTCGATCAGATAGACAGGATAAAAAGCGACATATCGCTATTGAGACTGATTGAAAGCCAGGGCTACCAACCCAAAAAGCAGGGCAAGGACTATGCCCTTAGCTGCCCGTTCCACGAAGGCGACAATACGCCCAGCCTGATCATCAGCCCCAAGAGCAACCTGTATCACTGCTTTGGCTGCGACGCCGCCGGCTCCGTGATCGACTGGGTGATGAAGACCCAAGGCGTGAGCTTCCGCTTTGCCTGCGAGTTACTGCAAAAGGACCTGGGACTGATCGCCGACAGCGGCACCCGGACCGCGCGACAAAACACCACCACCAAACTGGCAGCACCCCTGAATACCGGGGCCGACCATCAGACGGCTCTGCGTCAGATCATCGATTATTACCACCAAACCCTGAAGCAATCGCCGGAGGCTTTGGAATACCTGGAAAAGCGCGGTTTGAAGAGCGCGGAGTTGATCGACACCTTCCAGTTGGGTCACGCCAACCGGACTTTGGCTTACCGGCTGCCGGAGAAAAATCGCAAGGCCGGGGCGGAATTGCGCGGAAAATTGCAGGACATCGGTCTGTTGAGAAAAAGCGGCCATGAACACTTCAACGGTTGCCTGGTGGTTCCGATCATGGACGAAAACGGCGACATGTGGATTACGCCTGCCAGCACCGACAAGGGCAAACTGACGCCGCAAGACATCATCTGTGTTAAACCCGATGGCAGCAGCGAAGGGCCACACCG
>JBNKZT010000465.1:0-4232 GCA_050301775.1 Promineifilaceae bacterium (SeqCode)
CCGTCTGGCTGCGCCTCCACTTTAGCGAATACAATCTGGGCCGCAGCAGCTACCTCACCATCACCTCCCGGCAAGATGGCGGTGATCAACGGCTGGACAGCCGCAGCATGGCCCAATGGGAAAACAGCAGCGCCGTCTTCAATGGTGATGCGGTCGAGATTGAACTGCACGTCGATCCCAATGATGAGGGCGTTTACTTCGTCATTGACACAGTTGTCGTTGGCGACCCGCAAGATGTCCCGGCTCCGGAATCGGTAAGCACTGCCACCGAACCGGGCACCGAATCACTGTGCAGCGTTGACAATCGGGTTGCTTCGATAGATGGACGGGTTGGCCGGTTGTTTTTTGGTGGGTGTACAGCGTGGTTGATTTCAAACGGCCGTTTACTCACCGCCGGCCATTGCGTCGATTTTGACCCCGACCAGAGCGGTCCGCTGCTGCCTGATGGCGTCCTGGACCTTTCCGGTGTGGTTGAATTCAACGTTCCAGCATCCCTGGCCAACGGCACCACCGTTGCCGCTAACCCCGACGATCAATACCCCATCAACACCAGCAGCGTCGTCTGGCGCTTCGACGGCGAGGGCCAGGGGTTGGGTAAAGATTGGGCTGTGTTTACTGTCAATGATAATTCCAATACTGGTCTAACTCCTTTCCAGGCCCAGGGCGGCTTCTTCCGCACCACAAACAGCAATCCTGTCGCCGGAAATACCATTCGTGTCACCGGTATGGGCCTGGACAACACCCCGGCCGGCAGCACCGGCAATCGTAACGCCCAAAATTTCACCAACCAGACCAGCACCGGCGGCTACGTGGGCGAAAACGTGTCCGGCAGTGACATCTGGCACCGCTACGCAGTCGATACGACCGGCGGCAATTCCGGCAGCCCCGTCATCTGGAACGTTAATGGTTTCACCATCGGCATCCACACCAATGCCGGTTGTGCATCGGATGGGTCAGGGGCCAACAGCGGTACTTCGTTTGAAGTCAATGCTCTAGAAACAGCCATCGATAATCACCCCGGCTCCAACACGGTCTATGCCGACAAGACACGGCTGGGCGCGACTGAAAACGGCACGATTTATCATCCACATGACACAATTACGGAAGCTGTCACCACAGTTCCTGCAGGTGGCAAAGTCAGTATTGTCACCGGCACCTACAACGACACCGGACTGTTCACCAAGCAGATGTTCATGGTCGCGCCAGTCGGCAGCGCGCTCATTGGACAGCCATAAGGAGAAGGCATCATGACAAAAACTATTTTCTCTCGATGGGTCTTACTCATCAGCATGAGTGTGGGTTTCTTACTGCTGGTCTTGTTGTTGGCAACATCGACCAACCCGGCAGAAGCTGCACCAGCCGCCAACACTTACGCCGTTACCTGGTATACGGCCGATAACGGCGGCGGCATCAGTAGTGACAGCAGCTACGAGGTCGCCGGAACCATCGGCCAGATGGATGCGGCTCCGTCTGCGGCAGATGCTGAATATGGCCTGAACGGTGGTTTTTGGACCGCTTGGATTAACCGGTTGTATGAGGTGTTCCTGCCTATTGTCATCAAGTAAACTGCACGAACAATCAGTGGGCCATCCTGAATTTCAGGATGGCCTTTTTTGCTTTAGGCAATGGCCGTTTTTAACCTTTCATATTTTTAGCGGGAAACGACCATTCTTGCAGAATCGTCTTCTTGATTTAAAAAGTGACTCTTCCGAAAAAAGCCTTTCAAGACCAAAAGTTCAACTTTTCGTCTCGACAGAAATTTTCAGTTAATGACAAAAAGTTGAACTTTTTTCGGTGGACTCAAAAAGTTACTTGTGAACGATTCCTTAGGTGAAAACAGGAAAGTTCTTTGAATTAGGATCCAATGATTCTCCCATTTTCCCTGAGTAAACCGCATAATAATGGCGAATTTTTCATCAAAAGTCTTTTGGTGGTTTACCTATCTCAGTACTAAAGTACTAAAGTTCTCATGTTATATCGTTTGTAAGATATATTTTGTACAATGAAAATGTAACGTTTTGTAGATATGTATGTAATGGAAAGTTTATTAAATTAACTGGTGGGGCTGTAAAAGCTAATAATGAAATATAACGGGAGCAGCAAATAACGTGTTTTGTTCAATTATCATCCCGACTGTTGGGCGCCCTTCTCTCAACAATTCTGTTCATAGTGCCTTGGAACAAAATTTTCCCAACGAAGAGTATGAAATCATTGTTGTGAACGATACGGGCAGCCTCTTGCCGATTTCCCAATGGCAATCATCAAATAGAGTTCAAATAATCACCACACAAAAACGTGAACGGTGCTTCGCCAGAAATGTTGGTGCGGCTATCGCTAAAGGGGAATATCTTTGTTTTTTGGATGATGATGACTGGTTATTACCAGAAACATTAAACGAATTCAGAGAATTAGCGCAAAAAGAACCCAATGCCAGTTGGCTTTATGGAGGAGTTCGCTTTATCGGCGAGGACAGCAAGATTCTTGGCTTTTTAAATCAGGGTAAAAGCGGCAATTGTTTTGTCGAAGTAATGACTGAAACATGGATTCCCATTCAAGCCTCGTTCGTGAAGGTTGATGTATTTTTTGCGGTAGGGGGCTTTGATCCGGCATTTGTTGTAACACAAGACCTCGACTTACTTCGCCGGGTTGCCTTGAAACACGATCTTGCCAATACCCCGGCTGATGTAGCGTGTATACAACGTGGCCCCAAAAGAGAAAGTGTAACCAAGTATTCCATTGGATGGTATTTTATCGCTTTAGGCAGAGACCGGTTGCTCGGGGAAAAAGATGCTTTAAGCCGTCTTTTAGATTCTGCTGGTAATTCAGCCCGTATGCGTGGCTTTGTTCTTCGAAATTATATTGTCGCAACCCTCTTTAATGTTCGTCAACGCGCCTGGTCCAGGGCCATTAGCCGCTTATTGTTTGGTTTTTTCAGTTTTGCAAAGTCTCTTAAATATGTGTTCTCGATTGATTATTGGTACGCTGTCCGGCAAACATACCCCTTACACCTTGACCTTGTCAAAGATCCATCTCCCGACTACAAGTTGGTTGAAGAATGGCTGTATTGGTAACATCCAATTCGTAGAATACATGGCCAGCTATTGAAATTTATCTTGATCCTAATGTTATCCGAAGCGTAACTTATGAAAGCCCGCATAGCCGTTGTCATCCCTACTTGTGATCGAGGCTCTCTCATTGAGAATACATTGCGCTCTTTACAAACTAATACCATTCAAGATTTTGAAGCCTGGATAGTTGACCAAAGTGATAATGCGTCAACGGCACAAGCGGTCGAACCTTTCTTAAAAGGGGACGGCCGTTTCTCGCTCATAACCTCCCAAATCAAAGGCACTGATGTCGCCCGCAACATGGGCATCAAAGCCAGTCATGCCCCAATCATCGCGTTAGTAGACGATGATTGCCGTGTTGCCAATAATTGGTTAGAAACATTATTAACTGAGTTCGAAACCGATTCCACCATCGACTCAATATTTGGTCGCGTTATCCCCGGCCATATACCTAAAACTTTCTCTCAGGGATCGAACACTGTTCATATTCAAAGGCTGCAACAAGTTTTGCCAATGGCCAAAAAAAATAGTTTTAAACACAAGCGCTATATCAAAAACAGGTTTGATCTTGGTTTCGGTCATGGCGCCAACATGTCATTTCGGCGCACTACGTTCGAGAAATTCGGTTTATTTGATGAGTACCTGGGAGGCGGTACGCCGTTATATTCTTGGGAGGAAAAGGATATTGGCTACCGAATTCTTGCAAGCGGTGGAACCATTCTTTTCTCACCCAATGCAGTCGTTTATCATGATCATTGGCGAGAATGGAGCGGGGTGCGCACAGCATTTCGGAACTATGGCATAGGCGCCGGAGCTGCCGTTGGTAAATACTTTCGTTTGGGGGATTGGGCCAGTGTTTGGCTTCTGGCAGATTGGATGCTGCAACAGGGTGTAAGACAAATTTTTTCGGGCATTTTCAAGTGGCGAAGCTGGCAAAAGACCTATGTGGGATTTTTGCAATTAGTTTATCCCTGGTTGGGCTTGATCAATGGTATGAAATACGCGATTGATCCGCAAAGCAAAGTGTATGTAGGGCTAAAATCAGAACATCCCTCCCGACCATAACAGCTTACAAAGACCTGCCCAATTTAGGCCAATCCCCCACAATATTACCCGGGACCGGGTGCAATTGAAAAAAATGACACCTGACAAAACGAGAAAATG
>JBNKZT010000466.1:0-4227 GCA_050301775.1 Promineifilaceae bacterium (SeqCode)
TTTGTTGGCCTTCGGCAACGGCCGTTATGCTAATCCCCACCGCCGAAATCAAAGAAGCCACCATCACATAAAACGGCACAAACCAGGCCACAGCCAGAAAAACGGTCATCGGATCAACAGCCAGCGACGGGAAATCGGGAAAATTGGCCCGGGCAATCGTCAATCCTAAAGCCACTAATCCTATCCAGGCCCCAATCTGGACAAAGCCCAGCAGCACCAGACCAATCACCTTGCCCACCATCAACTCAGACGGCTTGAGCGAGGTGATCAAAATCTCCATCGTCCGGTTTTCCTTCTCATCAACGATTGCTTGCAGCAAAAGGCCCGACGTAGCGAAAATGGCAATCAGGAAGATGAAGCCGATGACAAAGGAAAGGACAAAGCCTAATTCCGACTTCTGCTCACCCGGTTCGGCCAGAGAACGGAAATTGATGTCCAGACTGTTGTCACGGAACCGCTCCAACAACACGGGATCGCCAGAGGCCAGCAGACTGGTACGCAGATAATCAGCTATCGCACCGGCGATTTCATTAAAAGCATTGCCGTTATGGTAAAGGGTAACGTGACCGGTTTGCAGGTAGTCGGCGGGCAGGACGAAGTAGGCCTGTATTTCGTTTTGCATGAGGGCGTCGTGTACGGCCGTTTCCGAATCAAACTTGATAAACGGCATACTGTCTTCTTCAATGGCGGCGTACTCCACCGGTTCCAGCAAAACCCCGGCCTGGTCAACAAAGCCAACCGGATCACCGGCCTTGCTGGTAAAAAACCACACCACCCCGGCCCCAATAACCAGCATTAGCAGCGGCACCCCCAAAACGGCAAACAAAAACCCGCGCCGCTTAAAGTGCCGCCCAAACTCGTGCTTCATGACTAAAATTGTCTTGTTCATGTGATTTGGGGTGGCGGGGATTGGGGGATTTGGGGATTTTTATTTGTTTTAATCCCCTAATCTCCTAATCCCCGCCCATCTTATCAATCAATATCACTCTCACCCACAATGCGGATGAAAATCTCATTCAGACTGGGCAGGGCCAGGGAGAAATGCTCGATGGTGATGTCGTCGTGCTTGACCAGTTCACGCAGCAAATCGTTGGGTGTGACACCATCAGCCAGCGAGAGGCGCCAGGTATGGTTGTGATGCTCGGTCACCTGCACCTGAGGCAGTTGGTCAAACGGGCCGCTGCCGCCTACTTCCACCGTGTTACCGGCAAACTGGCGGCGCACTGCATCCACCGCCCCTTCCAGCACCACTCGCCCCCGATGAATGAGGATAATGCGGTCACAAATTTCTTCCACCTGGTGCATTTGGTGGGTGGACATGATGATCGCTTTGCCCTTGTCCCGTAAATCAAGCAGCATTTGTTTAATTAGCTGGGTATTCACCGGATCAAGGCCGGAAAATGGCTCATCGACGATAATGAGGTCGGGGTCATGCAGAACGGTGACGATGAACTGCGCTTTCTGGTGCATCCCCCGGCTGAGGGCGCTCATCTTTTTATCACGATGGTCCCACAGATCAAGCTGTTTGAGGTAGGTTTCGGAGGTGGATACGGCCGTTTTCTTATCTATCCCCTTCAACGACGCCAGATACAGGATGACGTCCATCAATTTCTGGTCGGCGTACAGGCCGCGTTCTTCCGGCAAGTAACCAATCCGGTTTTTCTTGTCTTCGGTCATGGAGCCGCCTAAGATGGTGACACGGCCGTTATCCGGGCGCATAATATCCAGCATCATGCGGATCGTCGTCGTTTTACCGGCCCCATTCGGCCCCAGCAGGCCAAAAATCTCACCCGGCTCGACGTGAAAACTGACGTTATCGGCTGCCTGAGTCTGGCCAAACCGCTTGCTTACATTCTCAAGAATAACACTGCTCATCGAATTTCCTTTGCACCAAAGACGTCATTCCTGCGAAGGCAAGAATCCATATGGTTAGATACCCGCCTTCGCGGGTATGACAATCAAGGGTCACTTGTAAAGACGTGCAAAAACAGTCAAATGCTGCTAGATTACCATACGTAAATTTATTTGTCTTGTTTCGCTGTTTACGGAGCCAAAAGGAGAAAAACTCATGCGTGTAGGATTACAAGTTCCGCAGTTCAGCCCCAGTACGACCCCAACCATGGGCAGTTGGTTCGCCGAAATCGCCCAGGCTGCCGACGAAAACGGCTTTTACAGCATGTGGGTTATGGACCACTTCTTCCAGCTTGGCGGCTGGCTGGGCAAACCCGAAGCACCGATGGTCGAAGGCTATTCCACGCTGGGTTATCTGGCCGGTAACACCCAAAAGATCAAGCTCGGTCTGATGGTGGGCGGCGTGATTTACCGGCATCCGGCCATCGTCATCAAAACCGTCTCCACCTTGGACGTCCTCTCCGGTGGCCGCATGTACTTCGGCATCGGCGCGGCCTGGTACGAGCACGAAAGCCAATCGCTAGGCCTGCCCTTCCCCACGATGAAAGAGCGCTTTGAGCAGTTGGAAGACACCCTGCAACTGGCCCACCAGATGTGGTCCGGCGATACGGCCGAATTTAAGGGCAAGCAGTTCACCGTTCCCTACCCATTCAACAATCCCCAGCCATTGAGCAAACCCCATCCACCCATTTTGATTGGCGGCATGGGTGAAAAGAAAACGCTGCGCTACGTGGCTCAATACGCCGACGCCTGCAACTTTTTCGCCGGAGCGGGAAATGATGTACTCCGGCACAAATTTGACGTCCTCAAAAATCATTGTGAAGATGTTGAACGGCCGTACACTGAAATCGAAAAAACGACGCTGGACACATTCACCCCGGCTGAACAAAGCATGACCGACCTGGAAGCACGGGTCCATGAACTGCACGACCTGGGCTTTTCCCATGCCATTTTCAACATCAACGGCGATTACACGCCGGAACTGATTGCGGAAATGGGCGACAAGGTGATAAGCGCAGTGCAGGCCCTATGACAATTGCCTTCGACAAACTCAGGCAACGGCCGTTTCCCGGTGGTTGAGCCTGTCGAAACCGCTATTGGTTGATTGGAAGGGAACGGCCGTTGCTTGACTCGTTGATAAAAACGGATGTGAAGCTAACCGAAACTGCATGTGGAGCAACGGCCGTTTCACATCTTTGACAAGCCGCCGCATTTATTTTACATTAGTCCCATGCACGAAAAAATCACGGAAACGGTTTTGGCCCATTTCCCAGACACGCAGGCCATCTACCTGTTTGGTTCCTACGGCACAGAAAATGAATGGCCTGACAGCGATGTCGACATCGCCTTGCTGCTCCCCCCGGAAGCAGCAAAACAAACAGCATATCTGGCGTTGGATGAAACGCGATCGGACTTGGCCCGACTGCTGAACAAAGAAGTTGATTTAATCAATTTACGCCAGGTTTCTACCGTGTTCCAAAAAGAAATCATCATGGCCGAAAGGCGCATCTTTTGCGCCGACCTGTATGCGGCCGATGAGTTTGAGATGTTGACAATCTCGTTTTATCAGAAACTCAATGAAGAACGGGGCAGTATTCTTGCTGAAGGGCTGCGGAACGGCCGTTTCTACCAGGTATGAACGAAGTCATTCTAAACAAAAAGATCAGCATCGAAAGATGTATTGAGCAAGTCCAGACCTATTATGCGCTTGACCATGATCTGCCTTTTGAAATAGATTATCTCAAGCAGGATGCGATTGGTGTGAACTTGCTACGCGCTTGCGAATTATCCCTTGATATTGCCAACCATCTCATCAAATTTAAAAAACTGGGGCTGCCTCAAGACAGCCGGGATAGCTTTGCCCTGCTGCAGCGTGCCGGATTGATAACCACTCAACAAATGAAGACACTACAGGCAATGGTTGGGTTCCGCAATGTCCTGGTACACGATTACCAAAAACTAAATCTGCAAATTATGGTGGAGGTTATCGAACACCATTTGCCCGATTTGCTTGATTTTGCCAATACGGCCCTGGAAGTGGCCAACTAACGACAGCACTAGATGCCCTGGGGAAATCGTCCAAGAGCTAAATCGGGTTCAGAAGACTTTACAGGAGCGAGGGGGACAGCCCTCAGCATATTATTCGCAATAAGTAAAACTAAATGAATATCTATCAAGCCATAGGCTGGGGGCTATTCGCAGCTTTATCCTATTACATACCAATCCGTGCATATGCCAATAGAGAGAATTTGAAATCTAAATTTTCTGGGTCTATTTGGACACCATTACTAATTTCATATGCAATATGGTATGTGC
>JBNKZT010000467.1:0-4226 GCA_050301775.1 Promineifilaceae bacterium (SeqCode)
CCGCACAGGGCGCGTGGTCGAAATCCAGATGCTCCACGCCTTAGCCCTTCAAGCTCAAAATGAAATAGACCAGGCAATGGTCTATCTGAAGCAGGCCCTCTCCCTTGCCGAACCGGCCGGTTACGTGCGTCTCTTTGTCGATGAGGGTTTACCGATGGTCCGGCTGCTCTATGAAGCGGCCAGGCACGAGATTGCCCCGCAGTATGCCGGAAAGTTGTTGGCTGCCTTTGATGAAGATGCTTTTCAACCACCAGCCGCCAGCCCTCATCCTTTGCTTGAGCCATTGAGCGAGCGCGAGTTGGAGATACTCCAACTTATCGCCGAGGGTTTATCCAACCAGGAAATCGCCGCCAGGCTGGTGCTCTCGCTAAATACTGTTAAAGGCCACACGCGCAAAATCTATGGAAAACTTGGCGTCAACAGTCGGACCCAGGCGGTGGCCAAAGCGCAAGCTCTCGGCATCCGCTTCTCCGATTAAATCCCTGTAACGCGATTTGGTAAATCGCGCATGAACGATTTGCCAAATCGTTCTACAAAGTCAAATCCAAAACAACACCTGAACAACACTTTTGTGTCTTCCTGACAATACCGGGGGACATGTACACTACGTTCAATGTTGAGAGATTGAATCGTTTGTATGACAGGGAGTTGATAATGAATACAGCAAAACCATTTGAAATTAAAAAAACGGCCGTTGTCCTGGCTCTCGGCCTGGTGGGGTGGGCGCTTTGCGGCGGGATTATGTACGCCGGCATGGCGATGACAACTATGGAAAATGCGCTCACTATTCACGCCATCGGCGCACCGGTTGTTTTTGGGGTTATTTCTTTGATTTATTTCAAGGTATTCAATTACACCACACCATTAAAAACCGCGATCATATTTGTTTCCGTGGTTGTTTTCATGGATGTTTTCTTGGTCGCGCTTCTCATCGAAAAGAGCTTTGCCATGTTTGCCAGCCTTTTGGGGACGTGGGTCCCCTGGGCCTTGCTCTTTACATCAACCTATCTGACGGGTTTATATGTAACGAGGCAAACTAAGACCACAACTGTTGCCTGATACGGCCGTTACCCTACAGCCACATGACTTTGACACCAGGGTTGAGATTGCGAAACAGATTGAATTACGATGAAAAACCAAAACTCAAATCCGCACAATGACAGACCAATACCCTACCAGATCAAGGTTCGGGGACGGCTTGACGAAAGTTGGTCGGATTGGCTTGAAGGGATGGCGATCACGTTTGACAGGGACAGCGACGGATCCGACCTCACGATATTAACAGGGCAGGTCGTTGACCAGGCAGCACTGCATGGCGTCCTGAACCGCATTAGAGATCTGAATGCACACCTTCTCTCAGTCCACATCACAAACCCAAACGACTTTGGAAAAATAAACCATGAATAACTCAATAGTTGGCTTTTTCATTCTTGCGTACGGCATTTCATGGATTGTCGGCATTCCTTTGGCGTTGGTGGCACAGCGCGGCAATCCACAATCAATCCCGTTTTCCGTCTACTACCTGTACGCCTACGGCCCGATGCTGTCGGCCATCATCATGACCTGGCTTACGGATGGCAGCAGCGGTGTCAAAGAGCTTTTCGGCCGCATCCTGAAGTGGCGCATCAGACCCATTTGGTGGTGGGTCGCCTTTTCTCCGCTGATTTTGTTGGCAGTGGTTGCTATTGTTCAGCGTTTCATTCAAGGGACATGGATGGATTTTAGCCTGCTCGGTCAGGTCAACTTCCTGCCCAATTTGGGCTTTGGGGCGCTGCCGCTCTGGATTTTCACCTTTGGCTTTGGAGAAGAAATCGGTTGGCGCGGCTACGCGCTCCCCCGGCTGCAAAAGAATCGCAGCGCCTTGTCAGCAACCCTCATTCTGGCTGTGTTTTGGGCGTTCTGGCATTTGCCCCTGTTTTTCTTTCTTTATGATGTGGCCATCCTTGCCGGCTGGTTTTTCGGATTAATCGCTGGGGCGATTGTATTTACCTGGCTCTACAACAGCGCTGCAGGCAGTATTTTGATCATCGCGGTGTGGCATGGGACTTTCAACTTCATCACCGCCTCTCCTGCCGGGGAAGGACTGATTGCCGCGATTTTGAGTACAATCGTAATGGTGTGGGCGGTTGTTATAGTTTTTCTGTTCAAACCGGCCAACCTTTCCCACGCAGAAAAACAGATTAGCGCGTAAGAAGTTGGGAGACAGAGAAAATGAAAATCCTGGCCTTGGAACGAGAACGCCCTGGAGCGTCGATTGAGCAGTTCAAGCTTTACGCAGAATCAGAAGCGGCTCGCGTCTGGGAGCTTTATCGGGCTGGTGTTCTTCGAGAGTTGTATTTTAGGGCTGATCAACAAACGGCCGTGCTGATCCTTGAGTGTGAAAATCCCGAAGATGCCAGCCAGATATTGGACACGCTACCATTCGTTCAAGCTAACTTGATTAGGTTTGAGATCATCCCTCTTGTTCCTTATGATGGTTTTGAAAGATTATTCAAGTAGTAGTCGAGCCAAACCACCAAATTCAAGAGGGATACAGGCAAATTTGAACGGCTGTTACCTCATCCCCAACTTTTCCTTATAATAGCCACATGGCTGAGACACTTTTGCAAACGAAACTGTATGTGCCCCGATTACGGCCGTTTCTCGTCCCCCGCCCCCATCTCATGCAAAAGCTTAACCTGGGATTGAATGGCAAATTGACGCTTGTCTCTGCGCCACCGGGTTTTGGCAAAACGACATTGGTTTCCAGTTGGTTACAGCAGAGTAAACGGCCGTTTACCTGGCTCTCACTAGACAAAGACGACAACGAGCCAAACCGCTTTCTCATCTACCTCCTGGCGGCTTTGCAGAAAATAGATGTCACGTTAGGGGAAACGGCCGTTTCCCTTCTGCAATCGCCTCAGCCCCCACCGTCAGAGACACTTCTCACCTTGCTCATCAATGATCTTGCCGCTTTATCCCAACCCATCATCCTCGTTCTTGAAGATTATCACCTTATCCACAACCTGAATATTCACAAAGCTTTAGCTTTCCTGTTGGATAACCTTCCCCCGCAACTCCATCTCGCGATAACCAGCCGCGAAGACCCACCGCTGCCTCTGCACAGGCTGCGCAGCAGTGGGCAAATGCAGGGTATTTTTGCCCATGATCTGCGCTTTTCACAAGAGGAGGCGTTCCAGTTTCTGCAACAAACCATGAAAGTTAATTTAGCTTCAGACGATATTGCTGTGCTGTCGCAGCGGACGGAAGGCTGGGTGGCCGGTTTGCAATTGGCCGCGCTTTCTTTACAAGGCTTGCCCGATGCCCATCAATTTGTTTCTGATTTTGCCGGGGATGATCGCTACGTTGCCGACTATTTGCTGAATGAAGTGCTCGCCAGGCAGCCAACTCGCATTCAAGAATTTTTGCTGCAAACGGCCGTTCTGGACCGTTTTTGCCCCTCCCTGTGCGATGCAATTCTGGCTGTGTCAGCAAACTACTCGCAAGCGATTCTAACCTACCTTGATGAGGCCAATCTCTTCATTATCCCTTTGGACAACAAGCGGGAATGGTATCGTTATCATCATCTTTTTGCCGACTTTTTACGCCTGCGCGCTCAACATGAGCTGGCAGATAAGGTTCCGGTTTTGCACCAGCGTGCCGCTGCCTGGTATGAAGAAAATGGTTTGTTGGCCGAGGCGATTGAGAACGCCTTGTCCGGTGCGGACTATGAGAGGGCCAGCCGCCTGATTGAACAGAATGGTATGGTAACCATCTTTGGCCAGGCGCAATGGAGAACCCTTTTAAGCTGGATGGAGGCCTTGCCTCATGAGATGGTGCGGAAACGGCCGCAGCTAAACCTTCACTTTGCCTGGGCACTGTTTTCCACCGGCCAGTGGCCTGCTGCCGAACCTTACCTGCTGGGGGTTGAATCGGCCCTGGAGGAAGGTAACGAGACACCTGAGCAAAATTGGATGCTGGGCGAAGTTGCCACGATAAGATCGCTAGTGACTTATGAGATGGGCAATCTGGCTCGAAGCAAAGAGATGGCAGCTCTGGCCCATGAACGATTGCCGGAAGCCAACAAGACAATTCGCAGCGTGGCCACCCTGGCTGAAGGCATGGCGCACATGTGGAGCGATGCCGACCTGAAAACCCGGCATCAATTTCTTCAGCAGGCCTTTAATATGGCACAGGAGGCTGGGAATGTTACCGTTGGCCTTTTTGCTTTGGGCTGCCGGACTATG
>JBNKZT010000468.1:0-4211 GCA_050301775.1 Promineifilaceae bacterium (SeqCode)
CCCGATACACGCCTAAAATGTGGTTCGGGAATTGGAATTCCCGAATCCTTACCCCATAAAAACTCAAAGAGCCGATAAATTTAATGCGATATGCATCATGCGTGATACGTCAGGTTGACGCATGACGTATCACGCCGGCGTGTGTTGTGCTTGTAACACTTTTACTATTTGATTCGCCGTCTCCCGTGCCTGCCGCACGCAGTCGGGAATGCCCATGCCACGCATCCCACTGCCGGTGAGGTAGAGGCCGGGCAGGTCGGTTTGCAGCCGTGCTTCGACCCCGGCAATCATCTCCAAATGGCCAACGCCATACTGTGGATTGGCCGGCTGCCAGCGGAAGATGCGGCGGAATGTGGGCGCGGCCTGGATGTTGAAGATGGTGGCCAGTTCTGCCCGTACCAGGGCGATAATTTCATCATCAGGCAGCCGGCTTAGTTCTTCATGCCGGTAGCCGCCCACAAATACGCGCAGAACAGTCTGGTCAGTTGGGGAGCGGTGGCTGAATTTGTTGGAGACGGCTTCAATGGCCAGTAGTTTGCTGTTTTCGTGGGCGGGCACAACGACACCAAAACCGTCGAATGGGTCTGGAATATCGCTTTTGTTGAAGGCGATGGAGACGGTGGTGACGGGGTTGTAACGCACGGCACGCAGTTGATCGGCAACGGCCTGGAAACCTGGTTTCCCGAAATCCGCCAACAGTTCAGCCATGGCAAAGGTGGGGATGGCTAAAACAACCATGTCGGCGTCAATAATCTGGCCGTCAGCCAGGGTGAGTTGGTATGGTTCTAATTGGACGGAGGTGTGGGTAACGGCCGTTACCGCTGATCCCAGTAAAATATCACCCTCAATCTTATCAGCCAGTGTTTCAATCAACTCCATCAGGCCGCCTTGCAGCGTCATAAATGCCGGCAGCTTTTCCTTTTTAACCGGTTGCCCATTTTGTCCGGCCAATTTGCGTTCGGCTTTGCGCTGCTTCATCAGGGCCAACATCCCTTTCACCAGACTGCCGTGTTCTTGTTCCATGTCGGCAAACTGCCCGAACACGACTTGTGTGCTCATCTGGTTTACGTTTGACAAATAAACGCTGCCCATTGCCGGCGCAACCACATTGTCTACCATTTCAGCACCGACTCTGCGGCGTAAAAAATCGCCCAATGTCTCATCTGATGGATCGGTGCGCGGGGGAATAAATGGTTCACGCAGGACGCGCAGTTTACCTTTGGCGGACAGCAGCGGGGTGCGAATGGCATCGACAGGTCCCATCGGTACAACTTGGGGACGGCCGTTATGCAAAATATAGTTCTTACCGCGCTCCGTTGTCCCCACCAGCCGGTCACCTAAACCCAGTTCCTGGCACAACTCCCATGCCTGCCGTTTGCGGGTGACAAACGATTCTGGCCCGCCTTCTGTGATAAAGCCGTGGCTGCGTTCTGTCGCAATCTTGCCGCCTAAAATGGGTCCGCCTTCAATAATCGTGCATTGCAAATGAACATCGGCTGATTTAGCTTGCTGTTCCAGGTAATAGGTTGTCGCTAATCCTGAAACACCTCCGCCAATGACAACAATCTTTTTTTCTGTTTGAAACATTTATGCCAATCCTATTGTTTTTTACTTGATTTGGTAAACATGGAGTCTTGTCAGGGTTTCAGAGATGATGGCATCATTCTGACTTATGAACGGAGAGATTTGGTTGGGGTAGCGAAAGACGGTCCATACGTTTTTTAACGAATTGGGCGTTCAACCGCTATTCATAAATTTCGGCGATGGCCAGATTAACCGTGTTGAGCAGCTTGTTGATGCGGCGCATGAGCTGTAGGTTAGCCTGCGGCTGAATGCGGGTTTCTTCAGGTAGTTGGAGCGCCACTTCTATGAGCATATCGCGGAAAAACATGGCGGCCTGGAGGGCGTCGGTTAGCGGTAGATTTTCTTCACGAGCTAAACGGCCGTATTCTTGTCCGACCACGCGTGCCTGCTCCAAAATATTACCATTGCTATTAGGATCGGAAACATACTGTAGCGTCAGTCCCATCAACTGCCGTCCCAATACCCGATGTTCCTCACGGCGAGCGTTATCATAATTTGCCAGCCAGGGACGATCTTGTTTGGCCGCGATTTGCTGACGGGTTTCAACGAGCGCCCGTTCTGCCCACATTTCTTCGACCCCCTGAGTGCGTCGTAATTGACGACGGCCGTTGGCAAAATCCTGAATGTCAGTGGAGGAAAATCGGCGATGGCCGCCAGGTGTTAACATAAAAAGAATGTCTCCATTATCGGCCCAGCGGCGCAGGGTGGTTGGATGGACATTTAGATGTTGGGCGGCTTTGGATAAAGTCAGCCACTGTTCGGTTTCCGGAAGATAATTTGCCATTCGATTTTGCCTCGAATTTACCTGAATCTAAGTAAAATTAACCACTCAAGGGGCATTCTACCGATCATAGCGTAGGCTGTCAACCACAGAGTAAACAGAATCAAACGCTCGCCATTGCCTTTTTGGCCGCGGCAATGGTGGCCTCGATTTCGGTCTCGCCGTGGGCGGTTGAAATGAACCCGGCCTCAAATTGTGAGGGAGCCAGATAGACGCCATTCTCTAACATCGCCTGGAAATATTGGCCAAAGCGTTTGGTGTTGGATTGTACGGCCGTATCCCAATTCACCACCGGCCCCTCCTGAAAAAAGAGACCAAACATCGTTCCCAACCGATTGGCGATCACGGGAATGCTCGCTTTTTGCGCCGCGTCTTTCAACCCGGCCATTAGCTGCACGCCAGCTTGCTCCAGGCCATCCCAAACGCCCGGCTGCTGCAAAATTTTTAACGTCTCAATTCCGGCCGTCATCGCCAGTGGATTGCCCGACAATGTGCCTGCTTGATACATTGGTCCGGCCGGCGCCACCAGCGCCATGACGTCGCGGCGGCCGCCATAAGCGCCCACCGGCAGTCCGCCGCCAATCACCTTGCCCAATGCCGTTAAATCCGGCTTGATACCAAACAGCGTTTGCGCCCCGCCCGGATGAACCCGAAAGCCGGTCATCACCTCATCGAAAATGAGCAGCGCACCGTTAACGGCCGTTACCTCCCGCAGTCCTTCCAGAAAACCGACAGTTGGTGGAATCACCCCCATGTTCCCAGCCACCGGTTCCACAATCACAGCCGCGATTTGGCCGGGAAACCGGTCAAACAACTGCCGCACCGCTGCCACATCGTTGTAAGGTGCGGTCAGCGTATCCGAAACCGTCGCCCGCGGCACGCCGGGCGAATCGGGCAGACCCAAAGTAGCGACGCCAGAGCCGGCCTGCACCAACAGCATATCGGCATGGCCATGATAGTTTCCCTGGAACTTGATGATTTTGCTGCGTCCGGTGAAGGCGCGCGCCAGCCGCAAGGCGCTCATCGTCGCTTCCGTGCCCGAATTGACGAAACGGATCATTTCAATGTTGGGCATGAGGGTCATCACCTGCCGTGCCAGCTCGTTTTCCAATGGGCTGGGCGCACCGTAGCTGGTGCCATTGATGACGGCTTTTTGCAAAGCGGCCACAACTTGCGGATGGGCATGACCCAGAATCAGCGGCCCCCAGGATAGGACATAATCGATGAAACGGTTGCCGTCTACGTCAGTCAGGTATGCGCCTTCCCCTTTGGCGATGAACAGCGGCTGTCCACCCACTGCCCGAAATGCCCGCACCGGGGAATCGACACCACCTGGTAGTAGTTCTTTTGCTTCGTTAAATAGCTCAATGGATTTTTCTAAATTCAATCTTCTTTCTCCGTTTGATGTAAAACGATTTGGAAAATCGTTCTACGCGGTATGTTCATGAACGTAGTCTATGACGCGGCGGACGTTGTCAACAGGCACGCTGGGGAAGAGGCCGTGGCCGAGGTTGAAAATGTGGCCTGGCCGTCCCGCTGCTCGATTTAGGACATCATTAACTCGTGTTTTTAATTCCGGCCAGGGAGCCAACAGCGTCACCGGATCTAAATTGCCCTGAATTGCTTTGTCATAGCCAATTTGCTGCCAGGCCCAGTCCAGCGGCATCTGCCAGTCAATGCCAATCACATCGCCGCCGCAGGCAGCGACTTCGGCCAGATAGCTGCTTGTGCCGGTGCTGAAGTTGATGATGGGGACGTTGGCTTTTTCAAGTTTTTGGAAGAGTTGGGTGTTGTACGGCCGTACATACCGCAAATAATCCCCCATCCCCAACGCATGACCAGCCCA
>JBNKZT010000469.1:0-4172 GCA_050301775.1 Promineifilaceae bacterium (SeqCode)
TGATAGTGCACACCGGTTTGGCTGGCTTCAACTTCGACGGCCGTTGCTGTGCCAGCAGGAATGATGTTGGCGACGGTGCGGACGGTGAGGGCTGGATTCGGCCATACCTGAACGGCAGCCTGCTGTGCCAGATTGATGGAAACAGTGGGCTTGTCTATCTTGCTGGCTTTCACCTGGAAGATGGTGTCTTGCAATGCGAAGCCGGCTATGACCCCGCTGCAG
The DNA here is from genome assembly GCA_050301775.1 of Promineifilaceae bacterium (SeqCode). GTDB lineage: Bacteria > Chloroflexota > Anaerolineae > Promineifilales > Promineifilaceae > JACKCC01. Next base: position 223 of record JBNKZT010000469.1, read on the forward strand.
TGGATGAATTGGAAGCAATGGGTTATCCTGTCAACCGTTGGCAAAAACGGAGCATCTATTTTGGTGGCGCACACAGTGTTTCCCGGACGGTTAACGGCCGTCTCGTAGCCGCTGGTGATAATCGTCGTGGTGGCTCCATCGCCACCACCCAATAGCCTGATTTACCAAAAGGAGTAGACAATGATTGAAAAAATCGAATTTGGACGTACTGGCCACCTCAGCACCCGCACGCTGTTTGGCGCAGCCGCCCTGGGCCAGGTCACGCAAACCGAAGCCGACCAAACCCTGGAGGTGCTGCTAGCTTTTGGCATCAACCACATCGACACCGCCGCCAGCTACGGCGACGCCGAACTACGCATCGGTCCCTGGATGAAGGAACACCGGCAACATTTCTTCCTGGCTACCAAAACAGAAAAACGCACCTATCAAGGAGCCAAAGAGGAACTGCACCGCTCGCTAGAACGGCTGCGCGTCGATTCAGTCGATTTATGGCAAATGCACATTCTGGTTGATCCGGTTGAGTGGGCAACGGCGATGGGGCCGGGCGGGGCGCTGGAAGCGTTCATTGAAGCCCGCGAGCAGGGATTGGTACGGTTTTTAGGCGTCACCGGCCACGGCACAACGACTGCGGCCATGCACATGCGCAGCCTGGAACGGTTTGATTTTGATTCGGTCTTGCTGCCTTACAATTATGCCATGATGCAAAATGCGCAGTACGCGGCCGATTTTACCGCGCTGGTGGCCGTCTGCCAGGAACGAAAGGTGGCGGTGCAGACGATCAAAGGGATTACGCGCGGCCCCTGGGGTGACAAGCCGCACAATCGGGCTACCTGGTATGAGCCATTGGAGAAACAAAGCGAGATTGACACGGCCGTTCACTACGTCCTCAACCGCCCTAACTTCTTCCTGAACACAGCCGGCGACATTCACCTGCTGCCCAAAGTGCTGGATGCCGCCAGCCGGTTCCAACCGGTGGCGCAAGATGCAGTAGAAAAAGAACTGGCCCAACTCGACACGGAACCACTTTTTGTCTAGACAACAAAAAACGGCCTTTTCAGCCGCCTTGTGAATTGAATATAGGGAATGGGCCTGCTAGGATTCGAACCTAGAACCCAGCGGTTATGAGCCGCTTGCTCTGCCGTTGAGCTACAGGCCCAACAAAAGTAATGAGGACTGAGGGATGAGTGCTGAGTAGCTCAGTCCTCATTACTCAATCCTCGTCACTTGAGGGAAGCGGCAAACGGGACTCGAACCCGTGATAATAGCTTGGAAGGCTATTGTGTTACCACTACACCATTGCCGCGAAAAAAGTGTCAAGTGTTAATGTGTCAAGTAACGTAACACATAACACATGACACATACCAGTCGGGGCAGCCGGATTTGAACCGACGACCTCTCGGACCCAAACCGAGCGCTCTACCAAACTGAGCCATGCCCCGTGATGTTAACGTCCAGTAGTATACTTATGCTGTGATTATGCGTCAACCAATTTGCGACATTGTAAATGAACGACGGGAGCAGAAACGGCCGTTACCCTGACCCGCTCATCCACTAAATGCCCCACCAGCCAGACTGGATGACTCTCTGTCACCACCAATGGCCAGGCAGACCGCAGCCGGGCCGGAATCTTGCGGTCGATCATGATTTCCTTCAATTTGCCCAATTGACCACTCATCCCCAATGGCTGCATCCGTTCGCCAGCCTGCCGGGTGCGGAGAAATAACGGCCGTTCCACCGCCACAAACGCCTGCCAGGGATCAGGATTAGCCATCACCTGGGCCAAATCAGCATCTTCGAGGATTTTTGCCGTCAGCACCCAGCCGTTGGCCAGTTTGATACGGCCAGGGATAGGCAAAGGCACGGCCGTGTCCCCCACCACCTGCGGCAAAAGAGTCGGCGCCGCGCCCGATTCTGCCGTAATTGTCAACTGATCATACCCCACCGTCAACATCACCCCGCCGGGCAGAGTCGCCTGGCTGCCGGTATCCCCTTTCTCGGCCACCCGCCGGGCCTGCTCGATAGGCTGGAATCCCACATCACGCAAATCAGACCGGAGCTGCCGCACAGCCAGACGCAATGTGCTGCGCCGCACACTCAACGGCAGTGCCTGCCAGGCCGCCTTGTCCAGTTCGACCCAATCCGGGCCGCTTTCGTGGACGATTTCGGCCCATTTTTCCTGCGTAAGTTGCGCTAACAGTTCGTAGTCGGCAGCCGTCACCATCGCCAAATGCTGCAAACGCTGGGCAATTTGCGGATTGTAGTCGGTCAGATGAGGCAGCAATTCGTGACGCAGCCGGTTGCGGAAGTAGGTAACGTCCTGATTGGTGGGGTCGCTGATGGGATTCAGGCCATGTTCCCGGCAGTATTCTTCGATTTCATCGCGGGTGGTGGTAAGCAACGGCCGTAACAGCCACAAATCATCCGCCCCCGACAAAGGGCTTACCGGCAGCATTCCCCGCAGGCCAGCCAATCCCGACCCGCGCAGCAAATGCATCAACACCGTTTCCGCCTGGTCGTCGGCGTGATGGCCAACAACAATGGCCCTGGCCCCCACCTGCCGCGCCAATCGAGCGAAGAAATCGTACCGCGCCTGGCGTCCGGCTTCTTCCAACGACAATCCTTCGGCACGGGCCAGGCCAATGACGTCAGTTTTTTCGATGTGGCAAGGGATGTTTAGGGAAACGGCCGTGTCCCGCACAAATTCCGCCTCAGCCGCCGCCTCAACCCGCCAGCCATGATTCAGGTGGGCGACAACCAGGGTTTCCGGTGGGAAAATCGCAGCCAGGATATGGAGCAGCACCAATGAATCCGGCCCGCCGGATACGGCGATGAGGAGTTTGGAATGTGGGGGAAAGAGGAACGGCCGTGCCACCTGCCCCTCATTTTCCAACCAAGTTTGTACCCGCTTTTGTAACGCCATTCTTCACCAAACCCACATCATTCCCCCCGTTGAACGAACTCTCAACCATGAATCTCTATTAAGCTCGGACACCAATTAACGTTGGCGTAAGCTGCCCGCCGATTTTGTAAACGTAACCCAATTTTACCCAGAAAAAACTGACCAAAAATCGCACCGTATACCCAGAGCCGAAGGCGGGTCAGCTTAACGCGGGGTTAGCTTGCCGCTGTCTTGCATAGACAATTTCCACTGCGAAGTTGCTCTTAAGAATAAAACTCAATTGCAGCTTTGCCAACTGCTTTCGTTGAAAAAAAGTCCATGCCAAATGTGATAGGTACTCCTATCAACGGTACTAATTTGGCGACATTCAACAAACTCTTTTCACCTGCAATTGTAATTATCTTATTTGGAAGTTTTTTTATAATTTCCTTTACGGCAGGTTTTAGAAGGACTTTCTCAAATCCTTCTTTGCCTGTTTCAACCATTACTTTTTTTGCAGCTTCACTGCCTGAAGCAATTCCCATTACAAGTAAAATTTCATCCCGTCTTTCTGGTGATTCTAAATTGTGTCCAAAAATGTAAGCTATAGCCAAAATTAGACGACCTTGAAGCCGCCACATAGTGAATAAATCAGGACCAATTGTCAAAAAACCACCTGCTCCATACACTCCACCAGCTAAACCAGCGAACCAAGTTCTTTTTTGTGCAATTTTTTTCGCCAATTCAATATTCGATAGATTAGGGTTATTCCTTTTGATGGTATCAACAAATCCGCAAATTGCTTCAACATCGTTTCCAGTGGCGAAATTAATAGCTTTTGGTAGAGCCAGACTAGCTTGTTCTATAATTCTATCTTTGCTCATAAAACGAGAATCTATTTTTTTCACATTCTTACTCTCTTCACTTGTTGTAATGTAGCACCTTATTTTTGCACGAAAACGTGCAAACAGAGGCGGTTTCTATTCATTTTGAACACTTTGGTGCAAACAGAGGGCATTTCTATTCCAATTTTGGGCATTGATTAGGCTATTTTCAGCAGTTGTGCCACCAT
>JBNKZT010000470.1:0-4166 GCA_050301775.1 Promineifilaceae bacterium (SeqCode)
AGGGGATGTTCTTGCGGCGCAGCCGCCCCCTGCATCTGGATGAGCGCGTCGTACTTGCGGGCGGCGTAGCCGTCCGCAAGTACATTATTTTTTTATCCGTAAAAAATACCGGTAATTATATGAAAGTATATATTATTTTTGCTCCGCAGCGAGATTTAGTCAGTCAAGTTGCGCCATGACGCAGCCAGCGGGATGCGCCCAGCCAACTCGCGGTAATCGCTGTCAAGGCCATGCTTGCCAGGATGAGCAGGCTGCGCCCGCCATCGACCGGCCAGGCGTGGAACAAAATCATGTCGCGCAGGGGATCGACGGCGTGGGTATTAGGGAACAACCAGGCAATGCGGATAACTTTGTCGGCGTTGATGCGAACCATGCTCAGGCCGCCCCCGATGAAGAAGATGATGATGGCAGTGAGAACGGCCGTTATCGCCCCGCTCATATAATTTCTTACCCCCAACCCAAACAACAGGGCCAACCCAATCCAAAACAACCCCACACAACCCAGAAGCAGCCACACCAGCCACAAATACCGCCCCGCCCAAACACCCAGCCAAAAATACAACACAATCAAGAAAAACGTGCCCGTCACCAGACTAAACAACAGCGCCAGGACCGTTTTGGGCAGCAGCACCCACACCAACGAACGGGGCATCAAGGCAAACTCCAGCGTCAAACGGGATAGTTTCTCCTTGTACGTCAGGACAAAGATGTTAAAAATCCCGCCCAACGTCGTTGCCATCACCGTGATACCCACACTGATGATAGGGAACCAATGCACCATATCGCGGCGCGGATATTGTTCGGCAATGTCCAGCGGTGGCCCTGGCAACCCGATTTTTTTGTAAAAGGCCCAGATGATTTCGGCCGAATAAATGCGGTGATTTTTGGCCCGGTCATCGTTGTAATTATTGAAATACATCTCGAAACTGGGGCTGTCGCCCGCTTGCAAGCGTTCTGAGAAATCGGGCGGGATAACCCAAACGCCTTCCAGCCGGTATGCATCGTAAGCTGTCCATACGGTCGTTTCCTCCGTCTCCACCACTTCATAATAAGGAATGCCAAACGGGGACTGCACCTCGGCCAATGTTTCCACCAACATGTCTCCATACACGCCTGCATCCTGGTTGATGACGCCAATCGGAAACAACAGCCGTCCGCCAAACAGCAAGCCAAAAGCAATCAAGATGAGGCTGGGCGGAATAATGCCGCCCGCACTAGTGATGGGATCGTGCCACCAGGCATTGAATTCCGTCTTGAACAAAATCCATAATCGTTTCATCTCGTTCACCCCTCCTGCGCCATGATTTGCTGTCGGTAAGTGACCCAGACCAGCATTAACAAAACCAGACTAAACAGGAGCAAAGCGGTAACGGCCGTTCCCCCACTCCCAATCCCTCGCCCATAAAATTGGCGAAACAGCAGCTCCACCGCATACGTGTTGGGCATCAAGCGGCTGACCAATTGGTAAGCGCGACCAAATCCAGCCGTCAGGCCAAACGCACCGCCCAAAATCCAACTGGCAAACGCCGACGTGATGCCGATCACAAAAGCGGGCAGGCTCTTTTGAATCCGCAGCCCGGCCATCATGCCGATACAGCCGCCCACAATGGCGATGGGAACCAGAATGAGAAACACTTTCCAGACTGATTGGGGCCATACTGCCGTTTTCAACCCAACAGCCGTCAACAGCACCGCCGCCCCCAGCAAGCCCAACAGCACCAAACGCACTAACCGAGCCGCCAAAATCGACCCGGCGGCCACCGGCGACAACCGATATTCGCGCACCACACCAATCTCAAACTCCTGCGCCGTTGTGTAACCGCCAATCATCACCGCCGCCAAAAAAGTCGTCATCGGCAGCATCGCCATCCCGTAAAAGACAACGTAGGGGATTTCCTGGGGAAGCCACGGCCGTTCCTCAACCACAATCGCCTGCTCCCCCAAGTCCCGATTCCACATCACCAGAGCAACGGCCGTTAACCGATTACGAAAATTTTTGACCATGTTACTGTCAATCAGATTGAAATGCTGTACGGCCGTTTCCTGCCCATCAGCATCCTCAAAAACCACAACCTGGGCACCGCCATCTGAAACTTCATCCAACAAAATCGGATTGATATAGCGAACGCCTGCCGAGGTTCCTACCGAGTCAATCGCCGCCAAAAACTGACGGCCAATTGCTGTTTCCGAAGGCACAATCTGCATATCAAACGTCGGATGCACCAAAATGACCGCCATCAACAAAAACATGACCGTCGGCTGAAACAGGGCCACCCCATGCACCGCCAGCGCCGTGCGCGACAGTCTGAACTCGTTAAGCAAAAGCAAGCCAAATCGTCTCATCAGATTACTCCCGCAGCGCCCGACCCGTGTAGTGGAGAAACACATCGTCCAACGTCGGGCGGGCAATGCGTAACGATTCCAGCCGGTGTTCGGCTGTGATGCGGCTGACCAAATTACCGGCGATTTTCTCCGCGTCAGCTACTTCCAGGCGTAGGCCATCGGACTGGGTGCTGATCGCCATCTCCACCCCCAAATCGGCCAACAATTCTTTCGGATTGGTAATGGCGGGCGTGGTTCGCACCGTCACCACATCCCGACTCAAATCCGATTTTAGCCTCTCCGGGCTGTCGATTTTGATGGCCTGCCCATGATCGATGATAACCAGCCGGTCGCACAGCGCGTCGGCCTCGGCCATGTCGTTGGTAGAGACGATGAAGGTCTTGCCCGCCTCCCGCTGCGCGGTGATGTGTTCCCACAAGACGTGTTTGCCCTGCACATCCACGCCCAGCGTCGGCTCATCGAAGAAAACCACATCGGGGTCGTGCAGCAAAGCCCGTGCCAAAGCCAAACGGCGCTGCATCCCACCAGAGTAAGTGCGTACCGCGTCTTTGCGCCGCTCCCACAGGCTCATCATGGTCAACAATGATTCAATGCGCTCACCGGCTCTGGCCAAATCGTCGCAGTACAACGCCGTGTGATGCCACAGATTGTCAATCCCGCTCAAATCGGTATAGACATTGGTTTGCTGCGGCACCAAGCCGATGCAGCGGCGCACGGCTCGCGGATTTTGTCCCGGATCAACGCCCAGCACCTCAATTTTGCCACCCTGCCGCCGCAAAATGCCGGTTATCATGTTGATCATCGTCGTTTTGCCAGCCCCGTTTGGCCCCAACAACCCAAAGATTTCGCCTTGTTGCACGGTGAAGGAAAGATTATCAACGGCCGTTATCTCCCCAAACCGTCTACTCACCGCCTCTACTAACACAGCATCCATACCCCACCTCTTTTTCTAACTACGGAGACGCGGAGGACGCAGAGAATTTCTTCTTTTTTCTCCGTGCTCTCCGCGCCCTCTGCGGTTAGATTAATGTCCCCTGCACAAATAAATCGACAAACTCAGCCACCATCTCATCAAGAGACGGTTCCAGCGCCATCGCCTGATCCAAAAAGCCAAATGCCATTGTGTACGAAAAGAAAAAACCCAAAAATCCCTGCGCCATCACATTGGGGTCACGCGGCACAATATCGCCCGCCTCAATACGCTGCTGTAAATAATTGGCAATCATGTCGCGCATTTGGCGCGGCGCTTGGCCCAACACCTCTTGCAATTCCGGAAAATGGGCCGCCTCGCACAACATCATCCGCATCGCATCGCGCCGCTCCTGCATAATTCGCATCGTGTATTGGCCCATTTGCAGCATATCCTGCCGGTAATCCTCGCCCAGCACCATCTCAAACATGCCGCCCGAATCGGGTTGGAGAGCGTATTGGTTGAGTACGGCCGTAAACAAATTCTGCTTACTGCCAAAATGCCGGAACAGGGTCACTTCAGTCACATCAGCCGCCTGCGCGATTTTGCGCGTTGTGGCTCGCTTGTAACCCAAATCGGCAAATTGCTGGGCGGCGGCGGCTATGATTTGGGCTTTTGTGTCGTTATCGGTCATATTTTACTCCATCTAAGTAAGTAATTGCTTACACACATTATAAGGGAAAGAGAGTACGGCCGTCAACCACCAAACAACCTGTTATCTGCTTTTGGGCAACACTTTCATCCAAACAAAATGAGATTCTTGAGAAACTCAGAGGATTTACAAGCTATGAAATGGAATACGTGACCAATAGCTCATCACGCAGCACGCAAAAACTAAAAAAAACTCCTTGCT
>JBNKZT010000471.1:0-4164 GCA_050301775.1 Promineifilaceae bacterium (SeqCode)
CAAAACCAGTCGTGCCTACCCAGACTTCGTGCGTCGCGCGTTTATCGCGCCACGAGTTGTGAAAGACCGGATAGGCGGCCCCGACTGCTTCACCGCGCAGGACACCATCGGTGGTGGACAGCTTGCGATACCCCACCGGGGCCAGCATCTACAGCACCCACCTCTTCCGGCTGGCCGCCGATCCTGACGAGACCTTTGAACGCTGGCAAACATTAAAAACGGCCGCATCCCAGGCCATCGTCCAACACGGCGGCACCATCAGTCACCAGCACGGCGTCGGCGCCGACCATGCCACCTACCTGCCCGCCGAAAAAGGGCCGCTGGGGATGGCCGCCCTGGCCGATTTAAGCCGCCGCTTTGACCCGGCGGGGATGATGAATCCAGGGAAATTGATAACGTAAAACGTGAAGCATGAAACGTGATGGTTGCTAATTCACGTTTCACGTTTTACGTTTCACGGAGACACCTATGTGGACACAAAACTGGCGCACCAAAATTTGGAACAACCTCGATCAGGATTGGGACATCATCATTGTCGGCGGCGGGATTACCGGCGCGGGCATTTTGCGCGAGGCAGTGCGGTTGGGGCTGCGGGTTTTGCTGGTGGAGCAGCGCGACTTTGCCTGGGGTACTTCCAGCCGGTCGTCCAAGCTGGTACACGGCGGCTTTCGTTATCTCAAAGAAGGTAAACTGGGGCTGACAATGGCCTCGGTGCAGGAGCGGGAGCAACTCTTGGCTGAGGGGCCGGGGTTGATTGACCCGCTGGGCTTTTTGCTGGCCACGTATGAAGGTGACAAGATGGGGCGGATGGTGTACGAAGCCGGCCTCACTATCTACGATTTGCTGGCGCTGCAATGGAGCCATCAATATTACAGCCCGGCCGATTTTCGGATGATGGCTCCCCACCTCTCAGCCAGCGGTTTGAAGGGCGGCTTCCGTTACGGTGACGCCCAGACTGACGATGCCCGGTTGACGCTGCGTGTTATTCGGGAAGCGGTAGCTGACGGCGGCACGGCAATCAATTACGTGAAGGCCGAACAACTTTTGCACGATGAGACAAATCAGGTTAGCGGCGTTCGACTGCACGACTACGAGACTGCCCAGACTAAGGACATCCCCGCCCGGATTGTCATCAACGCCACCGGAGCCTGGGCCGACGGGCTGCGCGGGCAGGTGGGCGGTGAGAAGCGGATACGGCCGTTGCGCGGCAGTCATCTCATCTTCCCCAATTGGCGCTTGCCGGTGGCTCAAGCGGTCAGCTTTTTGCATCCGCTGGATCAACGCCCCGTCTTCATTTTCCCCTGGGAGGGCATCACCCTCATTGGCACGACTGACGCTGATCATAAAATATCGTTAGATGAAGAACCGGGCATCACCCCCGATGAAGTGGCCTATTTGATGGCCGCTATCGAATCCCAATTCCCGTCGCTGGGGATTACGTTGGCCGACGTGGCGGCCAGTTTTGCCGGGGTGCGGCCGGTCATCGGCAGCGGCAAGGCCGACCCGTCGGATGAATCGCGCGATCATGTGGTGTGGGAGGAAAATGGGCTGCTGACCGTCACCGGCGGCAAGCTGACCACGTTCCGCCTCATCGCCCTGGACGCGCTTCGGACCGTCCGCCATCTTTTCCCCGATTTGCCCGAATTGGATGACAACCTGCCGGTTTTGAACCAGATGGAAGTGGAATTGCCAGAGCTGTTGGATAAATTAACCAGGCGGCGTCTGTTGGGCCGCTGTGGGACGGATGCGCCAGCGCTGTTGGCGGCGGCTCAGCCAGATGAGCTGACACCGATTGCCGACACGCCGTATTTGTGGGCCGAACTGCGCTGGGCGGCCCGCGCCGAGGGCGTCGTTCATCTGGATGATTTGCTCCTGCGGCGGGTGCGGCTGGGCTTGCTGCTGCCGGAAGGAGGCGCAGACTACCTGGACCGCATCCGGGCCATCTGCCAGCCGGAGCTGAACTGGGACGACACTCGCTGGGAAGCTGAAGAAACGGCTTATCAGGCATTGTGGCGGCGCAGCTATAGTTTACCGGACAGCGTACCCGATTGGCGGGCGATGTTGGCCGAGAAGGAACGGGAAGAGGAAACGGCCGTCTCTTCCCCTCAATCGCCCACAAAACCCACCATCCTACCCGGCGTTCTGACCCTTCTGGCTCTCATCCTTGCCCTGCTGTGGTGGCGCAATCGAAAAACCAAATAACCTCGAAAATTTGTTGCCAGTTTGACGGTGAATTGTTATAAAAGATTGGCTGTTCAAGGAAACAGTTTTTCAGTCAACAATTCAGTTTAGTTTGGAGGAGCTATGTTCAAGCGTTTCTTTTGGTTATTGGTTACGGCAGTTATCCCCACCCTGTTTTTATCCCTGTTCACCACCATCCACAACATCACCGCCGCCGAAAATGCCTCAACCGTTTTGATTGATGCCGTTCTTTACGACGGGCTGGAAGCCAACGATCTGGATGAAGCCGTGCGTCTGCGGAACGTCAGCGGGGCTGTAGTAAACATCGGCAATTGGCAGTTGTATGATGGCACATCAACGGCTACGTTCCCACCAGACACGATGCTCGACACAGATCGAATGATTTGGGTCACCAAGGACAGCGCTGCCTTTGCTCGCCAGTTTGGTTTTCTGCCCGACTTTGAAGTAACGGAAAGCAGCCCGGACATCCCCAACTTGTCCGGCACCTGGCCCGGCTTTGCTAATAGTGGCGATGAAGTCTATTTACAAGATGCCACCGATGCCAATGTAGATGTTCTCATTTACGAAGGCGGCGACACGAATCAGGGTAGTGATTGGAGCGGCACGGCCGTTTACCCTTACCGGGGCGGTACTTCCTTTGCTGTGGATGGCCAAATCCTCTACCGACGGCGCGACCAGGCAACCGGCTTACCGGTTCCCGATACAAACACAGCCGCCGATTGGGCGCAGGGGACGGATGACGTGATTAACGGCCGTAAAACCAGGTACCCCGGCTGGGATTTAGACGCCTTTTTTATGACGACCCAGGTAACGGAAACGGCCGTACTCACCGTCGCCATCGCCCCCGACAACGCCTACCAGGCCATCATCGACGAAATCAACCGGGCCAAGACCAGCCTGGACATCGAAACCCATACCTTTGAAAACATGGCCATAAAAAATGCTCTGGTTCAGGCGGCCAATCGCGGCGTCGCTATCAACATCTTGCTGGAAGGCGGCCCACCCGGCGGCATTTCCGACGAAGAAAAGTTCATTTGCCAGGAACTGGAAACGGCCGGCGCGCACTGCTGGTTGATGATCAACGACAGCGACAACAAAATCTACGACCGCTACGATTACATCCACGCCAAATTCATCCTCATAGACGGGCAAAAAGTGATCATCAGCAGTGAAAATCTCAGTCCCAACAGCTTGCCCGACGACGACAAAAGTGATGGCACCTGGGGACGGCGCGGCGTCGTTCTCATCACCGATGCGCCCAGCGTCGTCAGCCATGTGCAGCAAATTTTCGACCTGGATTTGGACCCAACCAATCACGTGGACATCACCAGCACCGTCGGCATACCGCCCATCGTTCCCGTCACAGAAACCGGCGGCATCACCTACACGGTTCGCTACCCCGAACCGGTGAGTTTTACCGGCGAATTTGCCTTCGAAATCGTGCAGTCGCCGGAAAACAGTCTGCGTGATCAGGATGGTTTGCTGGGTCTGGTCGGCCAGGCCGGGAGCGGCGATACGGTTTTGGTGCAGCAGTTGAGTGAACGGCCGTACTGGGGCGCATCCTCCTCCAATCCAACAAACGACCCTAATCCCCGGCTGGAAGCCTACATCGACGCCGCCCGGCGCGGGGCCAAAGTCCGGATGCTGTTGGACGAATATTTCGACGACGCATCCGCCACCAGCAACAGTGCGACCTGTGATTACGTCAGAACAATTGCCATCAATGAACATTTGAACCTGGATTGTGCTCTGGGCAATCCGGCCGGGTTGGGCATCCACAACAAGATGGTGCTGGTTCAGGTGAACGGCCGTGGCCACATCCACATCGGCAGCATCAACGGCACTGAGACCTCCAACAAGGCCAACCGGGAACTGGCCCTCCAAGTACAGTCCGATGACGCCTACACTCTCCTGGCCGATATGTTCAGCCACGATTGGCCCTATCGCGTTTACCTGCCAGTT
>JBNKZT010000472.1:0-4118 GCA_050301775.1 Promineifilaceae bacterium (SeqCode)
ACTCCAGTGGTCTGCTCGCAAGCGCAGTTGTTTATCCAGGGGGGAAAAACGTTTGCTCATCACAAACTTCACATACATAGTAGGCTCGTTCCAATTCAGTTTCCCCTTCCAATCCATAGATGGTTTTCGGTCGATACCCCTTGAAACTCATCGCCTGACCACATTTCAGGCACGGAGGTGCCTCTTCTGCCTTACCCACATCCCGGCCATTAACCACAATCCCCAGCCCTGGTCCCATCATTTTGCGTCGTGCCTGTCGAGCCTGATGCTCAATCTCTTCAAAGCTGGCCTCTGGATTTTGATCATACCATTCTTCTAGCTCGGTAAACATTTCCTCGGCTTTTTTCATGAACGCTGCTTTTCGTTCTTCACGGGATATGGGTCGGGTCATTTTTCTTTTCCTCCGCAATGTTTTGACCCATATTATCTCATCCCCACGATTCGTTGCTATACTCGGAGCCTTCGGAGCCTTCGGAGCCTTCCTAAATAACTGCTTGCTGACCGTTTTCTGATAGAATAGGGTGGGTGACTCAGTAATCAGTTCACATATCCCCTTTTAATCAATTGGTCAGAGGTTCGAGTCCTCTATGGCCCATTATTATTTTGAGTGATGAGGACTGAGGACTGAGGGCGTAAAGCTTAGTCCTCAGTCCTTTTTCTTTGAATGGGTGTTGTTTATGAAACGACATATTTATCTGGAAGACATTCCCCTGGAGGAAGCCTGGGCCGCCTTTTCGACTGTGCTGCAGGCAGAAAATTTGTGGCAGTCACTGGCGGTGGAGACGATTCCGGTTTCCAGGGCCAACGGCCGTATCACTGCCCAGGCCATCTTCGCCAAAATTTCCTCTCCCCACTACCACGCCAGCGCCATGGATGGTTACGCCGTCCGCGCCCAGGATACGCATGGCGCAACCGAAACCAGTCCCAAACAACTGGTTTTGGCCGAAGGATCAGCCCAGGCGGTCAATACCGGTCACGCCCTGCCGTCATGGGCCAATGCGGTCATCATGATCGAACATACTCAGCCGGTGACGCTGGCCGACGGCCGTTCCGCTATCGAAATTCGCGCCGCTGTCCCGCCCTGGCATCACGTCCGGCCGATGGGCGAGGATATGGTAGCCACCGAACTGGTTTTGCCGGCCAATCACAAGCTGCGCCCGGTTGATTTGGGCGCGCTGGCTGGTTCCGGTCATGCTGAAGTTGCCGTTTACGGCCGTCCCCGCGTCGCCATCATTCCCACCGGATCAGAGCTGGTAGCGGTGGAAACGGCCGTGTCCGATGGCCTCCAACCGGGTCAAATCATCGAGTACAACAGCCTGGTGATGGCGGCGCAAGTGGAAAGCTGGGGCGGCATTCCCATCCGCTGGCCAATGGTCAAGGATGATTTTGCGGCGATAAAAACGGCAGTGGCCGAAGCCGCCCAAAACCACGACCTCATCCTCATCAACGCCGGTTCCTCGGCCGGCAGCGAAGATTACACCGCCCACGTCGTGCAGGAATTGGGCCAACTGCTGGTTCACGGCGTCGCCGTCCGTCCCGGCCATCCCGTCATCCTGGGCATGATTGAGCCAGGCCGGGGAGCAGCGACCGAAGGTCGCTTGGAGCAGGGGAGCGGGGGAGAACCAGATTCACCCCTTCACCCCAGCGACCAATGGTCGCCCACCCCTTCACCCCTGCCTATTATTGGCGTGCCCGGCTACCCCGTCAGCGCGGCCTTGACCGGGGAAATCTTTGTCGAGCCGCTGCTGGCCCGCTGGCAAGGGCAACCCGCTTACCAACCGGACACGCTGAAGGCCACTTTGACCCGCAAACTCGTTTCGCCCACCGGTGATGACGATTACGTGCGCGTTTCCGTGGGCAAAGTGAACGACAAGGTGATGGTCACTCCCATCAGCCGGGGAGCGGGAGTCATCACCTCGCTGGTGCGGGCCGATGGCATTGTGCGTATTCCCCGCTTCAGCGAAGGGGCCGACGCTGGCAGCGAAGTGACCGTTCACCTGTACCGCACGCCGCGCGAAATCGAGAAAACGATTGTCGTCATCGGCAGCCATGATTTGACGTTGGATTTGCTGGCCCAGCATCTGGCCGAACAGTCGGGGGCCTGGCGGCTGATGTCGGCCAATGTGGGCAGCCTGGGCGGGCTGGTGGCGCTGCGGCGCGGCGAATCGCACCTGGGTGGTTCCCATCTGCTCGACCCGGAAACGGGCCTGTATAACGAAAGTTACGTCCGCCGCTATTTGCCGGGCCAGGAAATTGTGCTGGTTACGCTGGTGGGGCGTGAGCAAGGCTGGATTGTGCCGCCGGGCAATCCCAAAGGGCTGGCTGGCTGGGCCGACGCCGCCAACCCTGACGTGCAAATCGTCAACCGGCAGCGGGGCGCGGGGACGCGGGTGCTGCTGGATTATGAATTGGACCAGTCGGGCATTACGCCAGAGCAGGTGCGCGGCTATAGGCGAGAGGAGTACACTCACCTGGCAGTGGCAGCGGCGGTGGCTTCCGGCGTGGCCGATGCCGGGCTGGGTATTCGCGCCGCCGCCCGCGCTTTGGATCTGGATTTTGTGCCGCTGGCCCACGAACAGTACCAGCTCGTCATGCCGAAAGCGCATTATGAGGGGGTGTTGTTACGGCCGTTACTCGACCTCCTGCACGATGATGGATTTAGAACGGCCGTGGCCAATCTCCCCGGCTACGACATCACCCTCATGGGCCAGGTTGCTTTCCTCACCCCCTGATCCCCCCTTCATCAAAAACAAACTTGTCATATGTCATACATCATGCGTCACAGGTCTCTGGTGACGCATGATGTATGACGCTTGACGCCACATGAAATACGGTCCTAGTACTTTATTACCATGACCCATGCGTCATATACGTGAAGGGGCCGTGAAAATATAATGCAGAGTAGCTGTCAATATCGACCGAGCAATATGAATCCTTGCAATCAAATTTACGGAAAAATGGCCAAATAATGAATAAAAATAAGAAATTTTTCTCGACCAAACATATACCCACGTGGTTTCGGGCCTTATTTATGGCCGCTTTTACACTAACTCTCATCACATTAGGCGCCGAAGCTACAACCATTTCCAAAACCAACAATACCGCTGGCTCAGCCGACAATAGCAGTATCGCCCGGTCGGTCATCTTTACAACTGATGATTTTGTGACCGGCTCCAAAATCAGTGACGTTAACATTTCGGTGAATTTTGAAAAGGTGGATGGGACTTGCTCCGCCCCCGGAACCGGTTGGCCCTTTAATCAGGAAATTTCGGCTTTTCTCACCAGCCCTGAAGGCACGCAGGTGGTATTGATTAAAGACAATACCATTCCCTTTAACAGCACTTATACGGACAATGAGATCCAGGGTGGCAACGTCACGGTACTGTTTGATGACTCAGCCAGTCTCCCGGTTGGTGGACCGGCGCCGGACAGCGGCTCCTTCCGGCCGGTGGAACCGCTTTTAACGTTCATCGGCGAAGACCCGGTTGGAACCTGGACTCTGACGATGGGTGACAACCACGTTGATGATCCTTTATGCTTCTACGAGTATACACTGACCATTAAAGCGGATCAGCCACCTGTTGTGGGCGATCAGACCTTCAGCGTGGCCGAGAACAGCGCCAATGGAACCAGTGTGGGTACGGTGGCAGCCACCGATCCGGATACAGGGGACAAACTAACCTACGCCATTGACCCCAGCGGGGTTTTCACGATTGACCCTTCAACCGGTGAAATTACACTGGCGGGTGGCCCCCTTGATTATGAAACGACGCCGAGTTACACGCTCACGGTAACGGTAACGGACAGCAATGGTCTTTCAGATACGGCAACGATTACGATCAACGTTACCAACGTCAACGAAGCACCGACGGATATAACCCTGGACAATAGCTCTGTGTTAGAGCACCAACCTGTAGGAACACCGGTCGGCAATTTCAGCACGACGGACCCGGATGTCGGTGACAGCCATGCCTATTCGCTGGTCAGTGGCGCGGGCAGCACGGATAACGCTTTATTCTCGATTAGCGGCAGCCAACTGCAAACCAATGCTGTTTTTAATTACGAAGCCATATCCACCTATTCCATTCGGGTACAAACCAATGACGGCAACGGCGGTA
>JBNKZT010000473.1:0-4113 GCA_050301775.1 Promineifilaceae bacterium (SeqCode)
CATAACGATAATGAAGGATCAGGGGCAATCGCAGCCGGTCGTCCAGATGGTCTACCAATTCCCACAGCGTTTGGCGGCATTGGCGTTGGTGGATAATGTCGGCGATCCCCTCGCCGCTATCTCTAGCGCCGAAAAGACGCTCCCGACTCAGCCGCTCCAGTGACAGGAACTGCCGCAATTTCTGTTTCCGCAGGTACATGCGGCACTGATTGACGGTAATGGCGATGAGCCAGGTTTCAAAGGATGATTCGCCTCTGTAGCTGCTGATCTTTTGAAAAACAACCAGGAAGGTCTCCTGGACGGCATCTTCGGCCGCCGCTTCATTCCGCAGAATGGCGCAGGCAACGTCATAGACGTGGTCTTGACAGCGGTTGAATAAGGTGGTGAATGCATCCAAGTGACCTTCCTGGCACTGGCTCACCACCCCTTGAATATCCTTCATACTGTTACCATATTACCTCACATGAGGCTTTTATCGCTGCATTCTCTAACTATTAGATGCACGACGAAGCAAATCTTTAGTGGACTCATGCTCCCGGAGGTTTTTATCCAGAGAGAACCTTAGCAAAGAGAACCTCCGGGAGGGTCTCTCCAGGGGTCAAAATTCGTCCTTCACCTTTTGCTCCTTTATACTTGTGTCATGGCAATCCTGACAGCTTCTTTTTTAGGCCAATCATTTGGCGCGGTTGACGTGTTCAGCGGCGTTTCTGTCAGCATACCTAATGATGGCAAGATTGGTCTGGTTGGTCCTAATGGGATAGGCAAAACGTCGCTGCTGCTGGTGTTGGCCGGGATGAGCCAACCTACCAGTGGTATGTTTCACCTGGCGAAAGGCGCCCGGTTGGGTTATTTGCGCCAGGAATCGGAGCAGGCGTTTCACGGCCGTATCGGTCAAATCACAAACGGCCGTTCCCACAATGTGTACGACGAAATGCTCACCGTCTTTGCCGGATTGCAAGAGGATGCCGCTCGCCTACGCCAGATGGAAGCCGAAATGGCCGGCGGCGAATTCAGTGACGAACTATTCGAAGCGTACAGCCACTTGCAAGAAAAATTCGAGCTGGCCGGTGGTTACGACTACGAAATCCGCATCAAACAAGTGCTGACCGGCCTCGGTTTTGCCGAAGCCGACTGGTCATTACCGCTCACCCATCTCAGCGGTGGCCAAAAAACGCGGACGCTTCTGGCTCGCCTGCTGCTGGAACAGCCTGACCTGCTCATCCTCGATGAGCCGACCAATCATTTGGACGTAGAGGCCATCGAATGGCTGGAAAGCACACTCAAGACGTGGACAGGTGCGGTTTTAATCGTCAGCCATGACCGCTATTTTTTGGATAAAGTCGTCAATACCATTTGGGAAATGCATTCTGACGGCATCGAAACCTATCGCGGCAACTACAGCGCCTACGTGCAGCAGCGGCAGGATCGCTGGGAATTGCAGCAGCGTGAATTTGAAGCGCTGCAAGAACGGTTGGCTAAAGAAATGGATTACATCCGCCGTAACATCTCCGGGCAGCGCACTCAGATGGCCCAGGGTAAATTGAGCCGTTTGAGCCGTGAAGTAGAGGCGCTGCGTGTGGGGGGATTGGGCGTGTTGGGCCAATTGAAAAGCAAAGGCTGGGCGCAAATAACGGACGAACTCGATCTTAAACGACCAGCTTCTACCGTAGGCGAACTGCATCAACGCATCGGCGAACTGCGCGGCCCTACCCGGCCGCCGACGCTCAATCTAAAACTGGCGGCCGCGTATCGCAGCGGCCAGATTGTCTTGCGCACCCATAATTTGACGATTGGTTATCCCACAAAGACGCTTTTCGTGGCCGAGGATATTGAATTACATCGGCAAGAATGTGCGGCGCTCATTGGACCCAATGGCGCCGGCAAAACGACCTTTTTACGCACGATTTTGGGCAAATTGGAGCCATTGGCCGGTGAAATCCACGAAGGGGCCAGTTTGCATGTCGGTTACTTTGCCCAGGCGCATGATAATTTGAACCTGGAGAACACAGTGCTGGATGAACTGCTGCGCTACGAAAATATGGATATCAGCCAGGCGCGCAATTATCTGGCCCGTTACCTGTTCCGGCAGGATGATGTGTACAAACGGGTGGGCGATTTGAGCGGCGGTGAACGCGGCCGGCTGGCGCTGTCGATTCTGGCGTTGGACGGGGCTAATTTTCTGCTGCTGGATGAGCCGACGAATCATTTGGATATACCGGCACAAGAGGTGCTGCAAGCGGCGTTGGAGCAGTTTGAAGGGACGATTTTGCTGGTGTCGCATGACCGTTATTTGGTTAATCGATTGGCGAGTCAAATTTGGAATTTGGAAAACGGCCGTCTCCGAGTCCACAATGGCAGTTATCAACAATTCATCGAGCAGCGAAATCGAGAAAGGGAATTGGCCAGGGAAGTGGCCGCCCAGGCCCGCGTGGCTGCCCAGCCGGAAAGTGAGCGTAATGGTTCCGGGTTGAGCAAAAATGAACAGCGTAAACGGGCCGAAGCTGTGATCCAGTTAGAAAACGACATTGCGGTCGCCGAACAAGCGTTGGCAAAATTGGCGGAAGATTTGCAATCGGCGACGCAGGCCCAGAGTTTTGACAAGATTCAAAGCCTGAGCGTAGAATATGGCGATATGGAATTGCATTTGGAGCAGTTGTTGGCACAGTGGGAAAAGATGACTCATGAGTGAACAAGGCGGGACACGGCTTTCGGGTAAACTGATTGTGGGCTTGACGGGCAATATTGCCACGGGCAAATCAGCCGTGATGCGCCTGGCCGCCGCCCAGGGGGCGCTGACGATTGATGCCGACAAGGTCGTGCATGAACTGCAAGATCATGATGCCGAGATGCAGGCGGCAATTGCGGTGGCTTTTGGTCGGGAAGTGCGGGAAGAAGACGGCCGTATCAACCGCCGTGCCTTGGGCAAGATTGTTTTTGACGATCCGCAAGCAATGGCCGACCTGGAAGCGATTGTCCATCCCTACGTGCGCCGCAATGTAGCCAAACGGATTAAGGAAAGCGAATCGTCTATTGTTTTTATTGAGGCGATTAAGCTGCTGGAAGGGGCGTTGGCCAAAATTTGCCATCAGGTTTGGGTGACGCGTTGTTCGCGGCAGCGGCAGCTAGATCGGCTGCGCATTTGCCGGGGGATGGATACGGAAACGGCCGTTGCCCGAATCAAGGCCCAACCAGCCCAAGAAGAGAAGGTGGCCCGTGCCGATGTCGTTATCGATACCGAAGGGCTGATGGTCGATACCGAAAAGCAGTTCTACATGGCCTGGGATCGACTGCCGGATCCTCGTCTGGCGGGTACACGAATGCTGCCGGAACTGCCGCCACCGCCACCACCGCAAGCCGTGTCACCGCCAGGACCGACGGCTGCTGAACTTTCACCGGCCACTGCCCCGGCTCCACCCATCGACCGACCCGACGACTTGGAAGTACGCCGCGCCCGGCCGGCCGATGTTGCCTCTATGCTGCTGCTCATGCACAAGGCCACCGATGGCGCTGTTCAGATGAAACGGGCCGAATTGTTAATGGCTTTAAGTGAGCGGGGCTACTTCATTGGCCAGATTGGCACAGAGATCAGCGCCTTGATGGGTTGGAATATCGACAGCCAGGTGGCCCGCATTGACCAGATTTTTATCCATCCGCTGGAAGCCACGGCGACGACTGGTCTGGCCATTCTGGAAGAAGTGGAAACGTCGGCCAATGCCCATGTGTGTGAAATTATTGTGGCCTTTATTTCGGATGATGCGCCGCCAGAGATTGAGCAGATGTTTGACCGGCAAGCGTTTGGCCCGCCTAACCCGGCCAATCTGCCGCAAGTGTGGCAGCGGGCGGTAGATGAGTCGCGGCCAGACGACACCCATGTTCGGTTAAAAGTGCTGCGCGACCGGCGGCTGCAGCAGTAGAACAGACTACGAAACTGGAGACTAGAGACTGATGACAGTACTTAAAAACTGGATTATGCAGCATCCCAATTTGGCGGCCTGGTTTGTTTTGGCGCTGGGGATGGATATTTTACTTGTTATTGAAGCGCGTGATGTTGGCTTGGTAGGCAGCCAATGGTTTTGGCTGCTGTTCATCACCACGCTGGTGGCCGGGGCCTGT
>JBNKZT010000474.1:0-4102 GCA_050301775.1 Promineifilaceae bacterium (SeqCode)
GGTTTCACTTCTTCTGGCGGGGTGGTCACAACGGATGTGACCGATTTGGTAGCGTCATGGGTAGCTGGTACGCCGAACTACGGTTTGATGCTGATAAGCAGTCCATCACAAGAGGTGGATGATTACTTAAGCAGTGATTACAATGTCGTAACACGGCGCCCCTGGTTGGAGGTGTGTTACCAAATGCCGTGAACTGTGCTTGATTTACAAAACAGGGACCTTCCCAGCAACTGGGAAGGTCCCTGTTTTGTAAATACGACTCAAATGTCAGATTATGCCCTTTGCGAGTATAAAACAGATGCATGAAGCAAATTTTCTTAACCAACTGCACTTGCTCCTGAACACCGACGTCATCGGCCTTAACGCTGACCAAAAATTCGCTCTCGTCAAGGGCCTCTGTGACGAATTGGCCCAGATGAACCGGGCGTCGGCCAGTCTCAACTGCCACATCGTGCCCTTTATGACCGGCCGCCGCCCGATTGACGAAGCCGCTCACCCTGGTCTCGGCTCCAGTGACCATACGGCCATGATCCTCCCGGCCACAGATGGCCCCGCCAACGCCAATACCATTTATATCCTCTACTACCTCACCGGCCTGGAACAGGCAGCGCCGGAGGCGTATGACGACCTGGCCATCGACGTCACCCTTTCCTTCGCCAGTTCAGACGGCGAGCAGCCAACAACGTCCCCTCTGGCGCCCCGGCTGACGCCCATTCCCGGCTGGATCAAACGCGCCGTTACTCCGGCCATCCTGGTCACGGCCGTAGATGGCCGGCCGGCCGTGCAGCCCATCACCCTCAACCAGGCCGCCGACCAGCGCCTGGTCCTCACTCTCAACCCGGAACGCGACTTAATGCCCGGCGTAACCTGGGCCTGGGCCGACCTGGATGAATCGATTCGCCGGGCGGCAACCGACGACGCTGACCCTTTCACCTTTGGCAGCCTGTTCTCGCAGATCTTGCACGTGCAGATACGCGTCACCCGTCACGGACTCCCCATCAGCACGGCCCAGACCATGGTGGACGTCTGCCATACCCAACGCTTTGGCTCGCTCTACCAGCGCATTATTGACCGGCTGATCAAACCGGACACCGCCCGCCAGGCGGTAGAAGCCGGATTAACGAATCTGGACCACGCCTACCATCCCTGGTTCCCCGTTCTGCATATCGGATCGGATAAAGCGGCTTTGTACACCCATGCCCTCATTGAAGACATCGTTCATAAAAAACGCCACCTCACCGACCCGCGCTGGTTGATGCGCGTCGGCCTTTACCTGGAATTTCTCACCTGTGTCGGTATTTTTGAGGCTGTCAAAGAGGAGATGGGTGACTTACTCAGCCCGGCCGAAAGGGCCAGCTACGAACACAGCCCGGCCTTTGCCGAAATTCGCCGCCGGATAAACGTGGACGGCTGGCGGCAGGTTTGGGCGCTGCGCGACATCTGCTTCCCCCGTTTTGGCGCACCCGACACCGGCCCCGTTTCCGCCCTTAACCTGCTCAACAAGAAGAAAGCGACGCTGGCCTTTCTCCAGGTCCATCACGAGGACTTAAAACAGGCCATCGACCTGGCCGGAACCAACGTGTACAACGCTCAGGAAACCTGGCACCGTGTTTTCCGCGATGCCGAGCGGGCTGTGCTGCGACAAACGCCCTCGGCTTTTCCCGAACTTGACTTCTTGAACGAGAACATGAAGACGTTTATTCTCTGGCATCAAAAGGGAAAACTGGACGTGGCCGGGCTGCAGGTGGGGCTGAAGCAGGTGAGCAGCTTTTTCGGCGACCAGGACGGCTTGTTCGCCTCGGCCTGTAACCAATACCGCACCTCGATGAATGAGGTGGCCGAATGGGCCAAGCAGCACCGCCTGATGGACTATACCGGCGCTGAGTGTGTCCCCATCGAGGTCAGCCTGCTGCAAGCAATGTTCGACCGCCGAGCAGTCGGCGACGGCAGAGCGGTCGGCGACGGCAAAGCGGTCGCTGACAGCCGAGCGGTCGCCGATCGGCAAACGGCGCAGCTGGAACGCTTGCAGCAGCGTGACGGGTACAGCGGCGGCGTTGATCTGACCACGCCGCTGCTGGCGGCTTATCAGCCAGCCGTTGAGGAGGCGTTTACCTTACTCAGCGACGTGCCTCTTTTCAACCTGTTGACGGCCGAGGAACGGTGGTACCTGGCGCGCACCGTTCGCTACATCGAACTCGGCCCGTTGGAGCGTATTATAATCCAGGGGCGGGAAGGATCGTCGTTGTTTTTGGTGGTGAACGGCCGTTTAGAAGTCCTCGTGCGCCAGCCGGACGGAGTCGATCATCAGGTAGACGTGAAGAAACGGGGCGACGTCATCGGCGAGATGTCGCTGCTCACGGGCGAACCACGCAGCGCCACCGTGCGGGCTATGGCTGAAGGCAGCGTTATCTATGAAATCGGCCGGAAGCAGATGGAAGTGATTATCCGGGCGAGGCCGGGGCTGGTGGATGAACTGGCCGGCTTGATGCAAACACACGCGGCGCGAATCCGCCAGGGAGCGGCGGCTTATGATGCGGCCCAGGCGCAAAACGACCTGGGGCAGCGTATCCGGCGCTTTTTCTTTGGGGGGTGAAATGGTGTTTCATTCGAACCTTTCCTTTTTCCTACTGCCCTTCAAACTGCCCCCTGATACAATCTCCCTATCATGAATCATGACTGGGGAGACTTAAACCATGACGTCAACTGAAAAACCGGGCTGTTTGCCAGCCATTTTGCAGCGACTGGGGTTGGGCCAAAAACAGAAAATAGAACATTCGCGTACTTATCGCCAGGCGATGTATGATGAGGATGAGGTAGATGAGAAGAGTTCCAAACCAGAAACGAAGCAACCACTCCCCTATCGTCTGCGCGATGATTTCCTTTCCCCTGCTGAGGCTTCTTTTTACCAGGTACTTCACAGCATCGTCACCGACCACTTGCTCATTTGCCCCAAAGTGGGACTGGCCGACATCTTTTTTGTGACCCGTCCCCATGAGAATGCCGCCTTTCGCAACAAGATTGACCGCAAACACGTTGACTTTTTATTATGCGATCCCAAAACGCTCAAGCCGTTAATGGGCATCGAACTGGATGACTCCAGCCACCAACGAGCCAGTCGCGTCACACGGGATGAGTTTGTCGATGAGGTTTTTGCCGTCGCCCATTTACCACTACTCCGTATCCCCGTCAGACAGGGTTATGATACGCGAGCCACAACCGCTCAATTGAAAGCCACCTGGCAATCGCGTTCTCAACCTGCCGCAGCGCCACCAGCGACAACAACAGAGCCGCTTTGCCCCAAATGCGGCGTACAGATGGTCTTGCGTACGGCGCAGCGCGGGCCACGCCAGGGACAACAGTTCTACGGCTGCCCTAATTACCCGCAGTGCCGGGAACTCATTCGGATTGAGGTGTCCTGAAACCGTTGATATAATGAGCTATACGTGTTAACGAAAGCCACCGGGATTAGAATAATGAAACTCTACGCACATTCAGAACCTCGTGATTTCTCTATATCGATTAGTTTCTTCGATGGGCAACACAACATCGTAAAGAGAGACTTATTTCTAAGAAATCTTTGTGAAGGTGACGAAAACATTCAACTCGAACAGGCCCGACAAATCCTGAAAGCTACCGTCAAAGAATTGCGTTATCTCACAAAATCAGGTGTTGACAAAGGAATTATTCGGGAAAACGGCAACATAATTGAAGAAATTGCATTTCACAACGATAAAGAATTATTTCCAACCTTTTTTCTGCGCGGTGTAAAGTTAATTTTGCCCCGGCCATATGCTCATTTTTGGATAAAAAGAGATGATGAGCGCATATCGAAAAAGCGCCCCTATATCAATGAATCAGAGTTGAGTAATGCTTGGCAAAAAGATGTTCTTCCTGCCATAAAGAGCAAAAGCATCACGTTACCTGTATTTCAGATGGGCAACGGCCGTGTAAATATTCAAAAAAATAAGGACCTGTATTTCTTTCACGTAGTGAAGAACTCTCGGAAAAAAGAAAATCTTTTGTATGATAGGAACGACCCCATACTTACTCAGTTTCTTACAAGGTTCACAGCCAGCGGAAACTTAGGTTTAAATCCGGAACG
>JBNKZT010000475.1:0-4088 GCA_050301775.1 Promineifilaceae bacterium (SeqCode)
CAGGTAGGGCGAAATCAGCCGCTCGGCTAATGATGATTTGGCCAGCCAATATCCCAACGGCGTGGCTACCAGCAAGCCAATAAGCAGTCCGGGGATCACTTCGCTGATGGTAATCAGGCTGTGTTTGAATAAACGGCCGTCTTCCACCACAATCCAAAACTGCCGCCACACATCCCCCGGCCCCGGCAAAATAAACCGCTCATACTCCCCTGCTGTCACCAGCAGTTCCCACAGCAGCAGCACCAGAATGGTCGAAATCAAAATCGTGACCCATTGCGGCTGTGCATTTAAAAATCGGCTCGCAGCTTTCATCAAACTATCGCTTCAGACCTGACAGGTTTCTGAAAACCTGTCAGGTCTCGTCTCCCGGTAATACACCAGCCCGTTACAAATTGGTCAGCGTGCGGGCTTTGAGGCGCTTGGCGTAGGCCACGTCCACGACGCCGGCGGGCGGGGGCGGCGGATTGAGCCAGGCGTCCCGCCACCGGACCAGCGCCCGCGCCCAATGAGCGATAGCCGCGACTTGCGGATTGGTTTCTTCCGGCGGTTCCTGCCCCGGCGGCCAAGGCATCGGAAAGGTCTCGAATGTGCGTGATGATTGATACTTTGGATCGTTGCCAACACCCATCCAGGAACCTTGTTTTAGTGACCAAACTTCATGTGTTTTTGAATGTAATACGCCAAAGAAATAGTCGTCATCTCGTGCAAAAGTATGAATTGCATAATCGGGAATGATAGATGTATCCATCCAAGCAAAAACCCTATGTTTTGCTGTTTCTGGCGTGACAATACAACGGCCAATAGGGCTTAAAGCCTTGCGTAATGCAGGATTTGGCTCTCCAAACAACCACCAATTTTCACGTCTTGACTCTCGACGATTTTTTTCTCTAATTGGCTTGACATGAGTGCTTACGTATTCATAAGGCATTTGATATGCCATTGCTTCTTCTTCAGTTGTACCTGAACCAAAATCAATCACCCAAGTATCTCGTGGATACTTTACGATATCCTGTCCTCCAAGCCTCCGTTTGATAACATCAGCATTATTCTTGCCACTATCATTTGATGCTTGAAGCATCTTTTGAGCTATTTTTTCATCTATATCAAATGGCCCACCTTTCATCATGCCCTTAAAAACGATCTCTTGATTTTCCTTCAGGCGAATAGCTTTAGATACATCAATCGAAGCGGTTAAATCGGAGTTGATTTGTGAAACCGCATTACCATTTAGCAATTTAGTTTCTTGGTCACCGTTATCAAAGCCTACAATGGAAACACGAACAGCTGCACCATCTAATACCCAGGGGCGATCTTCCCATCCCAGGAAAATATCGCCTGATTCTTTAATACGATCTAGGACATGCCTATTGAAACCAGTGCGAATCGAATTTGTTCCGAGCAATCCAACTCGATCTGCAATGCCCAATTCTACTTGGCGTCTACCTCTCTCAAACCAGTAACAAACAAGGTCAGCAGGGGCCGGTAGCTTCCCTGAATAGAGATTAAATAATGCTTCCACGTACTCATGCCCTAGTTCAGATCGCATTTTGTAACTGCCAAGGAACGGCGGATTGCCAATGATGACGTCGGCGGCGGGCCATTCCGGTTCGGTGGGACGGCCGTCGGCGTCATAGGCCAGGATGGCGTCCATCCGCCGGATGTTGTGCAGCGGGCGCAGAATGGGGTCGGTTATTTCGCCGAAGCCGTTTTCGCTGCGCCATTGCAGGTAGCCAATCCAGGCCGTTATCTGGGCCAGTTCGTGGGCGTAGGGGTTGATCTCGATGCCGTACAACTGCTCCGGGCTGACAGTCAATTCTATTGGCGGCAGGCCGCGCCGGGCGGCGGTGGCGATGACTTCTTTTTGCAGGTCGAGCAGTTCGCGCAGGGCGACGTAGAGGAAGTTGCCGCTGCCGCAGGCCGGGTCGAGGACGCGGACGGCGGCGAGTTCCTCCGCAAACTCCCGTAGGGGCGACCCTTGTGGTCGCCCATTTTGTGGTTGGTCATCTTGGGCGGGCACAAGGCCCGCCCCTACATGTTGGCGAACGGTATCCCACTTGCGCTTGAGCGGTTCCATCAGCACCGGCTCGACGATGAGCATGATGTCGGCCTCACTGGTGTAATGCGCCCCTAACTGCGCCCGCTTGCCCTCGTCAATAACGCGCTCAAACAGCGTGCCGAAAATCGACGGATCGACCTGCGACCAATCCTGCTCGGCGGCTTGCAGCAGCGCCCGGCCTAAATCGTGGGGGATGGCCGGGACAAAATCATCGTCGAACAGCGTGCCGTCAAAATGGCGGATGGGCCACAGGCCAAAGGTGCCACCATCGCGCATCTTGGCAAACAGTTCGCGCAAAACGGGCTGCAAATCGGCGTAACTGCCACCGCGCGAGCGGACGATTTGGGTGAACAGATTATCGGGCAGCAGCCCCATGTCCTCGGCGAACAGGGCAAAGAGCAGGCGCACCAGGAAGTGGGCCAACTGCTCGTTGGTATAAGCCCCTTCTCCCAGTAAATCGCGGTGCTTTTTCATCTGCTCGGCGACGGCCAGGAGGGTATCGGCGGTGGCTTTGGTGATGTTGGCTTTGGTCTTTTCCGGGGTGAATTTTTCGGGCGTGAAGAAGGCCCAGCGCAGTTTTTCCAGCCCGTCGCCGCCCAGAATGTCGTCGAAAGTGATGGTGTGCTCGCGGGTGGGGTAGTTGGTGAAGTTGGTGTGGATGATGATGGTGTGGATGTCACTGGTAATGAGCAGGGGCGGGTTGTCGAGGGCCTCGCGGTAAAGCTGGAGCTGCTGGTAGGCGCGGTCTAAATCTTTGTGCGGCCCTTTGTATTCCCAGATGAATTTGTCGCGGTAGTAGACGTCGGCGAACCCTTTACCGCCGTCGGCTTTGACGGTTTGGGTCTCGAAGGAGAAATCCTGCCCGGTGGGATCGTGTTCCAGGGGCGGTTTGTGTCCGACTAATCGGCAGAGGTCGTTGAAGTGGGATTGGGAAACGGCCGTTTCCTTTTGCTGAATCTTACTCCACTTGGCGACGAATTGTTGAGGGGTCATAGCGCATCCTTTTGGGTTCAAACGAGACGAGGGGATTATAGCCCCAGACCGGCGAGGTTGGCGACTCCTGTCGCCAAAACCTCGCCGGTTTGGGGATTGCGGACCACCGCAATCGATGACTTGCCTGTCAAGTTGCCGTTTGCAGACCTCTGCAATCGACGACTCGGCCATCAAGTTGCCGTTTGCGGACCTCTGCAATCGATGACTCGCCTGTCAAGTTGCCGTTTGCGGACCTCTGCAATCGACGACTCGGCCGTCAAGTTGCCGTTTGCGGACCTCTGCAATCGACGACTCGCCTGTCAAGTTGCCGTTTGCGGAGTCGCCCCAATCCTATTACAATCATGCCCGTTGTATCGCAGATACATCATTATTTGCGAATTGGGTTTTATTTTAGGGTAGGAGTAAATGCCGGGGCAGCCGCCGTTTTTGTTCAGACAGACACTGTTCAGATTGGTCCAATCTTGGAGATTGAACCAATCTATCGCCGCGCCGCTTCACCTCCGCCCGCCAGACGTTATGGAGGAATAACGATGCCTATATATGAAGCACCCCGCAGTGACATGAACCGTTTGGCCTTCCTGAAACAGGCGGCCACCACCGGCACGCAAGACATTGCCGCCGGTAAATCGTACATCAGCCAGGAAACGCTGGATGCGCTCAACGCGCTGGCTCCCGGCTTCGAGTCGGCGCACAACGACGTCTCAGCCCGTTTAAGCGCCCGCAGTGAAGAGGTGCGGCAGAGTAATGAGGCCTTGATCACGCTGCAAACCTACGTCCGCGATTTATGGGAGGTCCTGCGGCGGCGGGTCATTCGCTTGAACCAGCCGGCTGCCGTCCTGCAATTTTATGGATTGGGGCTGGATGGGATTAACCCTAACCCAACGACCCAGGCGCAGTGGCTGGCAACGGCCGTAGAAGTCATTGCCGGTGATGCCGAAGCCGTCGCCGCCGGTTATCCGGCCATGACCAACCCCAGCGCCGCCGAACTGCAAACCGTCCTCACCGCCGCCCAGCAAGAAGCCGATGAAGTCGCCCCGGC
>JBNKZT010000476.1:0-4087 GCA_050301775.1 Promineifilaceae bacterium (SeqCode)
GATTGTTGAAGGGGATACCCTGTTGGGCATTGCCATCCAAAACCAGACGACGACGGAAGAAATAGCAGCCTTGAATCCTGAGGCCCGCCCGGAACTGCTGCAAATCGGGCAAACGCTCATTCTGCCGCCGCCCGCTACGCCGCAATTTCAAGGTGTTGCCGGCACGGCCGTTCCCATCCAAATCGAAGTCCGTCATGTCAACGCTTACCAGACACCACTGGGCAGCTTGTGGCTGCTGGGCGAGGTGGCCAATCTGGGCGATCGGCCGGCGGGCAATGTACAGGTGTCTATTGGACTATTAGATGCGGCCGGTGTTGAATTGAGTACAGCCGTTGCCTGGACCGCAGTCCCCGTTATCATGCCCGGCCAATCAGCGCCGTTTGGCGTGCTGGTTAACGAGCCGCCGCCAACCTTTGCCCAGCCCTCGGTCAGTGTGGCCGGCGGGGAAACGGTGCTGGATTTAGGGACACAGATTGTGGATTTGCTGGTGGCGGAAACGGCCGTTTCCTTTGCCGATGATCGGGTTCAAGTCAGCGGGCAGGTGCAAAATGGCAGTCAGGTCACAGCCCGTGATGTCATCATTACCGCCACCTTTTACGACAATCAGGGCGATGTGACCGGTTTTCAGCAGCAGCAGCTAGAAGGGGCGTTGGCCCCGACTGAAATGATGACGTTTACCATGACCGCCTCGCCCCCCGGTGGCCCGACTGCAGCCCTGGCATTAATTGCTTATGCCCAAACTATAACCGACTAAGGGTTCGCTCGAAAATAAGTTTTGACTTTCGGAGACTAGAGATTAGAGACTAGGGACTGGTAGTCTCCAGTCTCCCAGTCAAACGAGGAAGTTAATAACGAGCGGACCCTAAGACAATGGAGATTTCATGTTCCGTTACCGCCTCATTCGCATAGCCATGAACGTTATTCGCCACTTACTGTTGGTGCGCTTCAAAGTGAGCGGTCGGGAAAATATTCCGCTGCAAGGCCCCTATATTGTCGTGCTCAATCATACCAGTGTCGTTGATACGCCTGTGCTGCTCATCAACTTTCCGCTGCAAAAGTGGCGGTTTTTTGCTGTCAATAAATGGCGGACTCATCCTATTTACGGCCCCATCATGGCCTGGTTGGGGGCAATTTATATCGAACGGGATACAGTTGATCGCAGCCAACTGCGAGCGGCGCTTAATGCACTTGAGGCGGGGACTGTTTTTGGCCTGGCTCCGGAAGGGTCGCGCAGTTTTACCGGGCAGATGATGGCCGCAAAAGATGGGGCGGCCTATCTGGCGTCGCGGGCCAAGGTCCCCATTTTGCCGGTTGGTCTGGTGAATAATGATGTTTTGTTTGCCAATGTGAAGCGGCTGCGATCAACGACAATTGAAGTTCACATCGGTCAACCATTTGAGGTGCCGGAACTGGACGGCCGTGTTCGCAGTACTGATTTACCGGCTTATACTGAATTTATCATGGTCCATATTGCCGCCCAACTGCCGGAACGTTATCACGGCTACTATGCCCATAGTCCGGCATTGGCAGCGCTGCTGCGCGGTGAAGATGCCTGGCCATACTGCATCGCCGCATTGCCGTGATGCTAACCAGCAATTTTAATTATGAAAATCCTTTGATAGGGGCGGGACAGGCGCGGAGACAAGGCTGTTTGCTTCGGCCAGGTTTGACCCGCGCCGTCCCGCCCCTACCATAATTGGAATTGCCGTGATTCTAACTTGGATATAGTCCACCCTGTGTTATAATCTTTAGTCGGTTTTTGAAAATTGAACACGGCCGTTCCCACAATGGACTGAGACGCAACAAAACTGGCTGCTCAGTCCTTCATTTTGCAGCGGCCCATTTAGAGAATTATGAAACTTTCGGTCATCATTTGCTGCTATAACGAGCAGACAACCATCAAATCAGTCATTGAAAAAACTCAGTCAGTGGATTTAGGTCCCGGTTGGGAGCGCGAAATTATAGTTGTGGATAATTTTTCCACCGATGGCACCCGTGAAATTTTGCAGCAAATCAGCGATCCGGAAATCCAGGTCATTTTTCATGATCACAATATGGGGAAAGGTACCTCCATTCGCACCGGCATTGCCAACATGACTGGCGATTATTTTTTCATTCAGGATGCCGACAGCGAATACGACCCGTTTGAACAGCGCAAATTCACCGACAAAGCCAGGGAAACCAACGCATCGGCTATTTTTGGTTCGCGTATTCTGGATGGTGAAATTAAGTCCCAATATAGGCGAACATTGATGGGCAATCGCTTTTTGACCTGGATGCATAACATTTTATTTGGCCATCATATTACCGATGTGGCGACGGCATCCAAGATGGTGCGGGCCGACGTAGCCCATTCCCTGAATTTGACTGGTACCAGTTTCGATCTGGATTTTGAGCTGCCTAACAAAATTGCTTTAGCCGGCCATGATATTTTGGAAATCCCAATTAATTACGATCCTCGTACTTATGCTGAAGGCAAGAAAATAGGTTGGAAAGATGCTTTTGAGGCAGTGTTGATTATGCTGCGCAATCGATTAGGATTTTCACCTGTATTTAAGCAATCAGCGTCTGTTTCGCAAAATTCAAAGTTACCTATCAACAATTAAAAAATTATGAAAATCGTTATCACTGGTTCAATTGCTTTTGATTATTTGATGTCTTTCCCTGGTAAATTTACCGATATGCTGCTGGTTGACCAACTGCATAATATCAGCCTCAGTTTTTTGGTCGATTCATTGAAGCGGCAGCGCGGGGGGACTGCGCCCAATATTGCGTACACGATGGCGTTGTTAAACGGCCGTCCCCACGTCATGGCCACCGCCGGACAAGATTTTGACGAGTACCGGGCCTGGCTGGAAGAACAAGGTGTCGATACTTCAGCTATCGTGGCCATCGAAGATGAGTTTTCCGCTTCCTTTTTTGTCAATACCGATCTGGACCAAAACCAGATTGCCAGCTTTTACACGGGTGCTATGGCCCATGCCCGCGAACTGACTTTTGCCGAATATGCGTCTGATGCTGATTTAGCCATTATTTCACCCAATGACCCCGACGCGATGCGCAGCTACGCTGTTGAATGTAAAGCATTGAACATCCCCTATATTTACGACTCTAGCCAGCAAACAATTCGGTTGAGTGGGGAAGATTTATATGCCGGGCTGGATGGCTGCTATCTGCTTTCCGTAAATGATTATGAATTTAATTTAATTCAAGACCGTACCGGATTGAGCGAAGACGAGATTTTGCAAAAAGTGGGTGGGCTGCTGGTGACGAAAGGGGCGGCAGGCTCACGACTAGTCATGGATGGTCACGAGTATCACATTCCAGTTGTGCCGCCGCGCCAAGTGGTTGAGCCGACCGGGGCGGGTGATGCATTCCGGGGTGGCTTGATGCGCGGTATGCAGTTGGGGTTGCCCTGGGATATTGCCGGTCGGATGGGGGCATTGGCCGCTACTTATGTTTTAGAGCAGTTGGGGACACAGAATCATCGGTATACCCCGGCTGAATTTATTGCCCGTTATCGGGAGAATTTTGATGATCAGGGCGCATTAGACGCCTTACTTGCATAACAGATTACGAATAAAGGAGATTATTCATGGATTTTGATATTAAAAACCCGGATTTGGCCCCTGGCGGCCGCCATCGGATTGATTGGGCTGAGCAGGAAATGACTGTCTTGCGCGGACTTCGCGAACAGTTTGGTAAGGAACGGCCGTTTGCCGGCGTCCGTATCGCTGGAACCATGCATGTCACCACCGAAACAGCCAATTTGATGATTACCTTGCAGCAGGGTGGGGCCGATGTGGTCTTATCCGCCAGTAACCCGCTCAGCACACAAGATGATGTGGCTGCTGCGCTGGTGACACATTACGAAATTCCCGTTTTTGCCATCAAAGGCGAAGACAACGAGACCTACCATCAGCACATTAACGCGGTCTTGGACCACAAGCCCCACATCGTCATGGATGATGGGGCTGATTTGGTCAGCACATTGCACAAATCGCGCCGTGATGTGAAAGACAACATTATCGGTGGCACCGAAGAGACGACAACCGGCCTGGTTCGCCTGCGGGCGATGGCCGCTGAT
>JBNKZT010000477.1:0-4047 GCA_050301775.1 Promineifilaceae bacterium (SeqCode)
TTTCTTTGACCCGCCCGGCAAATTCCTCTGCCAGCGGTCTGAAGATGTCGTCCAAAGCAACCGTCTCCCGGCGTACACCCGCCCGGCCCAGGCGAGAATAAGCCAGCAAATCGTCAATAAGTTGCGCCATTCGGTCGCCAGCCTGGGCGATATTGTCCAGATAATGTCGGGCTTCATCGTTCAGATTGGCCTGGTGGCGGCGGGTCAGGATACTCGTAAAGCCGCTGATGGCCCGCAGCGGGGTGCGCAGATCGTGCGAAACGGAGTAGGCAAACGCTTCCAGTTCCTTGTTGGCCGCTTCCAGTTGGACGGTGCGCTCGGCAACGCGCTGTTCGAGCGTATCAAAGGAGTAGCGAAGTTCTTGGATCATGATATTAAAGGCGGCGGCCAATTGTCCCACTTCGTCATTGGTACGGAGATAAATCTCTGGCAACTTATTCGGCGCAAACAGCGTTGCCGGTTGATCAGAGTGTTCGTGTTGGTTGGTTAATGTGACATAGGAAACGGCCGTTGTCAGCGATTCAATCGGCGTAACGAGTTGCGCAATCAAGATATACCCAATCACCCCACCGATCACAAGGACAAGCACCGCTGCAATGACAATACCGGTGATGGACTGCCTGATAGTGGCGATTGTATTTTCCCGCGAAAGAGCCAGGCCCAGCATGAGCGGGGGACTTTCCTCTTCTACCTGCCACGGCATGAATGCCTGATAGTAGGAAGCTGATCCGGCATTCGCTGTCTGTAACTGAATGGGGGAATCATTTTGTAAGGGGAATGGTTCTGCCGGTGCGTCTAACATTGTCAATTCCGCGTGATGCTGCCCGTCCGGAGAGAAAATTGTGGGTGACATGCCGGCGTTAACGGCCGTTTCCTCCAAAAAAGCAGTATCAAACACCCTGCTAAAGACAAACATGCCAACAACAATTGGCTCCTCGTCGCCCGGAGACTGGTGCAACGTTTCCTGCGTGGCAATCATTAAGTTCTCCACAATCGTCTCATTAAAAGATTCACGGGGCACGCCTTGAATCGGCACGATCACGTGCAATACCATCATTTGCGTGTCCGGGAAATCAAACGTGACCGTCACCCGGTCTACAATGGGCATTTGGCGAGCGACCACCGCCGGCAGCGGAATTTCCGACCAGTTCCGCCATTCAGCCAGTTGAACTTTTCCATCGACTTTCTGTCGCGTTCCGATTACCATGGGCTGTCCGCCGCGCTGCACGATTATGCCAGCTTCATCTTGCATCACGTAATGAGACAAATTGCCTTGCAGGTAAACGGCCGTGCTGGAAAGACGAGCGGAGAGCATAATTAACTGCAAGCGGTTCAGGGAAATAACCTGGTTAAGATGTAAAGCACTGTCCAGCGTCGCGCCTGGCTCTTCTTCCAATTGGAGTATTTGGTTATACAAGATCGCCATGTCACTCAAGTTCTTTTCGTCATTGGCGGCGTCTGCTGCCACGGCTAACTGACCCTCACGCAAGTTTTGCATATCGTTGTGAAACAGGACCAACTGTCGTGACAGTTGCGTGAATGCCTCTGCCTCTCGCTGGCGGTTAATCAAATAAGAAGTCAACCCGGCATTAAGCAGCGTGATGACCAGCAAATACATCGCAAAGGCTAAAAGCGATTTGTATTTGATACTAAAAAACTTCATATTTATCACCGATTTGCAGCATGCAACACGTAATTACCTGGGTTCGATAATTGAGTGGACAGATCAAAACCAAGACCTGTCAGCCGTCATTCCCGCACGTTTTTAGCGGGAATCCATACGGTTGGATGCCCGCTAACGACATTTGGGCATGACAACTGCAAATTATCGAACCCAGGTTAATAGGGAAGTTACTCGACCACATACCCGTTATGATCTTGAATATCTTGATCAATCTTCTCCGCTGCCCGAGTCAGTTCTGTCTGCACGTCTGCGCCCTGAATGATATTGTCAACTGCCTCAGCGAATGCTTTGGTGATAGTGGCGTAGGCGGGCGTGAGGGGCCGGGGCACCGCCCAGCCGGCCTCGATCTGCTGCACATACACGTTCAGAGGGCCGTCGGGCTTGTATAACTCTGACTGAACCAGGGCCGATTTGCGCGCCGGCACACCGGGTTGCATGCCCGTCCACTGCACAATCTTGTCTGGCTGCAGGATATACTCCAGCAGCACCCAACTATCTTCGGGATTCCGGCAGGAACTGGGAATGCCAAAGTTCCAGGCGCCCAGCCCTGTCTTGGGACCTGTGCCAAAGTCAGGCATGGGGATCACCACCAGGTCATCACCCAAAGCGTCGGCGTAAGCGCTGTAGGTCCAGTGCCCTACCCAGGAGAGGGCAGATTTCCCATCTGCAAAATCAGTGTCTCCCGCCGGATTGGGGTTGGCCCAACCTTTTTGGAACCAGCTCTGAAAGCGCTCCATCGCTGCGACGGATTGAGGCCCATCCAGCACACCTTTGGCAGATTGGTAATTGCTACGGTTAATCAAATCGCCGCCAAACGACTGCAAAATAGGCGAAAAGCCATAGCTGAACCATTCGCCTCGCCCGTAATTGATCTTCATATCCAGCGGAAACTCCACGCCCGGTACAGCAGACAGTTTTTCCAATGCGGCTTCAAATTCTGCCAAATCCCAGGGCTGGTCCACGGTGGGAATGCGAACCCCTGCCTCCTCCAGGTAGCGGCGGTTGCCGTAAATAGCCAGGCCGGAATCATTGAGGGCCAGAGTATAGAGCTGTTCATTATAGGTGCCCTGGGCAATAATGGAGGGCAGGAAATCTGCCTTCATTTCTTCTGAAACAAAGCGATCAATTGGTTGCAGGTAGCCGAGCCAGGCCAGGTAAGAGACCGTTGGCCCATCAAAAACAGCAGGCAGGGTAGTTCGCCCGTTTGCCCGGCCGCCAGGATGCGATCCGTGTAGGCGCCTTCGGGTACCAGCGTCATTTCGACTTCGTAAATGTCCTGGTCATTATGAAAGTCCTGAATGTTAAGCTCCATTGCCTTCAGAGCGTTGCCCACGCCGGCATTAAACCAGACCGTTATAATTTTCTTCTCTGTGGCTGGTGGTGATGTAGGTGGGATGAGTGTGGGGGCAGTCGTCACGGTAGCGGGTAATTCTGAAGGAGCGGGAGTACCTGAAGGCCCGCAAGCCATCAGTGCTACCACCGCCATGAACAAGATATTGAGACAAAAGATTTTCTTTTTCATTATATTCTCCTGAACCTTTCTTTGTTATCATTCCATATTTATTTGGGGCAGCGCAAAGTAAAACGTCGCGCCCTGATCCACTTTTCCTTCGGCCCACACTCTGCCGCCATGCCGGTTGATGATTCGGCGCACATTAGCCAGGCCAATGCCGGTGCCTTCAAAATCCTCTGCTTTGTGGAGCCGCTGAAAAACGCCAAAGAGCTTATCAGCGTAGGCCATATCAAAGCCCACCCCGTTATCGCGAATGAAGATAATCGCCTCTTTTCCATCTGCCTGACAGCCAATTTCAATCTCTGCTGATGCACACCTGCGTGTAAATTTCAGGGCATTGGCGAGGAGATTGACCAGCACCTGGCGCAGCATGGCCTGGTCGCCACTGACGGTAGGCAAGGTAGCGATGTGCCAGTTGACCATTCGACCTTGCGTTTCCGGCGCAAGCTCCTGAATGACTTCTTCCACCAACACGCCCAGATCAACCGGCGTTTTGGACAGCTCATTCCGACCCATGCGGGAGAAGGCAAGCAAATCATCAATCAACCGGCCCATTCGTCTGGCTGATTCCGCAATGGTATCCAAATAGTGTTGGCTGCGTTCATCAAGCGCCTTTGAATTTCTCTTTTGCAGCAATTCAACAAACCCATCAATGTGGCGCAGGGGAGCGCGCAGGTCGTGCGAGACGGAGTAGGCAAAGGCTTCCAGCTCTTTGTTGGTTGCTTCCAGTTGCGCGGTGCGGTCGATGATTTCCGCCGAGCGTTGTTGCAACGACCGGACGAGGAAGGCGCCTTGCAGCGCATTGCTGATCCGGGTGCGCAGTATTTGATAAATACTCGCCTCGAGTGGT
>JBNKZT010000478.1:0-4040 GCA_050301775.1 Promineifilaceae bacterium (SeqCode)
CGTTTACATGGACAGGGCACCCAATTGGGCCGTGGCCGGTAAAACGTTACCAGATATGCTGGCAACCACGCCTGACCCAACATTGGCTCGCCGTACACACGGCGAGCTGGTAAAAAAGGGGTTGGTTTCCTTCCACCAACATTGATCTCTTTTGACACAAGTGCAGAGCAAAGTATAATTACGGCTGAAGATTTTTCTTCAGTTTTTGCCTCCGTAGCTCAATTGGATAGAGCATCAGTCTTCGGAACTGAGGGTTAGGGGTTCGAATCCCTTCGGAGGTGCTTTATCAAAACATTAACTCAGGTTTTGGGAATTTATCTGGTAAAACAGTTGAGTTAACGAATAGTTCAATTGGCCATAAAAAAGTCTTACCGAGACTTGGTAAGACTTTTTTGTTTGTGTCCTTTAATCAATTTTGAGATGGCATTATTTGTCGCTGAGATACTGTACTGAAAATGCTCGGTTGCTCATTAAAATTCTCAGTACTATTCCTCCCCTCAATATCTATTGTACTGTGAAAAATGTTACTCTGCGTGCATTTTTCACCCAAATAAGAGAGTCTAATCCACAAAAATTCTTTGCACAATAATCTTCGGCTAAAACTTCCTCTGTGTGCCAATATAAGTGGGACCAATCTACTCAAGGGAATAGAGTCGAATATAATCAGAGTAGAGGAGTCAAACGATGACTGTTTTCGCTAAACTAAAACAGCACCAGTAGTACAGAAAATGTTAAGCGAAAAGAGCACCACCTTAGCCGACTTCTGCTATCATGAAGGATTTGAAAAACTTTAGAGATAGCAGAGGCGAAGGAGTAATGGTAAAGGTGGACAAAATTGAACAGATACGACGGGCATACTATCGAGAAGGCAAAAGTATGCGTCAAATAGCGCGGGAATATCGTCATTCTCGGCACACGATCAAGAAAGCATTAGCGAGTCCGGAAGAAGGGCAATACACGCTCAAGGAGCCACGCGAAGCGCCGGTGTTGGGACCGTATAAGGAACGGATCAGGGAATTGCTAGCTGAGAATGAGCAGTTACCGGGCAAGCATCGGTTAACGGGGCATCGGATATTTCAATTACTGCAAGCAGAAGGGTATAGCGGCAGCGAGTCTGGGGTGCGGGTGTACCTGTGGAAATTGCGTCAGGGGAAACGGAAAGTGAAGGTGTACCTGCCGTTGGAATTTGAACCGGGAGAAGATGGGCAGGTGGATTGGGGTGAAGCGCAGGTAATTCTGAATGGTGTTTTGGTGACGGTGCAAATCTTTGTGTTGCGACTGTGTTACTCGCGCAAGATATTCGTGATGGCTTTCCCAACGCAAAAGCAGGAGTGTTTCTACCAGGGGCACGTGGCTGCCTTTGATTTTTTTGGGGGTATACCCCGTCGTTTGAGTTACGATAATCTAAAAACCGCGGTCAAGCGGGTGCTGCAAGGTCGTAACCGGGAAACGCAGGAACGGTTCATCTTGTTTCGCAGTCACTACTTATTTGAGAGCCATTTCTGTACGCGGGGTGCCGGTCACGAGAAGGGGCGGGTCGAAGATGGGGTGGGTTATGCCCGCCGCAATTTTATGACGCCCTTGTTGAAGGCGACTGATTTTGATGATCTCAATGAGCAACTGCGCCAGGCGTGTCTACGAGATGACGGGCGTCGGGTGGATCGGCAACCTCAGACGATTGGCGAGGCCTGGCAGGCAGAAAAAGCCTTGTTGCGGGCATTACCGTTAGCCCCGTTTGATTATTGCCGGGAAGTCACGGCCCGGCTCAACGGGTATAGCCAGGTGGAAGTGGAGACCAATCGCTACAGCGTGCC
Source organism: Promineifilaceae bacterium (SeqCode) (assembly GCA_050301775.1). GTDB lineage: Bacteria > Chloroflexota > Anaerolineae > Promineifilales > Promineifilaceae > JACKCC01. The sequence continues at coordinate 1,815 of JBNKZT010000478.1, forward strand.
CACTGAGCAGGCCACAGCTCAGATGCGGGTAAAACTGTATCCCTTTGTGGTCAAAATCTACCGTCCCAACGAGCCGGAGCCGGTAGCGGTGCATCCGCGTTGCTATGGCCGGGGGCAGGATATTCTGGAGCCGCTACACTACCTGCCGCTTTTGGCTCGGCGACCGGGCGCACTCCAACATGCCAAACCGATCCGGCAGTGGCGTGCCAACTGGCCCGAAGCCTATGAGCGCTTGTTGTCGGAATTGCAGCACCGGCAACCGGAGGGAACGGGTACCCGCCAATTTATTCAGGTGCTGCAACTCCATCAGGATTATCCGGCTGAGTTGGTCGAACAAGCGGTTAGCCAGGCTTTGGAACATCACTGTCCTCATTTTGATGGGGTGCAATTGTGCCTGCGGCAACTGGCCCGTCCGGAGCCATCGCCGGTCACGTTGGACTTAAGTGATCAGCCCAAGTTGGTCGGGGTCGGGGAGCAACCGATCCGGCTGGCGTCTTACGATCAATTATTGAAGGGAGGTCAGGATGGAAGCCAACCTGCTGCTTGAAAGCCATCTCAAAACCCTGCGCCTGGCCACCTTTCGCCAGCAATATCGCCAGGTGGCCGAGGATGCTGCCGGCAACAACCTGGGCTATGACCAATACCTGCTGGCCTTGGCCGAACAGGAAGTGGCCCAACGCCATCTCAACAGCCAGCGCCTACGGATCAAGGGGGCTCGTTTCCCGGTCATTAAAGAATTAGCTGATTTCGACTTCAGTGCCATTCCTCAACTCAACAAACAACGGGTGTTGGACCTGGCCCGCGGCGAGTATATCAACAAAGCCCAGCCCATTATCCTGGTCGGTAATCCCGGCCTGGGCAAAAGTCATATCGCCACCGGTTTGGCTCTGGCCGCCTGCCGGCAGTGCCACCACGTCCGTTTCTACAATGCCGCTGCCTTGGTCAACGAATTGACCTTGGCTCAGGAACAACAACGACTGCCCAAATTCCTGGCCGCTGCCCTCAAACAGAACCTCATTATTCTGGATGAGTTGGGCTTCATCCCTTTTTCCACCACCGGGGCCCAGTTGATGTTCCAGTTTTGCTCTACCCTGCATGAAAGGGTCGCTTTGATTGTGACCACCAACTTGAAATTCGCCGACTGGACCCAGGTTTTCGGCAGTGAACAATTGACGGCTGCCCTGCTGGATCGTCTAACCCACAAGGCTCACATCCTGGAATTCATCGGCGAGTCCTTCAGATTTCGCCAGCGGATGCAGCAACAGGAACAAGCAGCCTGACCCCTCAATTTGCCTGTGGACTTGTGGACAACTTTCCGCTGCGCTCCCAGTTGACCACAGGGCCCACAGGCTCTACGACGGCGGCTGTCTGTCTATTCTCGAAAGGAGGTGCTGTCGTTTTCAATTATAAAATGCTGTCATTTTCAATTATAAAAGTGCAAGATTAACCCTATCAGTGACGTCGTTTTCGATTAAAAAGTGCTGGCCTTTTGGTTTGACAAAAACAGAGGTGGTGGCTTGTAGTGTTGCACCTAGAAGGTGCGACTTCTCTATTACTTAATCAAATAGCTTACCTTGGATAGCTTCGAGTTGTTTTTCCTTTTTCTCTTGCCACTTTACATATTGACGTATCTGCTCTTCATCTATGCCCACGGTGCTTACGCAGTAGCCTCTCGACCAAAAATGTCGCCCCCAATACTTGCGTCCCACTTGCGGATACCGATTGAAGATGCTGATGGCGATCTTCCCTTTCAAATATCCCATCATACTTGATACGCCATACTTTGGGGGTATCCACATTACCAGATGGACATGATCTATCCTGACGTTTAATTCGATCACTTCTACTCCATCTTTTTGGGAACATAGCCGATATATTTCCTGCTCTACATAGCTGGCTATTTCATCTTTCAGAATGCGATACCGGTACTTTGGACAAAACACTGCATGATATTTGCTCTCATACAAAGAATGCGCTAGTTTTCTAAAACGTTTACTCATGTGTATCTCCTTTGCTGGTCGCACCTCCTAGGAGATACACATGTTATACCAACTACAACGGTAGAACCTTTTTCTCGTACCACTACCAGAGGTAGTGGTTTTCATAATAAAAACCAACTTACCCACGCAAGGCAACTACCGTGAAAAGGAGCCGCTCTTGGGGTCGGCCACCATGCCGTTGTTAGCCGGCCCGCCGACGGTAAGCACCCGCTGAACCTACCCCACT
>JBNKZT010000479.1:0-3997 GCA_050301775.1 Promineifilaceae bacterium (SeqCode)
ACCCTGGGTACGATTTTTGCCACCATCCGCCTGCGTCAGTTCCGCTACAGCCTACTCCTGGCCTGGCTGATTGTGCCCCTCATCTTCGGCAGCGCCCTGCTCCTGGAATCTCCCAGCAGCCACCGGCTGGTCATCGCCGCCCCGGCAGTCAGTTTACTGGCTGCAATTGGGCTGGCTGAAATTGGTGAGTTGTTTGCCAGTGCGGGCGACCGCGAGTCACCCACCCCTACACTTCTTCCCATCTTGCTGGCCATTGCCATGCTTTTCGCCCTGCTGGACATCAGCTTCTACTTCGGCACGTACCGGCAGCAGCACAGCTTTGCCGACCGCAACACGGAAATCGCCAACAGCATAGCCGGCTATCTCAATGACCTCGATCCGGATTGGACCGCTTATTTTTACGGCCCGCCCAGCATGTACGTCGGCTTCCCCAATATTCCCTTTTTGGTACAGGATTTTACAGAAGGGTACAATCTGTTTGACGTGAACCCACCGGAAAATGAATTGGCGCCGGCTCCGACCCCCAACCGCACGTTCATCTTCCTGCCGGAGCGGAGTAATGAATTGGAGAAAATAAGAGGGATGTTCCCGAACGGCCGTTTACAAACCATCGCCGGTTTCCACGCCGATCCATTATTTTTCGTTTATGAGGTACCTTAGTGAGTGCAATCCCCCCCGAGCAGCTTCACAATTCACCCCAATGGAACCGCACAGTCAAAGCGGCCGTAGCCATTGGCTTCCTGCTACTGACAGCCCTGTTGGCTCAACGCTTCCAATCATTAATCGGCCAAATCGTTGCCGCAGCCATTATCGCTTATATCCTGAACCCCCTCATCAATATTCTGGATAAAAATCTAAAAATCAAGCGTGGCACTGTTCTGATTGTCGTTTATTTGCTCCTGGCTGTCGGTGTTATTTGGGCCATTACAGCATTGGGCGTGGCTGCCTTCCAGCAGGTAACGACGTTCATCAATTTAGTGCCCGAACTCATCGCCGATATAGTCACCTTCGTCGAAGAAATTACCACAAGGACCGACCCAATCGTCTTGGGTGCGTTTACGATTGATCCGGCGATTATTCCCTGGGAAACTATCACCAATCAATTGTTGGGATTGGTCGAACCGGTCCTGGGTCAGGGCGGGCAGATTATCCGGCAGTTGGCCTCAACTACTGTGCGTTGGGTGGGTATTTTGTTCTTTGTGTTCATGATTTCCATTTACATTGCCAATGAAATCCCTAGTTTAGGCGGCTATGTGACTCGTTTTGCCCAACAACCCGGCTACCAGCACGACGCCGAACGCTTGATGCGTGAATTCGGCCGTATCTGGAGCGCTTATTTGCGCGGTCAAGTCATCCTGGGATTGATTATCTTTTTGGTCGTCTGGCTGGGCCTGGCGATTCTGGGCGTCCAAAATGCATTGGCTTTAGGCTTATTGGCCGGGCTGCTGGAATTCGTCCCTACCATCGGACCAATTGTAAGCGCAGGTGTCTCCATTACGGTGGCTTTTTTCCAACCGTTTAATTATTTGGGCGTGCCCGGCTGGCAGTATGCCTTGTTTGTTTTGGCCTTCATGTTTCTGGTACAGCAGTTGGAAAACAGCATCCTCGTGCCGCGCATCATGGGGCAAGCGTTGGATTTACATGCCCTGGTTGTGATTATCGGTGTTTATATGGGCGGATCTCTGGCTGGTATTTTGGGGGCTGTGCTGGCCGCGCCGGTGATTGCTTCGCTCAAGTTGGTCGGCGTTTATGCCTGGCGTAAAATGTTTGATCTGTATCCGTTCCCGGAGCCAGAAAAGATACCACCGCCCAGGCGAAGTTTGCGGGAGCAGGGCCAACGTTTAATTGGCCGAATTCAACAGCTCATTAAACGGAGGAAAGCATGACTCATCCATTGGTTATTCAATTACGATTTGCCCGTTTGGAGTTTGTTCGCTGTCTGGAAGGGGTGACTGATGAGGAAGCGCGGCGCCGTTTTGAACCGATGAACTGCATTAGCTGGCTGGTGGGCCATCTGGCTAATCAGGAAAATACGTATTGGGTGTTAATTGCCCAAGGGAAGCAAATCAGGCCTGATTTGTATCCACTGGTGGGCTATGGCAAACCAGCATCAGCCCCGCCGCTGGTGGAGATGTGGGCGGCGTGGCGTGAGGTTACGGCCGTTGCCGACCAATACCTCGACACCCTGACCACCGATACGCTGCAAACCTACTTTGAATGGAAGGGCAAACCGATGCAGGAAAGTGTGGGCACGATGCTCCAACGCAATTTATACCATTATTGGTTCCACACTGGGGAAGCTTACGCCGTTCGCCAGATGTTGGGCCACACCGGTCTACCTGATTTTGTGGGAGATATGTCAGCGGCTTTGTATAGGCCAGAGTAAATTTTCGATCGGCACGGTCGTTATAACTGTTTCCAACCCATTTTCCTGAACCAGGCTGACTATTAGTTGTCATTAAATCCACTGGCAAGCCAAAGTGGCCTACCTAAGAGGCAGGGGGCTTGGGAAGTTTATTTACGATTCCGGTAAGCTGCCGCTTAACAACCTACATCAAACCTTCAATCAAATTCAGGGGCATCACGGCCGTTCCCACAATCCCCGGCCCCGTATGTACCCCCAACACCGGCGAAATCCGCAGCACTTCCAGCTTAGCCACTGAAAGGCGGCTTTTTAGCATTTCGGCTAACGCTTCGGCCTTATCGGGAACCTTGCCATGCAGCACCGATACCCACAACGGTGTTTCTGACCCGTACTGCTCGACCAAATAATCGACAATACTTGTCATCGTTTTCGTTAACGTGCGGCCTTTGCCAACCGTACTATATTTGCCGTCAGCTTTGTCTACTTTGATGACCGGCTTGATTTTGAGCAAGGAACCAGCCAACGCCTGCACCCGGCCAATCCGACCGCCACGCGCCAGATACTCCAGCGTTTCCAGGGTATAGATCACTTCTGTTTTGGCACGAATTTGATCCAGCCGTTCTACAATCGCCTCTTTGGACCAGCCCGCTTTAGCCGCCCAGGCCGCAGCCAAGACCTGAAATCGCTGGCCGCCGGAAAGGGTGAGGCTGTCGATGAGGGTAACGCCCGCGCTGAGCAAAGTCGAAGCGGCCGTATCCGTCACCTCCTTCATCCCCAACTGCGCCGATTGAATTGTCCCGCTCAACCCGGAAGAGATATGAACTGAAAAAATCTCCTCCCCTTTCTCAGCCAATTGACGATACAAATCAGCAAAGATGCCGGCCGAGGGCTGAGCGGTCGTAGGGATTTGGGGCCGCATGGCCGCCAATCGGTCATAAAAACTATCGTGGCTAATTGCCGAAGATTCAATTTCACCTTCCGGGAATTGGATAAATAAAGGGGCAACGGTAATGCCCAATGCTTTGGCTTCATCTGCCGGTAAGTCTGCGCCGCTGTCGGTGACGATTTTCATGTTGATTTTCTCCGTTTGAAAATTGCGGGGATGAGAGGATTAAGGGATTTATGAACAAGATGACATCCTTTTGCACCTGCCGATCCCCGCCTTGTAATCTGAGGTATTGTATCCCGCTTACGCCAAACTGTGAAAAATTGAACAAACAGCCGCCTTTAGCCGACCGTCAAAATCACTTTGCCAACATTACGATCCTGGGCCACATACGCGTGTGCCGCCTGCGCTTCCTGAATCGGGAATTCGATATCAATGATGGGCTGGAGTTCGCCGGACAGCAGTTTGGGCCAAAATTGGGCTTCAAACTGGCGGGTGATGGCGATTTTTTCGGGCAACGGTCGTGACCTTAACGTCGATCCAATAATCCGCAGCCGCTTAAGCAGGAGCAGCGCCACATTCATCTGCCCCGGTCCGCCGCCCAGCAGACCAATGTTCACCAACCGGCCAAATCGCCGCAGTGCCTGCACATTACGCTCCAGATAAGCGCCGCCAACCGGATCGAGAATCAAATCGACACCCGCGCCATCCGTGGCCGCCAACACAGCCTGCAAAAAATCTTGCTC
>JBNKZT010000480.1:0-3979 GCA_050301775.1 Promineifilaceae bacterium (SeqCode)
AAAGTTGGTGGTCAACTCATTATCCCGGTTGGTCCGGTCGGCGGTTTCCAAACCCTATGGCGCGTCACCCGCATCAGCGAAAATGAGGTCCAAACCACAAACCTGGGTGGTGTGCGTTTTGTACCGTTTACCAGGGAAGAACAGTGAGTAAGTATTGCGCATTGCATGAGCTGGTGCAGTCACAATCAAAGAATTTATTACAAAGATACAAAGGAAGAAAAGGCACAAAGGTAAGATAGAAAAGCGTTTGCTTCTTTTCTTTGTTTCTTCGTGCCTTTGTGTCTTTGTATTAAAATGAGCCTGACAATCTTCCGAAGGCGAACAGTGCAACTGCATAGGCTGCTGCCCCCAGCCATAAAACGGCCGCAAAGCCCCAGGTCAATGCCACCATCACCGCTAATACGGAGCTGATTACCGAAAAACTGCCGTTGATTGCCCATACCCAGGGGACGAGAGTCGGGCTGTGTTTCTCAACGATGCGCAAACCACCGGCAAACGGCAGACCCATCAAATAACCGACCGGGGCCAGCGCCAGAATCGTCAAACCGATGCGCCCCCATTCCGGCATGCGCAGTGCCAGGAATGAAACAGGGGAAAGCAGCAAAGGATAAACACCGATAAGAACAACCAATGCCCCTAATCCCCATGACAATCGCCAGCGGCGAACGGTGAAACTGCCCAAACCGGAAAAAAGAAGCACTGTGAAGATGACAATGGCCAGCGCCGTCACCGGCTGCCCCAAAACGAGAATGAACCGCTGCGCCAGGGGGATTTCCACAAACAAAAAAGCCAGCCCCAAACAGGCAAAATAAACAAACACTCGCAGCCGCCAGGAAAAACTCACCGCAGATGACGCTGAGATCGCCGAGTTTATTTCTTTCTGCGTACTCTGTGGTAAATATCTTTTTTTGAACAGCAACGGGCCGATGATGAAGATGGCTGCTGCCAGGCTGACCAGCAGTAACAAAGCTACCAGTACGAAAAAACCGCTGCCGCCAAACGGCTGCCAGGTTAATCCCAGACCGGCCAGGATTTCCGGTGTTTGTTGCCATCGGAAGTAATGGAAGAAAAACGGCCGATTATCTGTCGGCGGGCGAATGTCGAAGCGGTATGCTGCATAGGTTTCCGCCGGATTATGCAGTATATCCTGGAAAAGTTGATAATAGGTTGGTTCCGGCAGCACGTTGTAATGATTTGCGTCATCCGGCTGTATCCCAGGGAAATGCACAACATCAAACGCTCGCTGTTGTGTGAAGGTGTGGGCTTCGGCAATTTCAGCTTCGGTGAAAGGGTGGGGTGAGGCGAGAACGGTCATTGTGCGCAGCGTGCGAAAGGCGATCAGGTGGTTGGCTGGGGGCTTCCCTGCTGCAGATAGTGCCGCAGCAATTGTGCCAAATAAACGGCCGCTTTCACTGGGCGGGGTTTGCAGCCAGCGGGTGATCACCAATAGTCCATCTTCATCTAGCACATGCAGATAATCTGCTACGGCCTCAACCGTGTAGACATAATCTTCGGTCAGGCTGTATGCGCCGGAGGTGACCGGGCGGTGAGGATCGGTTAAAGCAACCACAACCAGATCGAATGGCTCAACTCCCGGTTGGCGCGTGTAAACACGTCCCGACTGGTTCACGATGGACACCTTAGAACTATGGTACAGGTCATGTGTGAAGGCGGCAAAGGTTTGCTCCATTGTTTCAATGACCAGCGGGTTTTCGATAACGGCCGTTACCTCCTCCGCTCCCGCTGCTAATGCCCACAAAACATCCATCCCGGTACCGGCTTCGACAATCAAAACACGGCCGTTTGGTCGTAACCGATAAGCCAATCCGACAGGCAGGTAATCGGCTAAAACGGCAGCCTCATCCGCGTCCGGCGACAGTCCGGTAATCGGCATCAGATTATCGCCGTCCAGCATCAATCCGGCCTGTGGTGGGGGACCAACGGGTGACAGCAGGCTCAGCCCCGGCATCATGTGAATGGTGCTGCTTTCAATGACATCTACCCGTGCTGTTGCATCCCACTTTGTTAATAAATGCCGGGTATCCAATGCCTGCGACAGAACCGGCAATGTTTTGTAGGGAGATAGCTGCTGTGTCAGGAGAGCCGGCGGCCGGATCAAAGCTGCTATTCCGGTTAGAATGAGTGCCCCCAAAACGGCCGTTGTGATCCGTGCGGACCGTGATTGGTGCCTGCTAAATGTCAAGCCTGCTGCCCATCCGAAAACGGCCGTTACCACAACTGTTCTTTCACCCCCAAAAGTCGCCAAAATAGGCAAGCTCGCCACGCTTCCCAAAGCCGAGCCGATGAGATTGGCTGCATACACGCGATGAGATGTATCATCTACTCGGGCAGCTATCAATTCCCCACCCACCAGCAGCCCGGCAAACAAAAAGGGAACGGCTGCTGCTAAAAAATAAATAGCCAGGTAAATGAGCTGCTTTCTATCCCAGGCAATGCTAAAGGAATCAAACGGCAGATAGTTGATGACCAGATACGCCCCCACTGTGGTTATGCCAAACGCCAGGCACAGCCGGGAAGACGACAAGCGCTGCCGCCAAACAGTCAACAGCGATCCACTGGCTCCGGCCCCCAGCAGCGCCAGGCTCACCGCCATAAAGGCAAAGTGATAAAATTGCTGCACCGCAAACAGGCGCAGCAAGGCCAGTTCCAGCAAAAGCGTGGCCGCAGAAATCAATATGATCCCGGCATAGGTCATATCTTGGTTATTACTGCCCGGTCACAAGACCGGCGACAGCCTACCCAACACCAGTTACTAATATTATGACCAGTATATGAAAATTCAAATTAGGGTTCAAGGAGCAGGATTGGGGAGTATTGTGCCAGACAAATAGCGTACAAGACGATGCCAAATTGGGTTGATACTTTTCAGCCAATTCCATATAATTCTCGCAGTGTTAGTTAACCTTTCCATTGGAGAAAACATTCATGAAAATCGATGATATGGAGCAATTAATAGCTCGCGTAATCGTTTTGGTTGTCGCTTTTACATTACATGAGCTTGCTCATGCTGTTGTTGCCGTAAAACTAGGTGACCCTACCCCGAAAAAGATGGGACGTCTTACCTTAAATCCGCTGGCCCATTTAGATCCAATCGGCAGTATTTTGATATTAATGACCGGTTTTGGCTGGGCCAAACCCGTGCGCACGAATCCGATGAATTATCGTATCAACCCATTAACAGGTATTGCGATTGTTTCAATAGTCGGCCCTATTTCAAATATTTTACTTGCTTTGCCATTTGCTCTTTTATACCGATATGAAGTACCGATTCGTGTACTGGGGTATGGAAGTGAACCAGCACGGGTATTAATGCTTCTTTCGATGGAGTTTGTCGTGTTGAATGTTGCATTGGCATTTTTCAACTTCTTACCGATTCCCCCATTGGATGGTTTCAAAGTGCTATTAGGTGGATTACCACCCGATATTTCTGCTCGAATAGCCCCTCTTCAGCGTTATGGATGGATCATATTGATGCTTATAATCTTTATTCTTCCGCAAACAGGTTTGGATGCTTTGGACTTTCTCGTATGGCGCCCAACCGTTAACCTTGTGAATTTTTTGTTGGGTGATTCCGTTATTTCACTTATTTAGCTGAACTAGAAGTTGCGGACGGCTGCCGCTCTTTTTCTTCGGCTTTCAGTCCATGTTTTGCCGGGCGGCGTGGACTTAATTGTGGTTGATGTGGACAAAACAGTGTTTTGTCCTACGGTGATGCCGGTTGTTTAAAAAGGGCGAAGTCAAATTGATCGGGGCCAATCACTTGGCAAGGCCTTCGATGCCTGCAATGCTGCTACTCCGGCCAAAATTTCCACTCCAGCCACTTCATGCTGAATGTCCTTAAACATTGTAGAAACGGCCGTATCCCTCCGTCAGCCAATCTACAAATGTATTTATCTCCGCTGATTGCTCAGATATAATCTGACGAGAACACGAGATTTTATGATCGCGGCAGATCACC
>JBNKZT010000481.1:0-3965 GCA_050301775.1 Promineifilaceae bacterium (SeqCode)
GACCGCAGTCAAAGGTGATGTGGCCGCCGGCAGCCAGCGCCGTCCGTAAATTAGCCTCCGTACAGGATGTGATGACCGTCGGATTGACCAGCGTCACCGGTTGGATGGGCGGCGTACAAACTGTGGGGGGAACGGCCGTGACAACAATAGGCGCGGCCTGTGAGGAAATGGGAACGAACAAAATCAGCAGAAAAAAGCCTAAAAATCCAATCAGATGCCATTTTGATTGCATAGAGATATCTTTGCGTTCGGCAACCTGATGTTGCATGCGCCCTTTGCGGTTCAAACTGTTTTTAACCCTTACACTGATCTCAGAGTTTTGTTGAGCTAAAAGAGAACTTGCATCAAAATAGATTGCACAACGCCTAGCAAAATCCATAAAATCAGGATGCTAAAATCGAACATGCCGGTTTGCGGCATCATGCGGCGGATTGGAGCCAGGAGCGGTTCGGTCATGTCATGAACAAAGCGCAGTATGGGTCCCCAAACCGGGTGGTAAGGATCGACCCGAACCCAGGAAAAAATAATGCGGGCAAATAAAATGATTTGGTAAAAGGTAAATATCGCATTGATAATTGGTGCTAACATGTTGTATCCTTTGTTGGCTGTTGGCCATGTGTTGTTTTATTCTTAATGCCGGGAGCCAAAGATGGCCCGACCAACACGGACATGGGTGGCCCCTTCTTCGATAGCGAGTTCGAAGTCGTCGGTCATGCCCATAGAAAGTTGGGTGATTTGTGTGCCGGGCAGTTCAGCATCCAGCCACAACCCCAACTCCCGCGTCCGCCGAAACACATCCCGAATTTCTGCTGCCGGCGCGTCCCAGGGGGCCATTGTCATCAACCCCACCAGACGCAAGCCGGGCAGCCCGGCTATTGTTTCAGCGGCTTTACGCAAATTATCCCGCTGTGTGGCGCTGGTTTCCCATTTTCTCATGTCCCACCCAGATTTGGAGGCTTCGCCGGAGACGTTGACTTCCAGGAAAATGGGGAGGGATGAGGAACGCGTTTCTGCCAGATGGGATGAGAGGCGGTTGGCGATTTTGAGGCGATCCAGAGCGTGGAAGACGTTGGCATTGTCGGCGGCCAGGCTGGTTTTGCGGCTTTGCAGCGTGCCGATGAGATGCCAGGTGATGCCGCTGTCCGAACCGAGCGCGGCTTCAACGGCCGTTCGCTTTTCCGCCAGTTCTTCGGGCCGGTTCTCGCCAAAGTGGCGCATTCCGGCTTCGTAGGCAGCCAGAACAGTCTCGGCCGGCCAGGTCTTGGTGACGGCGACCAGGGTAATATTGGCAGGGTCCCGCCCGGTTCGTTCGGCGGCCTGGGTGATGCGGTGGGTAACGGCCGTGTATTTTGTAGGTAAATTTTTCATATCACATAATTGTGCAAATTATTGGCACGGTTCACCTAACTGCCAAAATTCCTGCCCCAATACTATTTCAGGATCAGCAGTCAGGACACCATAATAAGTATCAAATGCAATCTTTTCAGAACCCTGAGAAAGAGCAATGCCCTCAAGTCTTGGAACAGGCGATGTTATCAAATGGCAGTCCCCATTTATACTCATTACATACAAATCAAAATCCTTACCAATCTCATAAGGTTCTGGAGCGCCAACGAAAAGAACCTTGTCACCATCAGGAGAAAATCGAGGGGTTTTAACTAACCAATGGCTTGTTAACTGTTGAATTTCTCGTTTATCAATATCAAATAAATATAGTTCTCCAAGACCTAAACCATCTTCTTTTTCCATTACAAATGCCAGAAATTGCTGATCTTGTGACCAATTAATATAAGCAATATAACCACCAATTTCCGATTGAGTTTCGTATAAAATCTTTTCTGTCTTCGATTGCAAATCAACTAAATTAATTCCAAGATACAATGTGGAATAGGAACTATCGAAATAGGCAAATACACCTGCGATATATTGACCATCCGGCGACCAAACTGGATATCCTCCAGAATTTAACTCTCTATGTCCACCACTGGTCACATCAATAATAACCGCTTTCCCATCACCAGCTTCGGTGATAACATGCTCACCATCAGGTGAAATATCAATTGAAGCTGACAGACCATATTCCGATTTGAAGAGTAATTCTTCAGTTTGGAGATCGACAACGTAAAGGTCAGTTAGTTGCCCAACTTGTGGTAATTCATCTTTTCCAGTAGCTACAGCCAAATACCGACCATCAGCACTTAACGAAGGATACCCAAAAACCCTACCTGAACCCAATGTATCAACTTTAAAAAAACCAGATGGAATTTCAGGCGTTGGCACTGATCTTCCCCAACCATCACAAGCGGAAATAATCATGAATGAAAACATAATAATCAATATCATTCTCATCCGCGAAAACAATAACATGATGTCTACCCAGTATAACTAATCTTGAAAATAATCCCCGTCGCCCAATCAGCAACATAGAGGCTGCCGTCGGGGCCAACCGTCACGTCAATAGGCGAGGCGAAACCGGTGGCAAAATTGGTAGCGCTGGTGGCGTTGGGGGCCATCCGCAAAACTTTTTGCGCGCCGGGGAAAGCGCTCCACAACGTCAGGAAGAGGCTGTTGTAGTAGCCGGGAAACTGGTTACTTAAATAGGACGTGATGCCAGTAGGCGAGGAATGAGGTGTAAATGTCCAGGCCGGAGAAATGACCTGCACATCGGGCGGCGCAGCGAAACAAACGTCGCAGTCAAACCAGGGATAGCCATGCTGGCCGCCGGGAATGACACGATGCAGTTCCTCCACCGGGCCAAAATCAGGTTCGTTGTCAGTAGCCCACAACTGGCCGTTACCATCCCAAGTGATGTCATACGGATTACGAAAACCGCGAGCGTAATTTTCGATCACGCTGCCATCAGGGCTAAACCGCAAAATAGAGGCTTCGTAAGGATGCAGGTCATTTAACTGGCCCGCGTTATCGCCGACAAGAATTTCGCCGTGGTCAGCCCGGCCGCCGACGCCGACGTAACCCCAGCCATCCGCGCCAAAAGCGATGCCATTGGCAGCGTGCATGGAGGCGTAACAGCAGGGCAGCCCGCCGATAATCTGGCGGCTGACCCCACCTTGGACGATGGAAATACGCGATTCACCGCCAACGGCCGCATTATTCAACCGATCCGAGACATACAGGTCGCTGGTTCCCGGTCGAAAAGCCAGGCCAGTGGGGAAATTGAAGCCGCTGACGTAGGCAGAGACGTTACCGGCGCTGTCCAGGCGGTAAATGGTGCCGGTCTGGATGGCGACGTAAAGCATCCCATCCGGGCCAAAAGTGATGCTGGTGGGCGCGCCGTTGACGCGGGCAAAGTAGGTGTCGGTGAATCCTGCGGGAACGCGGATACGGGCTTCCCAGGCGGCGCGGTCGTCGTTGCAGGGGTACTTGTCGCTGCATTCGCTGGCTTCGTAGGGCGGCTGCTCAACCCCGGTCCCGGTTGTGCTGGGCGGCGGTGCATCGGTTGGTGTGCTGGGTGCTATTGTTGGATTTAACGGATCCTGGCTTTCAGCCGATGGCAAGGGTTCGGGTGTATTTGTTAATGTGGGTTCAGGTGTGTCGGCCGCTGATTCAGGTGAGTCGGCGGCCATTTCCGCAGACACGGCCGTTTCCGTGGAAGTTGGTTTGACCGTTGCAGTGGGTGGTGGTGGTTCGGTGGCAGGAACGGCCGTGTCGGTTGGCGGGTTTGTGGGGGCGATGATGGCAGCGGCCGTTGCTTCCAAAGTAGCAGTAGGGGTGGTAACTGCCGTACCGCCACAAGCCGTCAGAGTTACCAAAAACAAACCAATCAAAAAATAACGCAACATTTTCATACTCTCTCCCATCTTCAATTTCTAATCGTCAATCTTCAATCCCATACTGACCAGCAAACCAGTTGCGGCCAGGGCCAAAACCGCACCAAAGACAAAAGGAGCCGATGGGCCAAACCCCGACCAGCCGCCAATCCCTTGCCACAGCAAACCGGCAAAAAG
>JBNKZT010000482.1:0-3960 GCA_050301775.1 Promineifilaceae bacterium (SeqCode)
CGTTTCTCCCAAACGACGCGGCGGGGCCTTCAAATGGCTGTTTATTGCCGTGCTGTTGATTGGTTTGGCTGGAGCCGGTTGGTATTTCTTGGGCGGTGGTCGAGAGATGTTGGCTGATGGCGGGAACCTGCCCTTGGCAGTGATTGCTCCGGCAACGGAGACGTCCACGCCGACAAGTTCGCCAATTCTGGCCACAGCGACGCAAGAACCGACGCTGACGGCCGTTCCGCCCCTACTTACGGCGACAGCAACGGCAGCAACGACAGCAGCGCCTACAAAAACGGCGACGGCCGTTCCTATCGCATCACCGACATCGCCGCCAACAGACACGCCTGTGCTTGCGGCGACGGCCACGCCATCCAACACGCCCTTGCCCACAATAACGTCCTCGCCGCCGGCAGCAACGCCACTGGTTATCATCACTCGTGAGAAGGATGGGGCAGCGCAAGTATTGATTCCAGCGCTGACGTTTGTGATGGGCGCGGCCGAGTCGGATGAGATGGCGGCGGAGGATGAACGGCCGTCTCATCAGGTCTCCATCGACAGCTTTTATATGGACCAATACGAAGTGACCGTGGCCCAATACGCCGCTTTTCTCAACGAAAATGGCGGCTATGTGAGCAAGTGTAATGGGTTCACCTGTTTGTGGACGAGTTTTGAATCGCTGCGCAGCTATTTAACCGATGACGTGGATGGGTATGTGGCTCGCGCCGGTTATGAGGATTATCCGATTAACAATGTGAGTTGGCATGGCGCCAATGCGTACTGCGCCTGGGCCGGGGGGCGGCTGCCAACTGAGGCGGAATGGGAAGCGGCGGCGCGGGGGGATGACGGCCGTCTCTATCCCTGGGGCGATGAGGAGCCAGACGCGGAACATGCTGTGTTTGGGACGACGTTTGCCAATTTGGGGCCGGTAACGGCCGTTGCCGATGGCGCCAGTCCATTCAATGTGTATGGCATGGCCGGCAGCGTGTGGGAATGGGTGGCCGATGAGTATGACGCGGCCTATTATGCCAGCAGCCCGAACCAAAACCCCTTTAACACATCTGAATTTCGGGGGCGGGATCGGGTTTTGCGTGGTGGCGGCTATGACAGCCCCCCAGAAGCGCTGCGCGTGAACGGCCGTGCCAGCGAATCTCCCACCCTGTACCAAAACATCCCCGCCATCGGCTTCCGTTGCGCGCAATCTATTACCAACGAGTAGGGACGAGGCAGCGACTTGTTCGCCAATCTGAATTCCCGCATTTTGGGAATTATGATATTTTGAACAGGATTTATGGGATTTGTAGTACGGCCGTTTCCCGTTCCCACCATCCTTCTAAAATTGTCACACTCAAATATGTCCCATCAAACGACCACTGCGGATCAAGCAGCCGGTCGCTGCCGGAAATGGCCAGCGGGTAGATGGTTCTGTTGCGCGTATCAAAAATGGAAAGCCCAGCGGTCGGGTTTTGGTATACAAAGCGGCTGCTGTCGGGTGACCAGAGTGGTTTCACATCTTGGGAAAGAAAGCCAATCCTGTCGGGTGACCAAAGTATGGCTGTTGAAACAGCCGTTAACGGAGCCAGAAATTCGCTGTTTTCCAGGTCGTAGATGATGAGTTCGTGGGCGGGATTGAAGAAGGTGAGGAAACGGCCGTTGGGCGAGAAAGTTGTGTACGCTTTGACCTCAGCGTTATCACGATCCGCTTCGGCGAATGCGCTTTGGGTGAACAGGATTTCCCCCGTTGTCTGATCCAGCACATGAAGTTGAGGTGAATCTGTCTGCAGGGTCAGGTAGACAAGATAACGGCCGTTGGGAGAGTAACGGCCGTAAATGCCGCCCGGTGCAACCATTGTCAGCGTATCAGTTTCCACGTCCCAAAGCTGTAAATTGGCTGGAACTGAACCGGAAATTAAACCCAAAGGATCGGAAATGCCTTCTTCCCAGGTAAAGACCAAAATTTGATCTGTGCCAGGAAGAACATCTGCAAAACGATTAAAAGGTCGCTTGTTTCCATCATCAAATGGCGATGCTAAAAATTTAATATAAGTTCCGAACTCCCAATCCGCATAATCCGGACTAATGCTCTCCTGAGCCAAGATTGCGACTGTTGTATAATAATTCCAAGGCTCCCATCCGAGAATGACATAATTGAGACTTACGTCTTGGACATGGCCATCAAAATTTGTGCTTGCAATACCTTCATCTGTTTCAACATTAAAAATTCCGATGCTAAAGATTCCAGTTCCAATTCTCCTTTCGGAGACACGTAAATTATCATTTAGCCAACCCCAATAATAAGAACCCTGTCCTAAATATGCTATTTCAGGATCAGTTCGCTGAACCTTCCATTTATGAGGACTGCCCCATGCAAATGTCTCAATATCAATCGGCTCAGCACTGAGAAAGAAATAATCACCAGATGGATGCCAGAGAAGATTTATATAAGGTGAGAGTTCTGTTGGGGTAATGTCAAATGGCTGGAAATTTATGGCGTCAGTAAACAAGATACGAGAATAACCTTCTTTTGGTTCAACGACATAAACAAATTCATCGTGGCTGGGAGACCACATAATTTGAGATCCAATGAACTGATTAACAACTTTAACTTCATCCGTCCAAACAAGTTCTCGGTTGAAATCAATAGTAGGCCTGGGGGTAGCTGAGGGCCAGGGGGTGATTGTTGGTTCAGGTGTCCGGGTTACTGTGGCGAAGAGAGTAGGCAGCGGGACATCTGTCGGCATAGGTGTTCGTGATGGCGCGGGGGTGGCAGTGGATGTGGGGGTGTTGGGCAAGGTTGTGGGGGGGACGGCCGTTTCCGTTTCCCCACCACCATCCACCACAACCTCCCGCGTCACTTTCCCATCATCCACCAGCGCACACGCCACCAAAACAACGCAGATTAGCGCAATAGCAGAAACCTTGCTCAAATGCTTCATGGAATACCCCCTATCTTTCGGCAAAAAATCCGCGTCATCCGCGTTCTTCTGTGTCCCATCATCTCTGCGCCACGTACACCATCCACTCCTCGGCGTCGTACAAGGCTAGCCCATCCCAGGCCGGGTAAACATCCACCGACGTGAATCCGGCTTGCTGCATCATGGCTGTCATCTCGGCCACGGCATATGTCTGGTCACACAAATTAACCTCGTCCAGTTGTCCCGTCTCCAGATGCAAAATGTGGAACCGTTCATATGAAATCTGTTGGTCAGCGTGCCATTGCCGTTCGCCCAGGTGCAGGAACGGCGCGTCGCCCCACAGGCCGGTGTCGTCGGTGAACCACCAGGTGCTGTCGGTCTTATCTACCCGGTCTTGATTGAGCAGTTCCACCACCAACCGGCCGCCCGATCGCAGCGACTGGGCGATGTGGTTCAAAAGCGATTGGGCTTCCTCTCGTTTGAAGACGGCTAATTGGCCGTAAATGAAGGTGGCCGCGTCAAAATCGGAACCGGCAAAATCCATTTGGCGCACATCTTGCAGGATAAATTGGCAGCGGTCGGCGACATCATTTTCAGCAGCCAGTTCCTTCGCGTAGTCAATGGAGGCTGGACCAAAATCAACGCCGGTGATGCGGACGCCGCGTTGGGCCAGAGCGGTGGCGTAGAGGCCGGGGCCGCAGGTTACGTCCAGCAGGCGCTGCTCCGGGATTAGATGGAGTTTGTTCCAGAGCCAGTTGAGCTGCATTTCCCGTTCGGGCGTCTGCCGCGAGGCCGCGCCGTGGGATTGGTCCAGATGTTCGCGCAGCATCCGCTGCGAGAAGTCGGGGTCGTCCCAGGGAAGATTGCCACCAGTTGTCCAGGGTAACGGCCGTTCCGGCCGGTTATAAATTCGCCAAAGAGCACTGCTTAGAGGGTAGTTCATCAAATTGTCCTTTACCTTTCGATCATTTCAGTTTACGATAAATACAGCCGCGATTTTTACCGCGCATCTGATAAATAAATGGAGTGACTTATGTTTCGCCTTGCCGGACATATTACC
>JBNKZT010000483.1:0-3914 GCA_050301775.1 Promineifilaceae bacterium (SeqCode)
GTCTACCACGCCCGCCACTTCTTCGGCCAGGGCATGGGCCAACTGCAATCCGCCCTCGTTGAGTTCGGCAATACCCTGAGGCTTGAACTTTCGATAACGGCGATAGACATCCAGCACAGCGAAATCTTGGGCAACTTTGCCGCCGCTTTCCTGCACCATTTTGGTGGCGCAGGCCAGTTTACAGCCGTCGATGGTGATGGCCGGATTGGCAGCAATGGCGGCGCGAGCCTCATCTTCGCCCAGGACGAGCATAGAAAGCGCCACCAACTGCGACGTTTCCGGGCGCAGCTCTTCGATGACCTCATAGGCAGCTTCGCGGCTGACCGTGCCGTAGGTTTTGCCGATGCCGCTGCATGGCACTATCACAACTTTCTGGTTCATGAGTTCCCTGCCTCCTCTTGCGCCTGGGCCTTTATGTGTTCAAAGTAGGCTTCCGGCGTCATCAGATTGGCTTGGTCGGTGGCCCAATCGGCGGCTTCAATCACGGCCAGCCAGCCCTCGCCATAGGGATCCTGGTTGATGATTTCCGCTTCCAGTTCCAGCTTTTCGTTCACTTCAGCAATTGTGCCGCTGACGGGGCAGGGCAGTTCGACGTCTACTTTGATGGTTTCGATGGTGGCGAATTCGTCACTGGTGGAAACGGCCGTTTTCACTTCCTTTACCTCCGCAAACGCCACATCCCCATTGCGCTGCTGGAAAAAATCTGAGACGCCTACCGTCACTAGGCTGCCGTTGGCTTTAGCCCAGACGCCCTCCGTGGTGTAAAGGCGGTCGGTTGCAACCTTGAAGGTAAATTTGTCCAGTGTATATTCCAGATATTCGCTCATAAGACAATCTCCATCAACCTTGTGCAATTGATTCAACATCTATTGAAGTATACGCATGGATAACTTCCGTGATTAGTAACAAATGTCATGTTCTCGGTGTGACACATTAAACAAACAATAATCAAAGTTATTCAGATTGCGTTCATGACGCCTCCGGTACAGCCCGGCACAACACCAGATTCTTGGCTGCATACACCTCGTCCACCCGGCCTACCGGTGCGTTGTGCGGCGCGCCGCGCAGCAGTTCCGGCTCTTCGCGCGCCTCCCGGCGAATGGCGATCATCGCTTCAGCGTACCGGTCTAGCGTCTGCAAAGATTCCGTTTCCGTCGGTTCCACCATCAGCGCCTCATGCACCTTT
Source organism: Promineifilaceae bacterium (SeqCode) (assembly GCA_050301775.1). Classification (GTDB taxonomy): domain Bacteria; phylum Chloroflexota; class Anaerolineae; order Promineifilales; family Promineifilaceae; genus JACKCC01. Next base: position 1,187 of record JBNKZT010000483.1, read on the forward strand.
AGCGTGGTGTGCGGCGTCCCCAGCGGGAAATAGTTGGAAGGCGGGTGGAAGCCGTAATCAATCAGCCGCTTGGAAATATCCAGGGCGCGAATCCCCTCCGCCTCCAATTTCCCTTCAGCCACAAACTCGTGCATACAGATGCGGTCGTAGGGAATTTCGTACACCTGGCCGATTTTCACGCGCAGGTAGTTAGCGTTGAGCACGGCATTTTCGGAAACGGCGCGCAATTCGGGGTCACAATATTTTTTCCAGGTTACACTGAGTCGGCCCGACATCGAGTATAGTAAAGAGAAGTAGACTCAGGAGAAAGTTGATGAAGGCCGATTTAGATAGATTTTTTAGACACTTAAAACGGAGACATCCCAATCGAAGTACGGCAAAGCATTACACCAGCGACCTGCACATCTTTGCCCGTTTTGTCAGCCACAAGCCAGCGCAAGAGATAACTGTAAATGACATTGATGCCTTCGTTGAAGCGCAAAGCAACCAACAATTGAAAGCAAGCACTATCAATCGTCGGTTAGCAGCGATTTCCAGCTTCTTCCAGTTCCTCATCGGGGAGGCGGAAGAGGATGGATGGCGCAATCCTGTCATCTGGAGACGACACAGTATCTGCCGTGGAGAGCATCTCCCTCGTGATGTAAAAGATGAAACGGCGGAAAGCTTGTGGGCCGTAATTAGCGACCCCAGAGACCAGGCCATGGTGGCCTTAATGCTGAAAGCTGGGTTACGGGTGGGTGAAGTTGTTGCCCTCAATGTGGCAGCGGTGGAAGGGCCGGGTGTAGACCGGCTGGCTCGTTTGCGCGTACGTGGGAAGGGGGAGAAGGAGCGCATCGTTTGGCTGACGCCACAAACCTGGTTATACCTTCATTATTGGTTGCAAATCCGACCACAAAGCCAGAGCCAAGCCCTATTTCTCAACCAACACAAGCGCCGTCTGAGTGTGTCGGGTGTCCAATATCGATTGCAGCAATATCGTCAACAAGCAGGAGTGGCGGTCACTTGTCATCAATTACGCCATACATTCGCCCGCCGTCTGGCCGAGCAAAATATGCCCATCGATAGTTTAGCCAAATTGTTGGGTCACAATGATTTGCATACCACCCAGGGCTATATTGATGGCGCTAACTTAGCTGTTAAAGACGACTTTCTCACGGCTGTTGAGAAGTTAGACGCCATTTCCGGGCAGACCAAAGCCCAAATTGAACCCACACCCGCACAGTCATTCCCACCGGCTGTCCCAGATAAGCGACCTGATTCCCAGGTGATCATGGAGAAAGTGGCTCATTATGGAACTGATTTGCCGGATTGGCTGCGACCAGCTCTGGAAAAGCACACTCGCTGCCGTTTGGCACGCTGGACGGCGCACCAAGTCGAAAAAAGAGCACGTTATCACCACAATGTTTTGAGTCGTATTTGTCGGTGGCTGGTCCAAGAGCGTAACTGGCAACAGTTGGCCGACCTCAAACGTGCCGATTTGGTGGCCTATGTTCATGCTCGTGAAGAAGCTGGCCTCAAACCGGGCAGTATCAAGGCTGAATTGACCTTGTTTCGTGGTTTTTGGCGAGACTTGCTCGAACAGGAGGTGGTGACCAATGGGGCTGTTTTACAGGTGCATGCGCCGCCAGCAGATGAACACCTGCCCCGCTATCTGACTGGAGATGAATTTCAACGCCTGGAAACTGTTATACAGACAGAAACAAGTCACAATGGTGACGACGACCATTTCAACCGAGCCTGGTTCTATCTTTTAGCGCATGGAGGCTTACGCATCAGTGAAGCCCTCAATTTGCGACTGGGAGATTGTGATTTCCGCCAGAACCGCTTACGTATCCGCTCGGGCAAAGGTGACCGGGATCGGGTCATTCCCATGACTCCCCTTTTACAGCAAACCCTGATTGACTATCTCGTCGTCCGTCAATCCGCACGGGGCGACCATGTGTTGATTGCTCATGGTCGCCCCGTGCTGTATGGACTGGTCCGGGGACGGTTGCTCAAGTTTGGCAAGCAGGCCCATCTCCCTGACATATCACTCCATCGCTTACGGCATACATTGGCCACCTTTCTTATTAACGAAGGGATGCCTATTGTTTCTTTGCAGAAATTCTTAGGTCACAAGGACATCAACGAAACGCTGATTTATGCCAAAGTTCACAATGCGACGGTAAGAGAGCAATTTGCGACGGCTATGAAACAGATTGAAGCCATTGCCCAAACAGCATCGGTACCTGTCATTTTAGAAGAAGATGTTGTTGCTTCCGTCCCCTTGCCCGATATTTGACTTGCGACTCAGTATCGTTTCCTTAAGCCGGAGGAAAATGTTTCGTTTTTTACCGACTCAGTGTAACCTGGAAAAAATATTGTGACCCCAACGTGATTATTTACAGTAGGGTGGGGGAAACGGCCGTTCTCTAACGACCATTTCCCAATCAAACATCAAGCAAAACAGCGTTCCTGATTTAATGAATCCGCATGTACCTTCGTTGGTTACGCCTGACTTGTGATAAATAAATCATGGGAAAAAGATTTGACCCGGTCAATAATTTAGGAGAGCTTCTGTCTCGTTCGCAGCTACCTTCTCGAAAATTTTGCTTCAAATTCCTCAAGAATTTTGCCAGACGAATATCACTCGCTGTTCCTCTCTTTTCCAATTGCGCTACAATTTCACTCAATGCCATACCCCTTAATAAGCACTGATGCGCGAACCTCTTTGTTTTTACAATGCTTG
>JBNKZT010000484.1:0-3913 GCA_050301775.1 Promineifilaceae bacterium (SeqCode)
TGCACCATCTGCTCTACCAGGGGATGATTATAGCCCAACTGGGTCACACCATCCTGGTCATTGCCGGTAAAAGTGAGCTGCAAATAAGCGGGCACGCCCCAACGCGCCGCCACTGCTTCTGGCATCAGCGTCTCGTACACGCTGTAGGCCGGCGGCTCCACAATACTGCCGGCCTCCTGTAGATAATCCAAAACGAAGGTTTCTAATTCACTCATGTAACGATTGACGATTACGCCGTAAAGTCTTCACCGAAGAGGGTGTCGTCAAAGGCTTGCACCCGGCGCATGGTTTCGCGGGCGGCCAGCAAACGGTCGCCGAGTTCGTCCACACCGGCTTCCAGGGCCATTTCGTCGGCGCTGCGCAGCCATACTTCCAACAACATCTCCTCAAAATCCTGCTCCTGGGTCAGGTACCCCAAAATCATTTCCATCTCGCCAATGACCAGTTCAAACATATTCAATTTGCGGTCGAGGATTTTTAGCAGGTAATTTTCTACCGTTCCTTCGGCGGAAAGGTTGAAAATTTCCACCTGTTTTTTCTGACCTATCCGGTGGATGCGGCCTACGCGCTGCTCGATGCGCTGCGGGTTCCAGGGCAGGTCGAAGTTGACCATGATGTGGCAAAATTGCAGGTTGCGTCCTTCTCCGGCAGCTTCGGTGGAGAGCAGGACGCGCCCTTCGGCCTCAAAACGGTGAATCGCCTCATCTTTTTGGGCAGTGGTGAGACCGCCGTGATAAGGGATGAAATCAATGCCGGCGGCGGCCAGCCGTTCGGCCAGGGCGTCCAGCGTGGCCTGGAAATGGGTGAAGATGAGGACATGCTCCTGGCCGGCCGTTTGCAAAATTTTGAGCAGGGCGTCGGCTTTGGCCCAATCGGTCACGGCGTCGGCGTCGGCGACCAGATTGAGCAGGTGGCTTTTGTGGCTTTTCCAGGCGGGTTGGCCGGCGAGTTTGCGTAGGGTTTGGGAAACGGCCGTTGCGCTGCTGCCAATCTCCCGCTGCAAAATGGTCAGCGTCAACTTGCGTGCGCCGCTGTCGCGCCCATCCTGTAAGGCGTGCCGGACAAAGCTGCTCACATTTTGGTACAGAGCTTGTTCCGGTGGCGACAGAGCCAGACGGATCGTATGTGCCCGGCGCGGCGGCAGTTTCACGTTCACCTGCCCCCGGCTGTGGCGAATCATCACATCGGCCATTAATTCGCGCAGCAGCCCGCGATTTTTGGGTGAATGGGGGTCGCCCTTGACCACAAACTGGCGGCGGAACTCCTGCGGCGTTTTGAGTTGGCCGGGTTTGAGAATGGTAATCAGGTTGTACAGCTCCTCCAGCCGGTTCTCAACCGGGGTGGCGGTGAGCATGAGGATGAACCGTTTTTGCAGGGCGTTGACGAATTTCCAGGTGACGCTGCTGCGATTTTTGAGGTGATGGGCTTCGTCAACGACGACAAGATCGTAATTGAGGCTGGTGATGATGTCGCGGTTCCCAGACAGGCGGGCGGCGGCAATGGAAGCGATGACGCGGGGAAATTGGCTCCAGGCAGCGTCGCCGGCGGCACGAAACGACTCGTCGCTGTTGGTGACAAACTCGTCCAGACCAAATTTTTGCGCCAGCTCTTCGCGCCACTGCTGCACCAGGCCGGGCGGCGTGAGGATGAGGACACGTTCGGCCATCTGGCGCATCAGGTATTCTTTGATGACCAGGCCGGCTTCGATGGTTTTACCCAAGCCGACTTCATCGCACAACATGCCCCGGCCGCGGAAACGGCGCAGCGCAGCGTGGGCGGCTTTAATCTGGTAAGGGAAAGGGGCGAAGTTCAGACTGTCCAGGCAGATGAGTTCGTCAAAACCGCCAATGAGCAGCATGTGGGCGGCGGCAAGCTGCAAGCGATAAGCCTGGGGGCTAAGGAATTGTTGGTTGGCAACGGCCGTTACCACTGCTTCAGCCCCTGGTTGTAGTTGAATCGTTGGATTTATGCCATTTGTCATCGGCTCTATTATAGACGACAGCTATCCTGATGAAAAAATGTTCATGCCTGAGGCGGATTTGCGCCCGGGGGTGGAAGCGACCCACGATACCACGCCCGACTGGACAGCATTCTGGAAACTCATCAATGTAAATACAAGCTTACCCCATGCTGCGTAACAGACGACGCAATTTTTGCCTGGTTACAACGAGTTGTGGGTGTTGAGTAGGAATAGAGATACGGCCGTTCTTTCCCAATGCTGAAAAAACCTTCTGTAAATCGCGGGAGCGACAAGGCTGGACGCCTCGCCCGCTATTGGGGCACCGCCATCAAGCGCTGCGCCGTAAAACAGTCGGTGATCAATATATTGATCAATTCGCCGCGCAGCGCCGCCAGAATTGCATCATGTTTGCGCCGGCCGCCAGCTACGCCCACCGCCCGATCCGCTCTGCGCATCTGGGACAGGCTCATCGCCATGACCCGGTTATCCAACGACGTTTTCACCGGCCGGCCATCGGCATCAAAAAAGTGCAGCAAAATATCACCCACGGCCCCTTCACTGCGCAAAATGTCCAACTCGGCATCATCGAAGATGTTGCCGGAATCGGCCAGTAGATCCGACGGTTCGACCGCACCAATACCCACCAACGCCAGGCTCACATGGTCAAACAGAGCTACCGCCTCTTGGACGTATTGGTCTTCGAGAAGAACTTGCAGAGCCGCTTCGGACCCCCGTACTGGCATCCATTCCATTCCCGCTTCCAACACCGCATGTATTCCGTGGGGAAGAGCATGGTCGCCCTGGGGATTGGGCTGTTGGAGGCAGACGGGCAGCTCCGTTTGAGCGATAAAATTTGCCGCTACTTTCCGGAGAAACTCCCGGCAGATTTGTATCCCTATATCGAAGCCATGACAATCCGGCATCTGCTCACCATGCAGACAGCCCATAGCTGCACGACCTACAAACGCAGCGACACGGACGACTGGACGACATCCTTTTTCCGGGTGGAACCGGATACGATACCGGGCAGTTACTTCTCCTACGATACATCAGCCGCTCACACAATGACTGCACTGATTGAAAAGCTGAGCGGGCGCTCCTTGATAGACTTTTTACGCAATGCCTTTCTGGATGAGATCGGATTCTCGCAAGAGGCCATGTTTCACAACGATCCGATGGGCATCTCCCAGGGAGGCTCGGGCCTGGTCTGCACTCAGGAAGATATTCGCAACCTCGGCTACCTGATTCTTAAAGCAGGAAAGCTCCACGGAAAGCAGCTGCTTCCTGTGGCTTTTCTGCAACAGGCTATCTCCAAGCAGGTGCCTACCGATGCCGAACCTTTTTACGATGAACGCTGGGGGTATGGCTTCCAAATATGGATGACCAGGCACGGTGGATTTGCCCTCTATGGGCTTGGCGGCCAACTCGTCATTGGCATCCCCGAGCGGCAGATTCTGTTTGTCTCTACCGCTGATACGCAGGGAGACCCCTGGGGAACAGCAACCATTCACCGCTGCTTCTGGGATATACTCTATCCCGCTATCGGCCAGTCTGAGGCAATTCCAGGAGATGCCCCCGGAGAGAGCAGTGTCCTGAAACTAGAGAAAAAGATCAGTGGACTTTCCGTTACCATTCCCACCATCACAGCAGCGGAAGAGCTTCTGCTGAATAATGCCCTGGGACAATACCGGTTTTTTCCTTTGATGGAAAATGGAAGCTTAGAAGCGCTTGCATTAGATCGGGAAGGGAACCTGCTAGTTTTAAAGTACAAAACCTCGCTGACCGAAGGCCAGATAGCCTTTGGAATCAACCAGCTTGTCCACGGAATGTTGGATTTTTATTTAGCAGAAGCAGATGGTCCCTACTACGGTTATGCAGCAGTACTCGATAACAAGGAAATAGAGCTTACCGTAAAGCGGATAGGCGATCTTTTTGCGGAGCTGCGGCTCCTTT
>JBNKZT010000485.1:0-3907 GCA_050301775.1 Promineifilaceae bacterium (SeqCode)
ATTCTCTAACGCTTTCACCAGCGCATGATTGCCTTCCGCGCCTAGTCCCTGGGCTTGCAGCGTGCGGTAGAGGTTGAAGACGGTGCTCGTTCCCAGCAAAGGCACGCCCATTTCGTCGGCCGCTTTCAGCGCCAGACGCAAATCCTTCTGCTGCAAATCGACCATGAAACCGGGCCGCCAATCACGGGCAATCACCTGCGGGCCGCGATTGCTCAACATCCAACTGCCCGCCGCGCCGGCCGAAACGGCGTCCAGCGTCTTTTGCAAGTCCAGACCGCCGGCTTGAGCAAACAACAGCGCCTCGCCCACGGCCAGCATGTTGACCACGACCAGGATTTGATTGACCAGTTTCACCGTTTGCCCAGCGCCGTTGGGGCCAACGTGGGTAATCGCCTTGCCCATGGCCTGGAATGCGGGCATGGCCCGTTCCACCTGCTCTGCCTCGCCGCCGACCATGATGCTCAGCGTGCCATTGGCCGCCCCTTCGCTGCCGCCGCTGATGGGCGCGTCCAACATTTGAATGCCCTTTTCGGCCAGTCGGGCAGCGATGACTTGCGTTACTTGCGGGCTGATGGTGCTCATGTCGATGACCAGCGATCCTGCTTTGGCCCCGTGAATGATGCCGTCGTTGCCCAAAATCACCGCTTCCACGTCTGGCGTATCGCTGACGCAGGTGATGATGATGTCACTGTTGGCGGCTACGTCGGCGGGGCTGCTGCCCGCGCTGGCTCCTGCTTCCACCAGTAGAGCCATCCGGCTGGCCGTCCGGTTCCAAACGGTGACACTGAATCCGGCCTTAAGCAAATTGCGGGTCATGCCCCGCCCCATAATGCCCAGTCCAATAAATCCGATTGCTTCCTGCATAATTACTCCTGAGTCGTGTAGGGGCAGTGCCTTGTGCCTGCCCTGGGCGACCACAAGGGTGCGCCCCTACATTTTGAGAAAATATTTTTATGGATCGCAAACAAATCGAAGACATTTATCCACTTTCGCCCATGCAGCAGGGCATGTTGTTTGACACTGTTTATCTGGCAGGCACCGGCATTTACGTCGAGCGGAACGCCATCAAATTAACAGGGGCGTTGGACACGGCCGTATTTGAACGTGCCTGGGCCAAAATCGTCGCCCGCCATCCCATCTTACGCACCCTGTTCCTGTGGGAAGACCGGGACACGCCGCTTCAAGTAGTTCGCAAAGAAGCCACGTTAACGCTAAATCATCTCGATTGGCGCACTCTGCCCGCCGACTCCCATCAAAGCCGCCTGGATCAATTTCTGGATGACGAACGGCAAAACGAATTTGACCTCAAACAAGCGCCGCTGCTGCGCCTGACCCTCATCCGGCTGGCCGAAGAGTCTTATTATTTGGGCATCGTCTTCCATCACATCATCATTGATCGTTGGTCTATCGGGCTGCTGCTAAACGAGCTATTTTCGCTTTACCGCGCCGAAAAACGGGGTGAAACGTTGCGGCTGGCTCCGGTACGGCCGTTTGGTGACTACATCAGTTGGCTGCAACAACAAGACCCAGCCCGGCTCGAAGCCTTTTGGCGCGAAAATTTGGCCGGATTCACCGCCCCTACCCCATTCAACATCGAAACCAGCCGCCGCCCCAACGCCACCGAAGCCAGCTACAAACAAGCCGAAACCTGGCTCTCCGCAGAAAGCCAATCGCGGCTGGCCGCCTTTGCCCGCCAACACCGCCTGACGCTGAACACCATCGTGCAGGGTGCCTGGGCGCTGCTGCTCCATCATTACAGCGGCGAATCCGATGTGCTGTTTGGCGCAACCGTCGCCGGCCGCCCGGCCGATTTAGCCGGGGTCGAGCAAATGGTGGGGTTGTTCATCAACACCCTGCCGGTACGCGTGCAAATTCCGGCCCAGATGCCGCTCATTGATTGGCTGAAAACGCTGCAAGAACAAACGGCCGTTCTACAGCAGGTCTCCCACACACCCCTGATAAACGTGCAGGGCTGGAGCGATGTGGCCGCCGGTTCACCCCTGTTTGAAAGCATCATCGTCTTTGAAAACATTCCCATCGAGGAAATGCCCGCCGACACCGGCCTGGATGTGTCCGGCGTGGGCGTCACGGTGCGTGGGCAGATGGCCTATCCCTTGACCATCACCGTCAATCCCGATGACCGGGGCCGGATGTGGTTACAGCTCACTTATGAACAGGAGCGATTTGAGACCCAGGCCATCCAGCGCTTGACCGAACATCTGAAAAACCTGTTGGAAAACATCCCGGAACAAGGCCAGCAGCCAATGACGGCCGTTCCCTACCTCTCACCAGCCGAACAAGCCCAATTACTGGATGCGTTTAGCGGCGCGGGGAAAAAGACGGCCGTTCCCGACCAACTCATCCACCACCGCATCGCCCGGCAAGCCGCCCAAACGCCCGACGCGCTGGCCCTGGCAACCATCAAACCCGCCCAGCGTCCCAGCTTTTTCCTCGATGCGGGTGAAGAGATGCCGCAAGCCAGTTTGACCTATGCCGAATTAAACGGCCGTGCCAACCAACTGGCGCATCATCTCATCAAACTGGGCGTGGGGCCGGAAAAAATCGTCGCTGTCCACCGCGCCCGTTCCGCCGAAACCCTCGTTTGTCTGCTGGCAATTTTGAAAGCGGGCGGCGTCTTTTTGCCGCTCGATCCGGCGCTGCCCAAGCAGCGTCTGGCCTACATTTTGGCCGACGCTCAACCGGTCGTCGCCATCACCGATGCCGACAGCGCCGTTGATTGGCCGGGAATTCCGACTTTTTGCCCGGAACAGATTGCCAACCAGATTGATGATTATGCGAAAGAGGATTGGGCACGGCCGTTAACCCTTGATAACAGCGCCTACCTCATCTACACCTCCGGCACAACCGGCCAGCCCAAAGGGGCGCTCGTCTCCCATCGCGCTTTAGCCAATCATGCCCAGGCCAGCGCCAAACAATTTGAGCTGTCACCCGCCGACCGGGCGCTGCAATTTGCCGCTTTGTCGTTTGACGTGGCCCTGGAAGAAATTTTCCCCACCTGGCTGGCGGGGGCGGCGCTGCTGTTACGGCCGTTAGCCATCCCTGCCCTCGACGAATTCAACCAGATCATCCAATCAGAACAGCTAACCGTTGTTAACATCCCCGCTCCCTATTGGCATGAGTGGGTAGCCGAAATCGGCCGCACACCCTTGTTCACCGCCGCCGACTCGCTGCGATTGGTCATCGTCGGTTCCGACAAAGTGATGGCCGAAAAGCTGACCCAATGGCATGAACTGATGCCCCAGCGCATCAAACTGCTCAACGGCTACGGCCCCACCGAGGCCACGATTACGGCCACGTTGTATCAGGCCGATTCTGTCCCGGATGGATTGTCTGTCGTGCCGTTGGGACGGCCGCTTGAGAATGTGACGGCGTATGTGTTGGATGGAAACGGCCGTGCTGCCCCCATCGGCGTCACCGGCGAACTCTATTTAGGCGGGGCCGGCCTCGCCCACGGCTACCTCAACCAACCGGGGCAAACCGCCGCCGCCTTCGTGCCTGATCCATTCAGCCCCAAACCAGGCCAACGCCTTTACCGCACCGGCGATTTGGCCCGTTGGCTGCCCGATGGCAGTCTGGCCTTTGTCGGCCGTATCGATCATCAAGTCAAAATTCGCGGCTTCCGTATCGAATTGGAAGAAATCGAAAACAGCCTGACCCGGCATAATGGCGTGCGGCAAGCCGTCGTTGTTGCCGACGCCAACCAGGAACGGCTGGCCGCCTACATCCTGCCCGACGATTTTTCGCTGACGGCCAAGAGCCTGCAAAGTTGGGCCGAAAGCCAACTGCCTGCTTACATGGTTCCCAGCAGTTGGCTGCTGCTCAATACCTTGCCACTCACTGCCAGCGGTAAAGTCAATCGTCAGGCTTTACCGGAACCCAGTTTTGA
>JBNKZT010000486.1:0-3896 GCA_050301775.1 Promineifilaceae bacterium (SeqCode)
GGGTTGATAACACGGGTATGCCCCTTATCTATGTTCAGTTTTCATCGAAAGACTGTCGCCCATGTTCAGCCCGTTCATTATGCACTCGTTCAAAGCGACAAAGAGCGATTGGATTTCGGCCGCAAAAACAATACGAGGCGCTTCAGGAAGCACGTCAACGACACGCATCTGAAGCAGGCAAACAACTATACAATCGCCGTGCCGGCATCGAAGGCACAATTTCACAAGGTGTGAGAGCATTTGGATTACGGCAAACACGGTACTGCGGACTCGCCAAAACACATATTCAACATGTGGCCACAGCGGCTGCGATCGATATTGACCGGATCGTCGCCTGGTTCAACAAGATTCCGCATGCTAAAACACGAAAATCTCGTTTTGCAGCCTTGGCAACATAATCAATGGCCGACTTCGCCAACAGTATCCGGCCGTTTTTATCTGGATATGGATGAACGGCTGAAACTGGACGATTAAACACATCGGTGTTGAGTAAAGTGAGACTGGAGTAGCGATTCTCCAGCCTCATTACATTGTTTGGGATTGGTATCTTGCGTCTGGTGACAGCTTCGCTCGTTTTAGGCCCAATAGGTGCCATCATCCATGGCCCGCAGCAAATGGGCTAATCGGGCGGCGTCATCAGCATTGGGGGCCTGGCAGACCAGACGATATTGTCCATCATGTTCCGGCTTATGAGTGACCGGCTCGCAGATATGCTTGGTGGATTTAAGATATTCGACGACAGCGTACAGCAGGGCTCCTGGATCGAAGGTAATGCTCATGTAGTGTCCCTCCATTTGAATTCAATAGCCTGTTAACTAATTGGTGACAGGCTCTCGCCCAATCCAGCGCGTTAGCGCTAAAAGAGTGAATTCTGCAACTAACCTCCTGACCCTAATTCACCCGGAAAGTGTGTCTGACACGACTGTTCCTCCACTCTCCTAGCACGCCCACTACCCTTTCCATTATAATGGGCCCATGTCTGGCGACTTGCTGCAAACGAAATTGTATGTGCCCCGGTTACGGCCGTCTCTCGTCCCCCGCCCCCGCCTCATCGAAAAGCTCAATCAGGGGATGCAACAAGGCAGCAAACTCACCCTCATCTCCTCCCCGGCCGGATTTGGCAAAACCACGCTGATTGCAGATTTCGGAATGCGGATTTCGGAGTCGCATATTCCGCATTCCGTATACCTTGGACTTCGCTCAGGGCAGGTCCGCATTCCAAAATTTGCCTGGTTTTCGCTGGATGAAAGCGACAATGACCCGGTACGTTTCCTGGCTTACTTTATCGCCGCTCTGAACCAGATCGAAGGAATCCATCCTGAGCCTGTCGATGGAGCGGAAACCTCTATTGGGCAAGGCACGCTAACCATGCTCCGATCCTCTCAGCCACCGCCGGCTGAGGTCGTCTTGACCCCACTCATCAACGAGATCGCCGCCATCCCTGACAAATTTATTCTCGTCCTTGATGATTACCATGTCATAGAATCATCACAGGTTGATGACATTCTCGCCTTCTTGCTCGAAAACATGCCGCCGCAAATGCACCTGGTCATTTCCTCTCGTGCGGATCCGCGTCTGCCATTATCTCGTCTTCGTGTACGCGGCCAATTAACCGAACTACGTGCAGCCGACTTGCGTTTTACATCATCCGAAGCGGCCGAATTTCTCAACCAGGTAATGGGTCTGGACCTTTCAGAAGAAGACATCAAGGCACTGGAAACACGCACCGAAGGCTGGATCGCTGGACTGCAATTGGCCGCTATTTCATTGCAGAAACACGCCGACACGTCCAAACGGATTCAATCTTTCACCGGCAGTCATCGCCTGGTGTTGGATTACCTGATCGAAGAGGTGATGGACCAACAACCGCAGAATGTACAGGATTTTTTGTTAAAGACGGCCGTTCTCAATCGACTGACCGGATCCTTGTGCGATGCCCTCACCGGTCAAGAGGACGGCCAGGCCACCCTGGAAATGTTAGAACATGCCAACCTATTCATTATCCCCCTGGACGATGAACGGCGTTGGTATCGCTACCACCATCTTTTTGCCGACTTATTACGCCAGCGCCTGCGTCAATATAAGCCCAGCCAGCTACCGGTTCTACACCGCCGGGCCAGCACGTGGTACGAACAGAACGAATTCGCGGATGAATCCATAGAGCATGCTCTACGCGGTGATGATTTCGAGCGGGCAGCGTATTTGATTGAGGACCAATTTGGTGCAATGTACGAGCGTGGCGCTCATACAAAATTACGCCATTGGCTGGCTGATTTACCTGTTGAATTGATATGTGCAAGACCATATCTTTGCATCCTCCATGCCTGGAATCTGTTCACTAGTGGCCAACTAGATGCCGCCGATCACACTCTCCAGACCGCCGAAAAGATACTCGTCCCCAACGCCGATCAAACGTCTATCACCGTGCCGGTTCAGGCCCAACTATCCGATGCCGACAGGCAGAAATTGTCGGGCATGGCGTCCGCCATCCGCGCCTATTTGGCGTCGTACAGTGGGGATATACCGGGGACCATTGAGTATGCACGCAAAGCGCTCGACTGTCTGCCTGAACAAGAATTACCCTGGCGCAGCGCCGCTTTAATTGCCTTGGGCGGCGCGTTGGCTAACAAAGGTGATACGACGGCCGCGTACAAGGCGCGAACAGAAGCTTTGGAGACAGTCAAAGCAACAGGTGACACATACCTCCTCTTGATTGCCAGTTTAAGGATGGCTGAAACCTTGCGACAACAGGGGAAGTTGCCGCAGATCGTAGAAATTTGTCAGCAGCAGATGCAAAATGCGGAGGAAAACGGACTTTCGGAAACGGTCGTGGCCGGCTGGCTGTGGGCGATGTGGGGCGAGACGCTGGCTGAATTAAATGACCTGGATAAAGGGCGAGAGTATGCGGAAAAAGGTGCGGAACTGACCGGGCGTGGCCAGGATTTGGCGATGATTGGCTGGAGTAACTTGTGTCTGGTGCGGGTTCTGTTTTCCGCAGGAGGCATGGCTGACGCTGAAGCTGTCATTCAAAAGATGGAAAATAAGGCACAAAAATATGATATGCCTATTGGGGTTCCACTCCAACTATCAGCCTGGCAGGCACGAGTATGGCTGGCGCAAGGTAAGCTAGAAGCCGCTTCCCAATGGGTGAAAGCACGCGGGTTAGATGCCACGGGAGACATCACCTATTGGCACGAAATGGAATATATGGCGCTGGCCCGTATCCTGATTGCTCAAGAACGATTAGAAGAAGCGAGTGAATTGCTCCGGCGACTGCAAGAGGCGGCAGAAGCAGGCGGGCGTACTTCGAGAGTAATCGAAATCCTGGCACTCAAGGCATTGTCGTTACAGGCGCAAGGAAATAGAGAGCAAGCTCTCACAGCACTGGAAAAGGCGCTAAACCTTGCCGAACCGGGAGGCTTTGTTCGTACCTTTGTGGATGAAGGCCCGCCAATGGCCCGCTTACTCCAGGAAGCCCTAAAGCGTGGAGTGGCTCCAGATTATGTTCGTCTTTTGTTGGCGGCTTTTCTTGCGGATGAATCGTTGGAAACGGTCGTTGCCAGGACACAAGTTGATCAGACTGAATTGGTCGAACCACTGAGCGAGCGCGAACTTGAAATCCTGCAAAAAATCGCCGAGGGACTCACCAATCGAGAAGTCGCCGAACGATTGTACCTTTCACTCAACACCGTCAAGGTGCATACCCGCAACATCTACGGCAAACTTGGCGTCCACAACCGGACACAAGCTGTCACCAGAGCCAGAGCTTTAGGGATTCTGCCCCCTATTTAACGTAACTTTTGTGCAATCAGAGCCAAAATGGCTCAAAAATGCGAAAAACAAATGTCTTTAAAAAGCGGTAAGGGTAATTGAACCACACCTCCGCCCAAACGCAG
>JBNKZT010000487.1:0-3879 GCA_050301775.1 Promineifilaceae bacterium (SeqCode)
ACCGCTTTGCGCTATCTGGCCCCCTACATCTTCCGGGTCGCCATCTCCAACCGGCGTATCCTCAAGCTGGCCAACGGTAAGGTTTCCTTTCGTTACTTTGCTTCTGAAACTGGCAAGCCGCGCACCTGCACCGTGACAACAACCGAGTTTATCCGCCGTTTCTTGCAGCATGTGCTGCCCAAGGGTTTTGTCAAGGTCCGCTATTATGGCTTTTTTGCCCCCGGTTTGCGCCCTCGTTTACGGTCATTGCGCCGGCAACTGCCGTCACCGCCAGCCGCTGTTGCCCTGGAAGTGGCAGCACAACCACCGGAGCGGACTATCGCTTGTCCTCGCTGTGGCCAGCCGTTGACCCATCGCCAGCGTATCTGGCCCCGCAGCCGCTGGCCGCCGTCGATTTGATGCACTCTTTTTTTCGTTCAGCCGATCTTTTGGTCGGTGTTTTGGGTTGCCTGGCAACCCCGCACTCGTATTGGACGACATCTACTTTGACTTGATTTCATTCATTTGGTTGAAGATGACAAATTTCTATTGACATGATTTTGGCGTTCTGGCTATACTGTACCTGAAATTGGGTCGCGGTTTGGGGTCAGGCCAGTTTGAAGAATGCCTTAATCCTCAAAGGAAACCGCGTTCCCCGGCTTAGTTCAACAACGTTTATGCGGCGGCTGACAAGTTGGATGATATAGGTCGTTTTTGGCCGCGCCGCATGAAACGCTTATTTCGTTAGGTGGCTGGTGACGCTCAGGGATTGAAATGAGAAAGAAACGACTAAATCATTGCGCTGATGTTCTTTGTAAAAAGTTTTGTGGTTGGCGTTTGCATAGCGACTGGGACACTCTTGTTCGTCTTGGTACAGGGACTCTGAATATTGACATCCTTAATGTAAAGTGCTGGCACAATGACAACTCAATTCCTACTCTAAATATAGCTCGAAACCTTAGAGAATGGCTGGCCGAAGACTTGAGTACCCATCAAATTCCATTGAATGAGATTATCGATGCTAGATTAGAGGTGGAAATAATGCTAGGGTTACCTGAACCGACCCCTTCAGGGCCAGGTGTTCCAAGTAGTTTTCGATGTCGGAGTCAAATTAGTACTGATGAGATGGTATATACTTCGACTCATGAAGATCAATACCCATTGATAGTTAGCCCAAATGCTCTCCAACTGGAAAAGAAAGAAAAAGACAAACTCATACAAGAATGTTTCAGGATGGCTTAAATGCTAAAGGATTCATGCTCAAAGTTCCAGCAATGGTTGCACAACAAAAGGCTAAAGCTAACTTTCTAAGGGGAATCTCGTTACTCACTTTAAGAAACGTTATGATGAAGTTGCCACCTAACAAAGCTTGCAGCCGACCTGCGAGATCGCTGCTCATTTGATCTTTCGCGTACGGCAAAGGCAATCAACCGGCCCGCAGGCGGCTGAAGCCGGCGTTAGGCCGCTCCAATTCCCTCATCCTAAAAGGAGATTAACCCATGCACAAACGAGTCCTATTCATTACCCTCGGCGTCCTCCTGGCACTCATCGTTGTCCCTATCTTGTTCACGCAACTCACCCGACGACGACCTACACCTCGGCCACCTATCGACCTAGATAGTATGACCTACGAGGACATCCGCTTTGAGAACCCTGCCGCGGGGATCGATCTTACCGGGATACTCTTTGTTCCTGAGGGCGAACCTCCGTTCCCCGCCGTTGTGATCATCCACGGATCAGGTACCAGCCGGCGTGCCAATCCCTGGTACCTCACTTACGCGGGCTACTTGCAGGAGAACGGGATTTTGGTCCTGCTTCCTGACAAGCGCGGATCCGAATCATCAGGAGGAGATTGGCGAACCTCCTCTCTGGAGGACCTTGCGACGGACACCCAGTCCGCCATATCTTATCTCAGGACGGAGCGCCCCCAGCTTGTTCGGTCCATCGGCATTCTGGGCGTCAGCCAGGGAGGCGTCATTGCTCCTATTGTCGCCTCCGAGACCTCAGACCTGGCCTTCGTCATCAACGTGGTGGGACACGCAGTCCCAATGTACGACCAGCTCTTGTACGAGGAGAACAACAATCTCAGGGAGATGGGCTTCCTGCCAGGGTTCTCGAATGCGCTTACCTACTTGACGACATTTGTCAACTGGAATATCTCGGCCCGCGACTTCTGGTCAGCCGTCGGCAACTTCGACCCCCTACCCTACTGGCGAGAGGTCACTGTACCTGCACTTGTACTCCTAGGGGATCAGGACGTCAATGTGCCCTCCGGCCAAAGTCGGGACAGGTTGAACGCGTTGGGCAAAGAGAACATCCGCGTGGTTATATTTGAGGGATCGGGACACGGCCTCGAGGCGCCCGCTGGTATTGGCGGCGACTACCAAAGAGAAGACGCTCTCGAGCTAATCAGAGACTTCATACTTGATGTAACTGAAAGTCGGTGACGGCTGCTCCTATCCACCTTACATGTGGTGCAGGAGAGGAGCGGCCCAACAAAGCGTGCACTGGACGCTGGGGATTCTGCGGCATTTTCGAGCATTTTTCTGGCTTCGAGTTTTCTCTGCTCCCAAGCAGAATCCACGCCCGCCCGAGCGCCAGTAACGCAAACCGTTAGCCAATTGAAGCCATCCAAACTATCCCCTATATGCCTCGACTGTGATTAGTCGAGGCGTTTTTTTATCTCATCATTCTCCCATGAAACCTTTACACCTTCCCAATCGCTTCTTAACAATTCCTGAACAACCTTTTTATATTCTAATGCCAGTACAAATGACCAATCGTTTGGTCGGCGCAAAAAGCGCAAAGGTATGTAAAAAAATAGTTTTTAAGGAGACTAAGATGGAAAAACAGAAAAAATGGTCCCGCATCATGATTGGAACGCTTTTGGTGTTGGTGTTGGCGATTGGCGGCACGGCCGTATTCGCTCAAACTCAAACCCAAGACGATCCCACAGCAACCCCGCCGGTCGATGACGGCAGCACCGACAGCACAACACCGGTTCTGCCCAACCCGTTTTCACGTGGCAATGGGCAAGCTCGTCCCGACTTCGGTGATGGTGAGCGTGGATTCCCTGGGCGCGATGGTGATACTGCCGCCGGTGAAGACCTGGCTGCGGCATTAGGCATCACGGTTGAAGAACTGCAAGCAGCCCAAGATGCAGCCAATGCCGCCGCTTTAGAGCAAGCCGTAGTTGATGGTCTTATCACCCAGGAACAGGCTGATCAGATGGCCCAATTCGGTGGTCATGCCCTGCGCGGCGGGCACTTCGGGGCCTTAGGCGACATGGACGAATTCCTGGCCAATGAACTGGGCATCTCAGTCGAAGCATTGCAGGCCGCCCAAGAAGAAGCCAAAGCGGCCAGACTGGCCCAAATGGTCGAAGACGGCGTTTTGACCCAGGAACAGGCTGACTTGATGGCCGCCCGCCGGGCAGTGGAAAGCCACATGGATTATGAAGGCTTGAATGCAGCAGCGCAGGCAGCTTATGAAACGGCCGTGCAATCTGCCCTTGATGCCGGTGAAATCAACCAGGATCAGGCCGACCAGCTCTTAAGCGAGGCCACTGCTGCCCCCAGCTTCCAGTTTGACTTTGGCAGGCGCGGTGGACGCAGCGGGCATGGTCATGGCGGTCACGGATTCCCCGGCGGCATGCCTGGCACATCCAACACCACAACGACCACAGCCGACAGCAACGCCTAACCTTAACCGTTCATTTATATCAATTGTCAAAGGTAATATCGTGGCTTACACTGCAATCTAATTATTGATGATTGAAACTCTATGGAAGGTGGGACGCGGTAAAATGCCGTGTCCCACCTTTCAAATTCACGCATAAAGAAGGATTAAATGAACACAAAACGCATTGTCATTATTTTAGTTTTATTGGCGACTATCATA
>JBNKZT010000488.1:0-3859 GCA_050301775.1 Promineifilaceae bacterium (SeqCode)
GCTGATAATCGCCGGACATTTCAAACACCAACAACACGGCCGTAATCGGGGCATGTTCGGCTGCTCCCAACATGGCGGCCATGCCTACCAATGCATATGCTCCCGGATTCGTGGCGATCCCCGGCCAAAACGTATGGGCAATGGAGCCAATCAACCCACCTAAAACAGCACCCATAAACAAATTGGGAGCAAAGACACCGCCTGAATTACCGGAGCCAAGTGTCAACGTCGTTCCCAACATCTTCAAAACCAACAGCGCGGCCATCGTCGCCCAAGGGAGCGTAAAGTTATCGGTAATCGTTTCGCCAATAAACTCCAAACCAGAGCCAAGAATGTGAAATCCGGGACCCCACAAAGCTATTAAGCCGGTAAGAAACATACCAATAGCGGCCTTGATCGGCAATGGGATGCGCCAGCGTGAGAAGGTTTGTTCGCTCCAGGCAAACACGCGAATAAACAACACGGCCCACAAGGCCGCCAGCAAAGCCAGCACCATATAAATGGGAAGTTCACCTAAACTGGAAAATCGGTACGCAGGAACCGGGAACGCAGGAACTCGGGAGATAAGCTGGCGCACAATAATACTGCCGGAGATGGCGCTTAAGACAACAGCTCCAAAATTGCCGACCGTGAACCGATGCAGCACCACTTCCAGGGCAAACATAGCCCCGGCAATTGGCGCATTAAACACGGCCGAAATGCCGGCAGCCGAGCCACAAGCAACCAAAATCCGCAGCCGATCACCCGTAAACCCGGTAAGGCGTCCTAACCAGGAACCAAAGGCAGCGCCAATTTGCACGATTGGGCCTTCACGACCGGCCGCCCCGCCCATACCAATGGTGACGGCAGAAAGGCCAAGCTTGATAGGTGACAACCAGCCGGACATGTAACCGCCATGCAGCGCGACAGCCTTAATCACTTCCGGCACGCCATGCCCACCAGCATCGGGTACCCAACGCTCAACGACAAACCCTACCAACAAACCGGCCACGACTAACCCTAATAACAAACCAAATGGGGATTGGATATTGTTTTGTGCCCAGGAGGCAACGGCCGTTACCCCCTCCAACGCTCTAATAAGCAGTGCTGCCAGAACACCTGTACCAATCCCAATGAAAACGGCCGTACTGACTAAAATAATTTCCGCAAACGCCGACCAGGAACCATAACGCATCAATACGGAACGTAAGAATTGTGAAAACTTTTCAGAAATTTGAGCTCGCATAGCGCGTATTTTACAAGTTAATCCATATATTCCCAATCATGCCGGTCTACAAAAATATCGACCGATACTATCTTTCGTTCCGGTGATCACATCGTCGCTTATAGAACAAAAAGGGATTCCTCGGGGGGGCCTCGGAATGACCGGTAACCACGTCATTTCGAAGTCCTCTGAGAAATCCCTTCTTGGCTTACACAAGAAGGATACGGAGGGGAAAAAATCTTTGTACTCTCTGCGAACTTGGCAGTAAAATTTTATACTTTCCTATCGAGACTCTTAAAAATATCAATATAAGAGAGAAACAAACAATACTGGCAAAATGAGTAGCAAAAAAGGTCATCAACCATTATGCTGAAGTGAAAAAGGTGGTGGCTGATGACAATCAAACTTGAACTCGGTGCATCGACTCTAGAATGGAATGAATCAGGCTTGACCATACACATATCACGACAACACTTTACGCCCAAGCATTGGCTGCGATTGGGAAAACGACTAAGCCAGGCGCAAGCAAAGCGGCAGTGGTTAAGCTTGCCCTTCCAAGCAGCAGAGGTAAAAGAAGCGCGCTGGAAGCAGCCTCATTTAGATCTGTTTAGCTTGGTGATATACCTGTTACTGCTCTCACCAGGGCACAAATTGACTGGGTTGCTGCAAGCCATTGAATGGGGCGAAATCGACCGACGGTGTGGCAAATTGTATCAGAATCGGATGCGGGGTAGTCGGGCCTATGCGCCACAAGTCCTGTACAGAATGTTGCTGCTGGTCGTCTTATATGGACTTCGTTTTGAAAGCAGCCTGGTTGAGCAAATGGAAACCAACCTGGTCTGGCGCTGGTTTTGCGGTTTTGGCATACTGACGCCGCTACCCACAGCAGCGACCCTTTGCTATTTTCGCCAACGACTCGGTGCCCAGAAGTTTGAAGAAATCTTAGGGTGGCTTATTCAACAATGTGACCAAGCTGGGCTAGTCAACTTCGAGGAAGCCTATTTCGACTTTACCGGTGTGACGGCAGGGGCAACACCACTGACAGCCTATCAACGAACGGTCGTAATGGCCCAGGCCCTGAGTGCTTATGTAGCCGAGTTGGATACCCCAGCAGTCGCTGCGGCTGACTTGAAATCCACCCTGCGTCAGTTGATAGTGGAAGCAGCACAGACGGTGATGAGTGACCCGCACCCATCTGTGACCAAGCTGAAACCGAAACAATTGGCCAACAGTTTGACCCAATTGCAAGCCAAAGTCGTGGCGATGCCCCGTGGTCCGGGCTGGTGGCACCAGATTCGGCAAGCATTAACCAGTTGGCGACGGCAAGAACCAGCCCGGAAAGCGACTGGTCAGACCCTATTGCGCCAAATCAGCAAGGCCGCGCCGGGTTCAGCAACGTATGACCAGTCGCGGAGGGCGTTGGTCACTCATTTGCAGCAAGTGGGAAATTTCCTGCTCCCGGTTATTCCCCATGCTTGGGGAGACCTATCGGCTCGCGTGGGCAAGTTACGCGCCCACCAAACGCTGTGTGGCTATCTGGCTGGGTATCTGGTTGACCAGGCACATAACATCATCATTGGCTTGATAACGGTCGCGGCCAATACGGCCCAATCTTCATCATTGCAGGCTGTGCTGGAGAAAAGCAAATCAGTTTTGGGTCGCTTGCCCAAACGGCTGGGCCTAGATAGTGCCTTCGACCACGACCACGTTTACACGGATTTGGCTGATGCACCCATTGAGTTGTTCATTGTTTCCCGTAACCGCCGTGGCCCCAAAGGCTGTTTAGGTCCAGAGCATTTCTACTTTGATGAGTCAGACCAGCTTTGTTGCCCGGCGGGCAAACCGATGCAACTCAAGTATGGCCCTTACAAGAACGGTCGCGCCATTTATCTTGGTCTCGATTGTGCTTCCTGTTCCTTGTTCGAGCAATGCGTTCCTAAAGGTAAGCCCCAACGCCGTTTCAATATCGATGTCGCCAGCCATCGTCGCTGGCAGCAAAACCGTCAGCAGAACCAAAGCCACCAGGCCCAACACATTCTGCGGCAACGCTTTGCTCGTGAGGGCGTTTTCGGCCACGCCAACACCTATCACAACGGCGACCGCACCTCTTACCGCTGCGAGGGCATGTCCACCGTTGCCGATTGTTTGACCGCTTTTGTCATGAACCTGGAAAAGCTGGCTGCACACCAACTGGCACCGCCCTAATGCTCTGCTTGGTCAAAACAGACCGGTTTTGAAAATGGTCTGTTTGGGCTTGGCTGTCTGAAGCACGAATTTGCCTCTGGCAGCGATGTGGCCACACTATTGGGTCATTTTTGAGGGTGTATAACATGTGATGCACACGAATTGTTAAAGTTCTGAACGATTTTATGGCCTAGCAAGCCTTTTGACTGGCTATTTACCAATTTTTTAAGAGTCTCTATAGTCAGTAGATCGAAATGAGTAGACAAAAATAACAAAAAGTGCCACGATAAATCCCTCAATTTTTGCACAATGGAGGATTTAAAGTGGCTAAACAAAATGGTAACAGCAAGCAACTGAAGGCACAAGACATTTATCAATTGGTCAGCGATACGCTGCAAGAACATTTCCAATTGGATATGACAAACCGAAACTACACTGCCCAAGACATTTGGGATGTCCTGGTGGCCGCTT
>JBNKZT010000489.1:0-3858 GCA_050301775.1 Promineifilaceae bacterium (SeqCode)
AAAATTGTGACATTCAAACAACAGGAGAGGAAATGGCAAGCGAACGTGATGTCATCGTGGTGGGAGCCGGACCGGCCGGATCGACAACGGCCGTTTACCTGGCCCAACAAGGCTATGATGTTTTATTACTAGACAGGCATCAATTCCCCCGTGATAAAACCTGCGGCGATGCTGTGCCCGCTGGAGCAATCGACACGCTAACCCATCTCGGACTGGGCGGCAAAATCCAAAAAGCCGTTGAACGCGGTGAATTATACCCGCTGGAAAGTATGCTGTTGGTTTCGCCCAGCGGGCATGAACTGCAAGCCATGTTCCACAAAGGCCGGGCGGGCAGCGATTCCTACGTAGCTCCCCGCCTTTATTTTGATGCGCTCATTCAAGAACATGCCGTCGAGTCCGGGGCTGAGTTTCGTCAGGCACAAGCTGTTGGACCTTTGTTGGAGAACGGCCGTGTCGTGGGGGTGAAGGTTAAGGATAACGGCCGTGTCCAGGAGCTGCCCAGTAAAGTCGTCATTGGCGCCGATGGTGTCACATCCGTCATCACCCGTGCCCTGCGTCCCAAGGAAAATCAACATGTGGACGGCCATCGGGCCGTCGCCCTACGTGCCTACATCGAAGGGCTGGAAGAGCGCCCCAAACAGGTAGAGTTCTATTTATACAACCAGATTCTGCCCGGCTATGCCTGGATATTCCCCATCGGTCAGAATCGAGCCAACATCGGTCTGGGAATGCGACTCGACCATTTCCGGGCCAAAAAGCAAAGTCTGGAAGAGATGCTGGACATATTTCTGGCCATGCCAGCTATCAAAAAGCGGCTCCGACCGGGCTGGAAATTACATGATGTGGCCACATGGCAGTTAAACTTCGGCTCCCAGAAAAATCTTCAACACGTGTACGACGGGGCCATTCTGGTCGGAGACGCGGCCGGATTTATCAACCCGCTAACCGGCGGCGGCATTCACAACGCCATCATCTCCGCCAAATTAGCGGCGCGCACAGTCCACGAAGCGCTGCAGCAAGGTGATGTTTCCCGATCCAACATACAAGTTTATGAGCAGCGCGTTCACGCGGCCCTGTCGAGCAGCATGAAGCGTTCATATCAAATCCAGCGCTCTTTAATGCGATTTCCGTTATTAATTGATTTTTGGGTGAAACAGATGAAGGAAAACAGTGGGTTGGCCCAAATGTTCCTGACGAAGCTTTAGGTAAATCGCGGAAACCATTTGGAAATATTGTTACCGATTACCTCACTCAAGCCACTAAACAGTAGGTTAAAGTCAGATAGGGATTGATTTTTTCCGGCAAATCATAGAACGGGTTTTGTTTGGTAAGACAGGCATTGGCGCCAGCCGCCAAACTGTCAGTCTTGACTTCGGCACGGCTATCGGCCGTATACATGACAATTATCGGCCGGGGTGATTTGTGTTCTTGGCGAATGAGGCGACACACTTCAATCCCATTTATGCCCGGCATCATCACATCGAGCAAAATAAAATCAGGCATTTCCTCGGCAATCATACGTAAGGCTTGACGGCCGTTGACCGCCCCCCTGACGCTATGACCGGCCCCCTCCAAGATTAGCTGACAAACTTGTACCAATGATATTTCATCATCAACGATTAAAATCTTATTCGGTGGGATTGTTTGTTCTGCTTGCATACACACTCTTCACTTCTTATAGTTCGAAGGTAGCGCCTTTGGGCATTTGTTACCTATTTTAGGAAGTACTCATGAGCAGGTAAATAGTCGTTCTGGCCTATGACCACAAGTCCCAAAGTATGAAAAAACCCGCTCGAGGCGGGTTAAAAATTTATTTATCGGCTAATACGATCACATAGGACCAAAACTGCGCTGCGGAATTACATTCTTTGCTTGAGGGCCTTTACCCACGTCTACAAGATCAAACTCGACCTTATCCCCTTCAAAAAGGTTACGGTACCCTTCGCCCTCGATGGCTGAGTAATGAACAAATACTTCACTTTCACCTTCATCGGGATTAATGAAGCCATAACCTTTTAACCGACTGAACCATTTAACGATACCTGATTGCCTGTGCATTCTCTACCTCCACGTCACTAAAATTACAGGGTTGCTATGATCATTACAGATAAGAGCACCACCCTGATTAGGGATGGTGCTTTATCTGCGGGAATTAACTACCAATACATCTCAATAATTTCCTATACATTGCTTGAATCACGTACAAATTATCATTTTTAGACGTGTGTTTCCATTAATGAAGCGTGAAAGTGTCTTCACAAGCGAAGATGTTGGCATTTTTCAATTGTCATCCAAACTTTTTTGAGGATTTACAACGGATCAGGGACGTGGTTTCAGAACTGCCTGGAGCATCACTTTACTGACACCACTGCCGGTGAACCCGATACTGCGGGCAAGCTGCTGTGAAGCTGTGTTTTGTTGGGCAACCATGTAGAGGGGGGTACGGCCGTTCTCTAACAAATAATGAACCATGGCCGCCGCCACACTTTTACCCCAGCCCTGCCGCTGCTGACCGGCGGCCGTATTCACCGATATTTCGGCAAAGTGGGGCGTCTGCCAATTGATGCCGGAAGCAGCCACCACTTCCTGCTCCCGGCTTTTGTTGTTGCGAATGACAAAACGGGGCAGCCCGTTTGGACCAGTCGAACTGGAAACGAGAACATTGATAATCGGCTCAAAGCGGGCACGATCCAGGGCCAAAACGTCCAGGTGTTCTTCGCTGTGGATTTCGAAGAGGGCTTGTAAAAGCGGTAAATAAGCGGCAGGACTGAGGAGAATAACGGCCGTTCCCGGAGCCAAAGCCTGGTAAATAACTTCCGTGCTGGCAGCCATATCCTGAATAGGTAAACGCATTGTCAGCAAAGGTCGGAACAAATCCAGGCCGGTGCGTGACAGAGAAACATACCCCTGGGCGCGATTGGCGCCAGCCGGGAAAGGCAGTAACTGCGTCTGTTTATCGGGATGATAAAAAGCGTAGTAGCTGGCAGCAGCATCAGCCGGGCTGTGTTCGTCCAGCAGATGGCGGAGGGCGCGGCGCTCAGTGGCTAAATCAGACATCGATCAACTTTGGACCAGGGCACGCAGAGCGATTTGGATAGCGTCGTCTACGGCCGTTTTCACCACCGCTTGATCCGGATCAAACGTATCGACCGTTTCAACCTCACCCAATACATTGCCATCCACAGCCAAAATGGCCCCCGTCGAGACGCCGCGCAAGGAACCGATGATGAATAACGCCGCACATTCCATCTCCACGGCCATCACGTTGGCCTGTGACACAGTTTGATAAACAGGCAGTGATGGCTGAATGCCATCATAAAAAACATCGCTGGTGAGGACGATACCGCTGTGGCAGGAACGGCCGTTTTCCCCCGCCGCCCTTCGCAAAGCCACCACCAAATCCGGGTCGGCCACAGCCGGGAAGCCTTTGGGAACAGAGAAACGGCCGTAACCCGTAAAATCCACCGCAGCAGCAGCCACCACCAGATCGCCGGCCCGCAAATCCGGCTGCAAACCACCACATGTTCCCACACGCACAATACGCTGCGCGCCGGCAGCAATCAGCTCCTCAAAGGCAATCGCTGCCCCCGGCGCGCCAATACCGTGCGAGGTAACCGTCACGGTCAAACCCTCAAATCGGCCTTGATAAGTACGATATTCTCGCTTTTCACCCAGCAGAGCAGCGCCATCCAATTGTTCAGCAATCCGCGTCGCCCGTGCCGGATCACCACAAACAATCACATCCGGGCTGACGATGCCCCATTCCAGGCCAATGTGCGGCAGTAATTTAGTAGACATAACCAACCAACTAACTGGACACTGGCGTTTTTTGAATTCCTCTCTGGTAGGGGCATGGCG
>JBNKZT010000490.1:0-3844 GCA_050301775.1 Promineifilaceae bacterium (SeqCode)
GTTTATGATTGATGGTCTTGAATTAGAGATGCCTCCACCTTAGTTCTTAAGGTCAATTTTAGACTGAGAATTGCTGATTTATTTTGACAACCCCACCCAGCAAGGCTATAATCCACTTTCGTTGTGTGGGCCACCAACCACTGCCCACGCAAACTTATTAACATAGACACCGGCATCTTGAATGCCGGTTCTTTTTGGAGGTAACCGTGTACGCAATTGTTGAAAGTGGTGGCCGGCAATACCGCGCCGAGGAAGGCCATGTTTTCTCAGTCGAGAAGCTGCCTTACGAAGTCGGTGAGCAAATCGAACTAAACAACGTGCTGCTCCTGGCCAATGAAAATGATGTAAAGGTCGGACAGCCGGCTGTCGAAGGTGTTTCGGTTAAGGCTACGGTCGTTGACCAATATCGCGGCAAGAAAATTTTTGTCTGGAAATATAAGCCTAAGAAACGGTATCGTAACCGCAAAGGGCATCGGCAATCCTATACGCGCTTGCGTATCGATGAGATTGTGGTGAGTTAAGGAGATTAGTCATGGCACATAAAAAAGGTGGCGGTTCTACAAAAAACGGCCGTGATAGCAATGCAAAACGCCTGGGCGTCAAACGCTATGGCGGCGAGTATGTCATTCCTGGTAATATCATCATCCGTCAAAATGGGACGAAAATCCGGCCCGGCACGTCTGTCGGTTTAGGCCGTGATTACACAATTTACTCCCTGATTGAAGGGCAAGTTACATTTGAAACGAAACAGGGTCGTAAATACGTCAGCGTATACCCTGTCGAAAGTTAAGGGGCACAACAGTCATGAAAGAAGGAATTCATCCCAAATGGTATCCCGATGCCAAGGTCATGGTTGAAGGGGAAGTTGTCATGACCGTTGGCTCAACACAGCCCGAACTCCGTGTTGAAATCTGGTCAGGCACCCACCCTTTCTACACCGGCACACAGCGCCTGGTTGACACCGAAGGGCAGGTCGATCGGTTCATGAAGCGGCTGCAAAAACGCGAAGCGCTTCAGGTAACCCAGGAAAAGAAAGAAGAAACACGTTCCCCTTTGAAACTTTCCATTGACAATATGTCCCTGGGAACCCGTGCAGAAAATGCCTTGACCTCGGCCGACGTAACCAACGTGGAAGATGTCATGGAACTGCTTGAAAAGGGCGAGGATGCACTGCTTGCTTTACCCGGCATCGGGCAAAAAGCACTCATCGACATCAAACGGTTCTTACGAGCCGAAGGACTCATCGAGTAGCGAGTTTTCTCTGGTACGAATTAAAATAAACATATTAAAGGCAGGTACGGTAACGTATCTGCCTTTTTCATTTGAAAGTAACTACCAAGCCATCCTCCCGGAGGTTCATGAGTGATTAGCTGTTACCGACAGTTTAACCTCCGGGAGGGTTAGTAATTACAATTGAAATTCAGCTTGCAACAGTTGGGAGGTAATATGGGAAAGCATTCACGGGGCAGTATCGAATTAGTTTGTGGCAGCATGTTTAGCGGCAAAACGGAAGAACTCATTCGCCGTATTCGTCGCGCCATCATCGCCAAACAAAAAGTTCAAGCATTCAAACCGGCGATTGATAATCGGTACGAAGTTGAAAAAATCACCTCACACAATGGGCTGCATTTTGAAGCATTACCCATTAATGCAGCCGAAGAAATCTTTGCCCACCTGGAAGATGATACAACCGTTGTCGCTTTCGACGAGGTGCAGTTTTTCGACCCCAATATTGTTGAGATTTGTGAAACATTGGCCGATAAAGGCAAACGGGTTATTTGCGCCGGATTGGATATGGATTTTCGCGGTGTCCCCTTTGGTCTGATGCCGGTATTAATGGCCCGGGCTGAACACGTGGATAAACTGCACGCTATCTGTGTGATCTGTGGTGAAGAAGCCAGCCGTACACAGCGCTTAATTGAAGGGAAACCGGCCGCGTTTGATGATCCGGTGGTTTTGGTAGGCGCAGCCGAAGTGTATGAAGCCCGCTGCCGGCAATGTCACCAGGTTCTGGCCCCCCGAAATGGGAAATGAGTGAGGATATTCCGATGCAAAATATTTATGCTAACGTTGATTACGTTTTGATTGATGAAGCCCGGCTGCAAGCACGCATTCAGGAAATGGCTGACCAGATTACAGCCGATTATAATGGTGAAGAAGATTTGTTGTTGATTTGTGTCCTGAAAGGCAGCTATATGTTTTTAGCTGATTTAAGCCGGGCACTGAAACGGCCGCATACATTAGATTTTATGGGTGTATCCAGCTATGGGTCAGGCACACAAAGCAGCGGTGCGGTGCAGATTATCATGGACTTGAAACAGCCCATTAACGGCCGTAACATCCTCATCGTCGAAGATATCATTGACAGCGGTCACACCCTGGACTATATGCGGCGCACCCTGCTGGCTCGGAATCCGGCCTCGCTGCGCATTTGCAGCCTGCTTAACAAACCATCACGCCGCGAAATTGATGTACCCGTAGAGTACATTGGCTTCGATATTCCCGATGAATTCGTCGTCGGTTATGGGCTGGATTTTGACGAGCTTTATCGCAACTTGCCCTTCATTGCCGTATTGAAACCGGAAATATTTGCCCATTTGATGGGGTAGGCAGGTCGGCAAGTGGGCAAGTAGACTTGCAAACCTGCAAACCTGCATCCTTGCAACCTTGCTGCTTTTTAATCATGACTGATTTATCCGCTTATGCTGGGCGTTGGGTCGCACTGACGGGACAAACGGTAGCCGGCGTCGGTTACACGGCCGAAGAGGCCCTGCAACTGGCGCGACGCAATCGTCCCAAGGAGCGGTTCAGCCTGCAATTTGTGGAAGAAGCGGGCGGAGAACCCCTGGCGCTTTCATTGCTGTTGGAACGGTTACGGCCGTTTCTAGTTCAACAAGATCGTCCAGTATACCTTGTCGGCGGGGCAGTACGCGACGCGCTGCTAAACCGAGTCAGCCATGACCTTGATTTTGTCGTGCCGCACCATGCCATCCAGATGGCATTCAAAGCAGCCAATGCCCTCAATGCACCGGCTTACGTCCTGGACCAAAAACGAGATACCGGGCGTGTTGTGCTGCCCGAAGCCGGTACCACGCTCGATTTTGCCTGCTATCGCGGTGCAGACCTGGAAGCCGATTTGCGAGACCGTGATTTTACGATTAATGCGATGGCCTTGCCGGCCACGGCCGTTACCCACACCAGTTTGATTGATCCTTGCCACGGCGCAGCCGATTTACAAGCCAGCCTCATTCGCCAAACCCATGACCGGGCCATCGCCAACGATCCGGTACGGGCGCTGCGCGCACTGCGCCTGGCCATCAGCCTCAACTTTTCGTTGGCCGAAGAGACAGTTACGGCCGTTTCTGCCGCTGCTCCCCTGCTCCATTCTATTTCTATCGAACGGGTGCGTGATGAACTGTTAAAGCTGCTGGAAACGGCCGTGCCCCATCAAGCTGTCCGGCAAATGGCCGATTTGGGACTGCTGTCGGTCATCTTACCCGAAATTGCCGCGCTGGAAGATGTGGCCCAGTCGCCGCCGCACCACGAGCCGGTAATGGCTCATACCCTGTCGGTTTTACGCTGGTTGGTGCAAATTGAGGCGCTGCTGGATGGCAACGAACCGGACGATGCCGCGCTCAAACTGGCGGCTGAGGCGCTGGCTGATTTTCGGACCTCTCTTTTGGAACATCTGGCGCGGCGAGTAGATGGTGGGGTACACGGCCGTACCTTATTGCGATTGGGCGCACTCTTCCATGATACGGGCAAAAAGGAAACACAGACGGTAGAGAGTGACGGCCGTATCCGCTTCCTGGGACACGACAAAATCGGAGCCAACCTAGCCGCC
>JBNKZT010000491.1:0-3843 GCA_050301775.1 Promineifilaceae bacterium (SeqCode)
GCCGCGAGAAGGAATTGTCCATCGACGAGACCCTGCGATTGCTGCAGGAGGTGATCGATGCCGTGAGCTACCTGCATCGCAACCTGGTCGTCCACCGCGACCTCAAGCCCAGCAACGTCTTGGTCGACCGCGAGGGGCGCGTCAAGCTGCTCGACTTCGGCATCGCCAAGCTCCTCGACGAGCAGGGCGTCGAGAAGCTGACCCGCCAGGGCATCGTGTTCGGCACCCCCCGCTACATGTCGCCGGAGCAGGCCCGCGGCGACGAGGACCTCGACCACCGTATCGACATCTACGCCCTGGGCGTGATACTTTATGAGATACTGGCCGGCCGGCTGCCCTTTGCCGAAGAAGACCCCATCGCCGTCCTGCATAAACAGGCTTACGAAATGCCCATCCCCCTGGAAAAACGGCGGCCCGATTTGTCGCCTCAAGTCCTGGCCGTTGTGGCCACCTGTTTGCAAAAAGAACCGGAACGGCGCTACCAGCGGGCCGAAGCAGTGGTGCAAGCTATTGACGTGGCCCTCCAGGTGGCCGGCAGCAACATAACCCTCGCCCAAACCACCGAAGTGTTAACCCACTTGCGAGATAGCGCGCTGCTCAGCCGACAGCAGGTGGTACGCATCCCCACCGGGGAACGGCCGCAGCGGCCTGTGCCGCTCTGGGCTATCGTGACATTTGTGGTCCTGGCTGCGGCCATCGGGGCGCTGTTCCTTTTCCGGCCAGGGAATCAGGAGAATCCGCTGGCGGCCGCCCCAACCAGTTCGGAACCAACCAACACGGCCGTTCCCACCAACCCTACCGCCACTCTGGAACAAATCATCGTTGTCGCGACGAATACGGCCGTGCCCACCGCAACCAACACGCTTCTACCCACTTCGACAACCGTGCCCACGGCAACGGTCCCAGCCAGCGCAACGCCTACGATCAACACCACTGAATTTATCATCGCCGCCACCCAACCCCAAAACCAAACCGGTTTACAAATCGCCCCCGGCCAGACTGTCCTCATCGAGTACGTTACCGGCAGTTGGCGGGCCGGCCCCTCACCCGCCTGGCCGCTCGTTGGGCCGGATGGCGATCCGCAAATTGCCACCAAAGACACTTTCCCGGTTCCGAACGCATCCATCGTCAGTCTCATTGCCGGTATTGGTAACGGGCCACCCCATTTTGTCGGCCAGCGCTTGCAATTTCAAAGCGAAACCGGCGGCCTGTTGTGGCTGGGAGCCAATGATGACAATTTCTCCGACAATCAAGGAACCCTCACCGTCCGCATCACCATTGAACCGGCCGCCAACCAGGTCACTCAGTACCAGTCCATCCCTCCAGCCTCGCCAACCCCAATTCCTGATCAATCAGCAAGAGTTATTGATCTTGACAGCATCATATCAATGCTTGAAATAAATACGCTGCCTCAAAACGAACTGTCAGTCTCTTTGGTCAACAATTCTTTGGTTATACAAGGACAACCAGCGTTAGAAATAGTCTACAAGGTACGAGATGATTATCCGAATGACTACGCTGGAATAGAAAGTCACGGTCTGAATGTTGTCGATTGGCGGAATTACACTAATTTTTGTTTGGGGATAGCCAATGTTGATAATTACTCAGGCCATTTGGTAGTACAATTTAGAGAACAAAGTGATGAAACGTGGAAAACGAACATACAGATAGGAAATATAACAAACAGGGAAGTCTGCGTGCCGTTGTCAACCTCAAATTTTATTGTGCAGTCATCTGAAAGGAACAATCAAATCGATCTGGCCGCAATTAGCAAGATCGCATTTTATTTAGGGAATGGCGGCCGGGCAGAAGGGACCATTTACCTTTATTCGGTAAGGTTGATGCCTTAACAGTTGGTGTACAATGATGGTACAGTAGCCGCACAAACCGGGTTGGTTCCGTAGGATCGTAGTCCGTGTTCCGTATTCGGTTTTCAGAACGGGTCACGGATTACGGAATACGGACAGCAAAAGACAAAATGGACACCGAAAAATACATCGGCCACAAAATTGATCGCTATCGCATCCTGCGCCACATTGCCCGCGGCGGAATGGCCGACGTTTATGAGGCCGAAGATGAGGATTTGGGGCGAAAGGTGGCGCTCAAAATCATGCTGGACACACTGGCCAGTGACCCCCAATTTGTCCAGCGCTTTCGCCAGGAAGCCCGCACCGTCGCCCGGCTCGATCACCCCAACATTGTCCAGGTCTACACGGTGGGCGAAACACCAACGGGACGGCCGTACATTGCCATGCAGTACATCGAGGGCGGATCGCTGCGGGAAAAACTGGAGCAGTTAGCCCAGCGCGACAAGCTGCTCACCACTGAGCAGGCGCTGAACGTCGCCCGCCAGATCGCCCTGGCGCTGAGTGTGGCCCACCAGGCCCAGGTCGTCCACCGTGATCTCAAGCCGGCCAACGTCCTGATTCGACCCGATGGCACGCCGGTGCTGGTTGATTTAGGCATTGCTGCCGTCCAGGGTATGCCCAAGCTGACCCAAACTGGCGGCATCATCGGCACGCCCCACTACATGTCACCGGAGCAGGTGCGCGGCCTCCCGTTTGACGGCCGTTCCGACCTCTACTCGTTGGGTATCATCCTCTACGAAATGCTGGCCGGGATACGGCCGTTTGAAGCCGACGATTCGATTGCCGTCCTGCACCAGCAGGCCTACGAAGAACCGGTTCCGCTGGGCCGCCGCCGGCCAGATTTGTCGCCTGAACTACTGTCCATCGTTGAAACCAGCCTCAAAAAAGAGCCGTCGCAGCGCTTCCAGCGGGCCGAAGCATTGGTGGCGGCCATTGACCGGGCGCTGCTGGCCGAAGGGAAAACCGGCCCCAATCCCCGCTCGACCCAGGTGTTGACCGATTTGCGCGACAGCTCGCTCATCAGCCGTCTTCAAGTCGTCCAAATCCCGACAGCCGAACGGCAGACGGCCAAACATCGTCCGCCAGAACAGACACCGCGCCGGACTTTCGCTGTTCCTGTCTGGGCAATGGTGACACTGGCGGTGCTGGCAACGGCCGTGATCACCATGACCGTCATGCAAATGCTGGGTAAAGACTCAACTCCGCCGCCAACGGCCGTTCCTGAAATCACGCCAGAGGCAACGGCCGTGCCCCAGGTCATCGAAATCGTCGCTACGCCAACCAATGCACCGGAACCAGAGCCAACCGAATCAACAGAGGAAACACTACCCACCCCCACCCTACCGTCGCCCACTCCTACTCCACCCCATAACAAGATCGTCTTCCAGTCCAATCGCGATGGCGACTTTGAGATTTTCATCATGGATGGCGATGGTGGCAACCAGATTCAACTGACCACCAACAGCATAGACGATAACTATCCGGCCGTTTCGCCCGACGGCAGCCAGATCGCCTTCCAATCCTACCGTGATGGCAATTGGGAAGTGTACGTCATGGCCACCGATGGCTCTGCGCCGCGCCGCCTGACCAACGATCCCGCCGACGACCGCTTGCCCACCTGGTCTCCCAACGGTCAGCAAATCGCTTTCATTTCTGACCGAGACGGTGATTTCGACCTGTTCACCATAAATGCCGACGGTTCCAATCTGCGCCAGGTGACGAACACCAACGACTTGCGCGAAGGCCACGTAAGCTGGTCGGTGGACAGCCGCCTGGTCTACAACGCCGGAACCTGGGAGGATTCCACCTGGGAAATTTACACGATTGGGATTGATGGGCAGAACTTGCGGCAGCTGACCAACAACGGTATCAGTGATTGGTCGCCGGAATGGTCGCCGGACGGCCGTTTCATCCTCTACCTCTCCATCGTAGGCGACAACGATCCGGCCATCTTCATCATGAGCAGCGATGGCAG
>JBNKZT010000492.1:0-3823 GCA_050301775.1 Promineifilaceae bacterium (SeqCode)
CGATCCAGCTGCGTTATAAATTCGCCATTTCCGTCTAGCAGGTGGACAAATGCCGTGTAATCAAGCGTCATATCCACTTCTGCCTGCCAAAACAGGACAACCACCAGCTTTTGATCGCTCACCACCTCCGACCAGCCCATCAGATGAATTTGGCCGTCCCAGGAATGTTCGACCCAATGCTGGGGCTGCGGGCGAGTTGCGTTTGCCGGCAGCAGGGCGGGGACAAAGTTATCCTGTTCCGAACCAATGATCAAATCGGGGAATTGTGTTTGCAAGACAGCAAGACGTTGGGTTTGGGACGGCCGTAGCAAATACAGCGTCGGCGTCTGCGGCGGCCCCATCACCGTCAGCGTCTTCGATTCGGAAAAACTGGCAATCCGTCCCGTATCACCCGCCAATGCAAAATAAATAGTAGCCATCTCCTCCTGCGTTGGCGTTAAAAAGAGACTGGTATCAGTCGGTTGCGCCGCAGCATATTGCCCCAGGTTCCAATCGGCCAAATAAAAATCAGTTTCCAGTTGGGGATGGGCAGCGTAACGGCCAAAGTAATCGCGGGTGGTGAAAAATGTGGACAAACCAATGAATAGCACGTAAATCGTGATCGGTAATCGATTATCCGTCATGCGTAATGCGTGAAACGTGAAACGTGAAACGTGAAAAATGCCTAAGGCAATCAAAATGGCGATAACGGGAACCGCGCCGGTCATGCGGCCAAAATGAGGGGCGTCGCCGCTCATGATGGTGGGCAAGAGCATGACAAGGAGCCACAACAGCAAAAAAACGGCGCGAGGATGCAATTTTCGGCGCAAGGTGGCGATTATGCCTACAATGAATGTGATGGCCTGCACCGGATCGAGATACGGCCGTCCCGGTAAATTGTGACGTAAATGAGTCTCGCCCAACCAAAACAAGCCGCGCACCGTGCGGCCAATGTTGAGCAGCCAGGTCAGCCACGCCTTTCCCTCAACTGCTCCCTTGCCTTTGTTGGCTACGTAGGCAATGCGGAAGACAAAAAAGTAAGGATATTGAGCAAAAAAGAGCAGAATGGGCACGGCCGTAACCAACGACACCCCGGCCATCACTGCCACCGGCCGCCAAAACCGCCGCAGTGCCGCCCGATCCTGCCAAAACCAAAACAGCACAAACCCCACAAACAACAGCGGAAACAACCGCCCCGCTGCATAAATATACAACCCCAACCCCAACATCATCCCCGCCGCAACAAACCAGAGGAGTGCCCTCTTCCCACCTGCTCCCCTGCACCTCTGCACCTCTGCACAGTTAACACCGCGCCAAAAAAAATAAACCGCCAGTGTCTCAACCGGCACAAAAACCATCGCCCGCAAACCAAACCGGCTAAAATGAACCGCCGCAAACAAAATGGCCAATGAAAATGCGGCCAAAATCGATACAGAATCGGCCAATTCCTGCGCTTCGTCGTCAAAAATCGCTTTCGCCGCCAGATACGTTGTTAACACAGCCAAAACACCGGCGGCAGCCGGGACGGCCCGAATCGCCAACGGCGTCGCCCCCAACAGCCAGATGGAAAGCGCCATCAAATAAATATGAACCGGTTCACGGCCGTAGTTCCCCTCAAAAAAAAGCGGCCAGCGGGTAGGCGTTGGCGGGTTATCAGCATGGGCGTCCTGGGCGTACAACTCCCAGCCTTCGTAAAATTGGGGAAACGTGTCGCCGCGAAGCAGTGCCAGCGCATCCAGGCCATTGTATGCTTCATCGTGGTAAAGGCCGGGCGGCATAGTATCCAATTGCCAAAAGCGCAAAATCCCGGCCAATAAAATTGCCAGGGTCAGCCATAACTGCCGGGTTGAACGCCTTGAAAAGTGTTTCGTCATAAAGTCACATGTAAATCACAAAAGGTATTTTGATGAAAACTGAACCGTGACATTGTGATTTACTCAGGGAAAACGGGAGAGGCCGCTTTTTTAATTCAAACCACTTTCCCGTTTTCACCTAACATCAATCATTCGGAAAATGAATGCCGGAGAACTGCGTGATTTTATACACGCTTCACCGCAAGGGCAATGTCATGAACCACATCGTCGAATCAGATAAATTCCGCTAAAATTTTTGCTCATGAAAATCGTAGGGCAAGCAAGAACTAAACCGATCAGATGAATCTGTCATCAAAAACAAGAACGGCCGTATCGTATGAATGGAAATTGATACCGATCATTCTGCTGATGATTCTCCTGGTCCTCTGGCTGCCCTCACTGCTCCCCTCCGCCCAGGCCGGTGAGTCTACAATGCTCTCCATGCCACAATTTTCTTTGCCATCCGGCTATTACGACACCGACCAACAATTGGCAATCAGGCTGCCGGACACGATGAAGGATAGTCAAATCATCTTTACGACTGATGGGTCAACACCAGACCGCAACAATGGTACGATTTATACTCAGCCCATTCATCTGGCGGCAGCAAACCCGGCAACGGCCGTTATCCGTGCCCGCCTGCTTTTCCCCGACAGCGCCCTGGGGCCGGTCAGCAGCGCCACCTATTTCATGGGCATCGCCCAACCACTGCCGCTGCTATCGCTCATCATTGATCCCGATGATTTGTGGGACGAAACCAGCGGCATTTACGCCAACCCGGAAGAAAGAAGCGTGGCCTGGGAACGGCCGTCCACCATTTTTTACGTCGCCGCCGACCGGGAATCCAGCTTCCAAATCGACGCCGGACTGCGCATTCATGGCCAATTTAGCCGCGCTTACAATAAAAAATCATTCCGCCTCTATTTTCGCCAGGAATACGGCCTGCCCCGGCTCGATTTCCCGATCTTTCCCAACAGCAGCATCACCGCCTTCAAACGATTGGTGCTGCACGCCGGCGGCCAGGATGCCTCCCAAATCCCAACCAATTGGACGCTGCTGCGCAATCAAATAATGGCCAACCTGGCCCAAGAAACCAACGCCTGGGCCACACACAGCCAACCCGTCCTCCTGTTCATCAACGGAGAACCCTGGGGATTATATTATTTTCGGGAACATCTGGACCGGTTCCTGTTTGCCGAGCAGTATGGCGTGCAATCCAGCGAAATCGTCGATACCCCGGCCCGCCGCGTAGAAAATCCGGCCGACGTTGGTCCGGCCTTTGCCGATTGGGACCATCTCACCGCCTTCATCGACGACAATGACACGACCGACCCGGCCAATTATGCCTACGTCGCCTCTCAAGTTGATTTGGCCAACTTCATCGACTATTCCATTTTACAAATTTATTCGGCCAACTTCGATTGGCCTTTCACCAACATGAAGCAATTTCGCTCATTGGTCACGGGCGGCCGCTGGCAGTGGGTTATTTGGGACAATGATTTAAGCCTGGGATTGAAACCATGGAGCGATGTCACCGACAACACGCTGGCACAGGCGCTAAATCCCAACTACACCGGCGGCACCGATTTAACCACGGACGGCAGGGATACAATTTTGCTGCGCGGCCTGCTGCAAAATCCGGCTTTTCGCGGCCGGTTTTTGAGCCGCACCTCAGACCTGCTCAACACAACGCTGGCTCCAGAATCGGTCATCGCTCAAATTGACCAACTGGCGGCCGCGATTGAACCGGGAATCAGCTTTGAAAACGGCCGTTGGGATGACACAGCTACAGAGGTCGATTGGGCTGCCAATGTGGAACAACTGCGCGATTTCGCCCGACGCCGCCCGGACATCATGCGGCGGCACATGGTTGAAACGTTGGGTTTAGCGGGAACGGCCGTTCTCAGCCTCACCCAACCACCAGAAGGATTAAGCTATCTCATCCTGGACGACCAGCGCATTGACAACTTTCCCTGGCAAGGCATTTATTT
>JBNKZT010000493.1:0-3820 GCA_050301775.1 Promineifilaceae bacterium (SeqCode)
CAGGCACAGGTTTTTGGTGTGGGCCGCAGCAGCAGTCCGTTCTGGGTCAAAATCGTGGTGGCTGCCGAACCGGCCGTGACCATTTCCGGCGCTGTCTACCAGGATTGGAACGAAAACGGCGTTTATGACAGCGGCGAAACGCTGCTGGGCAGCCGCGAGGTGTGGCTCGTTCCGGGCACGACCTGCCATGTGCGGCAGGATGCGGCAGCGATTGCTTACTCTGGGGCTGACGGCCGTTATACCTTCAAAGGTAACTACAACGGCAGCTACTGCGTGGGCCTGGCCGGTAACAACGGTCTGGATGATGTCGTCGGCATCGCCATTGCCCCAGGACAGGTATTGACCAACATCGACCTGCGCTCGCCTGTACCCGGCGGCTCTATCACCGGTTTTCTGTGGGACGACTACTGCCTGACCAACGAAAACGGCGATGCACTTGACGGCAGTTGTGTGGTCGATGGCAATGGCAGCTACCATGCCGACGGCATGATTCAGCCAACCGAAGGCTACATCGCCGGTGTGACAATGCTGCTTCAAGTTGGGTCGTGCACGAACAACACTGCTGTGGCGGTAGCGGCCGTTACCGACGCTTCCGGCAAATACTACTTCGGCGATTTGCAGGCGGGCACGTACTGTGTCTCCATGAATGCTGCCGAAGGCGGTAATGGTGCCAAACTACTGCCCGGTGACTGGACTTTTCCGGCTCGCGGCATTTGGTATCAGGAAATTACGTTGCGTCAGGGGGATCAGGCTTACCCGGTGAACTTTGGTTGGGATTACCAACTCAAATAGCTGCCCAAAGGTGACAATCACTTCCCAAAGTGATTGTCACCTCTGGGCCAACGACTGGAGTATTTCATGAACGCTCGCAAAAATATGTTACTGCCATCACGACCCTGGGCCTGGCCGCTGAAACTGCTGGACAGCGCCCAGACCACCCGGCAGCGACTGCCGAACGGCCGTCTATATCTCACCATCGCCCACGACATCTTGCGCGGCGTGACCCCGGCCATGCTCTGTTGGTGGTTCAATCATATTGACGAGCCGATGGAAATGAACGGCCGTATCTATCCGCGCTATTTGTTATGGCACCCGCAAGATCACATCACTTACCAGGTAATGCAGCACGCCCCTGACGGTTCCGTAGGAAAAGGGGCACGGGTACGTATCGTTGAAGCTTTTGGCCGCAACACGGATTATCTGGTAGATAGTATCGAAAACGTGGAGCGGCTTGACGAAAGCGGCCTTACCTTAAGCCGAAGATTGGGAAAGACAGAGATATTTCGCCTCTCGCATGACTTTTACGCCTCACCAGATGGCACGTTCTACTTTTCGCAGATGCTAGTCGGTGCCGACAGCGGCTTTGGTCGTCAGTTTATCAATTCAATACTCCGCCCACGTCTGTTTTCGGACGAAATGGGGCAAGCCTGGCTGCGGCACAACGTGGAAGAAGTGGGTAACTTTGAGCATTTTCTACCGGCACTGGCTGCTCAAAGCAGCAAAATCGGTTCGACGGCATCAAACGCCCCGGCAGACGGTTAGCAAACGGCCGATAGTTTACGCTCTGAGAATCAAATATTTCAAGGAGATTATGTGATGAAACGTTATCCATTGTTACTGTTCTTTGTCCTGGCCTTTGCTTTTTCGTGGCCCATTATGATGATTGATGCTTTAGGATCGCAAGGTGTATTTGATTTCCGCGTACCGCTGCCGCTGCTGGTTGTCATGGGGTACGGGCCAACCCTGGCGGCGCTCCTCGTAACCGGCTTTACGAACGGTAAGTCTGGGATTCGAGGGCTGTTACGGCCGTTACTCGTGTGGCGCGTCGGTGTCCTGTGGGCAATCGCCGGTATCCTGGGTATGGTCGGACTGTTTTTCCTGGCCTACCAGCTTTCCAACTGGTTAGGCTACCCGGTTCCCGCCGCGCCGGAAATTCCCATGTCACCCATTATTGCTGTGCCCCTCTTGTTTATCGTCAGCCTGTTGATTAATGGCGAGGAGTTGGGCTGGCGTGGTTTTGCCTTGCCCCGGCTGCAAGCCAGATTTAACGCGCTCACGGCCAGCTTGATTCTCGGCGTGATCTGGGCAGGTTTTCATCTGCCCTTGTTCTGGACAATCGGCTCAACACAGGCCGGGCAGCCGATGTGGGGTTTTTTGCTCAGTTTCGTCGCCAGTTCAGTCATCGTGACCTGGTTGTATAATAATACGGGCAGTCTTTTGCTGGTCCTGTTGTTTCACGCGTCGGTGAATACCTGGTCACAAATAATTCCGGGAATCGATACGGCGCATGTTGGTGTTGGCCCGATTTACTGGCTGACAGTGGGGTTGTTGTGTGTAACGGCCGTTCTCATCGCCCTCCTCTTTGGCCCCGAAAATCTAACCCGTAAGGCCGGTATTCACCGGCAAACCATCTTGGCGGAAATGCCGTAAGGCGTAAGCTGTTTGAAATGGGCCGATTGCCCTCGGCCCCAAACCAACCCGATTAAAAATGAGGTAACAAACCATGAAAAACAAATCTTTATTCACTCTGATGTTGATCCTCCTGTTGGCCCTGGCTGCCTGCAACCCAGCCGGAGGCACAGAACCAGCCACAGATACAGCGGTGAATCCAGGCGATGCAGTGACCGTCCCCACCGAGACCGGGACGGTCAGCGACAAAATATCGGTGGCCAATTGTGCTGAAGCCATGCCCGGTGCTTATCAACTGATATACGCCGCGCAGGGCATCTGCTTCCTTTACCCGGACAACTACGGCGTATTTCAAGGTGAGGAAGGTGGGCTGACGCTGTATGTGCGTTCACCCTTGAACACCGAAGCGCCATTGGCCTCAATCAGCTTTGAACCGCTAAACGGCCGTTCCGATTTAGTGTCCGAATATCTGCCTGATATTAATTTAGCAGTTACCACCCTACCTACTGTCAATTTGGGTAGTGAAATTGCGACCGTTCTCGACGACCTGCCCGGTCAGGATACCAACCGGCGCATCCTGGCGGTGCATGATGACCGCGTGATCAACATTATGATCGCTCGCATCGGCGCGGAATATGGCGCAGTTGGTGAACAGGCGGAAGTGTTGAGCCGGATGATTACCGATTCGTTCCAGTTCATTGGCATCGAGCCGGAAGCGCCGCTGCTGGCCGGGCCGGAATGCCCGGAAGCTGTCGTGGGTACGACGCTGTTCGCCAATGCCGAAGATGGCTTCTGCCTGCTGCTGCCCGATGGCTACGCGGTAGATGACAGCCTGACAACGGAGAATGGGGGTGGGGAAACGGCCGTTTACGTCGATTCGCTCATGGACATCACCCACGCCCGCCTGTTTATTACGGTGGAAGACGCCGGTTCCCGTTCTCTGGATGACATCACCACCGAAAAAGAGGCTGAAATCACAGCCATCATGGGCACACCAGCGCAATGGTCCTTTGGCCTCATGCTCGATGGCGTGCCGGCTAACCAGTTTGATCAGGTTCCCGGCCAGGATTTGAGCCGCCAGGTGGTGATGGTGCGGAACGGCCGTTTCTACACCCTCACCTTCATCCCTGACGATCCGGCCGCTGATGCCTACGCCGACATGCAAACGCTGTACGATACTGTGCTGGATTCCTTCAGCTTCCTCCGGCAAAACTAGACATCGGTTCGGCCAGGTCAAAAAGCGACAAGCGCCGTCGTTTGTCGCTTTTTTGTTGGGCCAAACGCTATGCCAAACGGTTGGCAAACGGCCGTTGCCCCCATTAACAATTAACAATTGACAATTAACAATTGACAATTAAAACGGCCGTTTTAAGCCAACTCAACATCGTCAACAACACCGACAACCACGGCA
>JBNKZT010000494.1:0-3816 GCA_050301775.1 Promineifilaceae bacterium (SeqCode)
TACCATCGTGACCTTCGTTGGCTTCAACTGGACAAGCAGCGTACCAACCAGTGCCATCAGCAATCCGATCCCGGCCTTTGCATCCAGCGATTCACCAAGGAATACCCACGCCAAAATCCCGATCTGAATCAGCATCGTGTTATTGATAATACTCGACTCCATCGCCGACAATGTGCGCAGGGTATGGTTCCAAAGCGTAAAGGCAACGGCCGTGTTCACCACCGC
Source organism: Promineifilaceae bacterium (SeqCode) (assembly GCA_050301775.1). Classification (GTDB taxonomy): domain Bacteria; phylum Chloroflexota; class Anaerolineae; order Promineifilales; family Promineifilaceae; genus JACKCC01. Next base: position 226 of record JBNKZT010000494.1, read on the forward strand.
CAGCCAGACCACAATCCCCCACCCCCGCAAGCCCAACTGCGGCCACGGCTCCAACAGCAGCCCAATCGCCAGCATCGCTGCCGAGCCGGCCCCCATACTCACAATCGTCACCGTCAGCGGATGAATGCGTTGGCCCCGATTGACACCCCGCCCGGCAATGCTGGAAAGCGACGTGGCCAAAATATGCACGGCGGCAATCACATAACCTATTCCCTGTCCGGCCGGAATCGCCAGCGGATAAAAGAACACGATCGCGCCAGCCACAAAGACCAATACCCCGCCCCACTGGAGCCAGGTTGGGAATTCGCGCAGCAAAGGAATCCCCAGGACAGCCACGACAACGGCCGTTGCATTCAGCAGCAAACTAAACGTAATCGCCGGCAAATACGCCAGCCCCATAAACTGCGAACCCTGCGTAATCGTATAATACAGCAGCCCCAGCCCAACCAGACTCAACCAGTCACGCCGCGTCAACGTGCGCAGCGGTGTTGCGCTTTGCGAACGCCGGTAAAACGGAACCAGCGCCAAAAAGGCCAGAAAATAGCGTAACCCGGCAAACGTCACCGGCGGAATAGCTTCCAGGCCAAATTTAATTAGCACCCAGCTTGTTGACCACAAAAAAGTGACAAACAGCGCTTGTAAAACAGCACGTACATGGGGAGAAAATCGATTAAGCATCACAAACCTCCAGTTCTAGTTTAGACGTGTTAAACAACACGCCAACCTGACCCCTCCAGGCTTTTATCCCTTTAGGTACTCACCAGACCTTTGGTTTCCGTGACGCTCGGTCCAGACCCGGAAATAGATTGTTCCCGACGGAACCCTAGTCACCTGATTGGCAACGCTAAAATTATACGCCAACGCAGCATAATTTGAAATGACCTTGTACGGTTTATCACAATATTGATTTTAATCGCCATTCCCCTTACACTGTTTTTAGATCTTTTCAGCTACTCAATCTGGAGCAGACGGATAGAATCAAATAATCCATTCTATCAACTGCTCCCTCAATCCAACACATACGTAAAAAATAAAGGATAAATTGCCATGCCAGCCACACAAAAAGGGATCAACAGAGCTTTTGGCTCTCTGCTACAAAAACTAAACCGGCAAACCAAACGTCCCTTACAAACCTCCGATCGTTACGTAATATTCTCTGACCATCACAAAGGGGCACGCAACGAAGCCGATGATTTTCTACCCTGTGAACACACTTATCTGGCCGCGCTCGATCACTATTTGGCAGAAGACTATACCCTGATTATTTTGGGTGACGCCGAAGAGTTATGGGAAGAAAAGGCCAGGGATGTACTAGCTGCATACAAAAATGTATTATTAAGCGAAGCCCGCTTTTACCAAGAGGATCGCTACATCCGCGTTTATGGCAATCACGATGACCAATGGCGCTCCCCCAAGCAGGTCAAAAAACATCTTGACTCCTTTTTCCCCAACATTCAAATCCAAGATGGTATTCTGTTTGAATATTCCGATAAGACTGGTTTATCGGGTGAATTGTTCCTGACACATGGCCATCAAGGGACCCTGGACAGTGATACCCTGGCCTGGTTCTCCCGCATCTGGCTGCCACTTTACCGCAATTTTCAAATATTAACTGGCTTTGGCAAAACGACCCCGGCCAAGGATGCCTGCCTACGGGCCGAGCATGACACGAAAATGTACCGCTGGACGCAGACCCAACAAAACAAAATCCTGATTGTGGGGCACACGCACCGGCCAATTTGGAGTTCCCGCACACATCTGGAGAAACTGCTCAATCAGCTTTATGCTTTGCGCCAAAAAAATCTTGCAGATCCCTCCCCGGAGACCGAAGCAGAAATTGTCCATTTGAAAGCCGAAATCAAACGACGGGAAGAAAAATATCCGCCCTGTACCGACACGATTAAAACCCGGCCCAGTTATTTCAACACTGGCTGCTGTCGTTTTAAAGATGGCGATATTACCGGCATCGAACTGGATAATGGGCAAATTCGCCTGATTAAGTGGACAAAAAAAGGTGACGAGTATGTTCGCCTAATCCTGGAAGAAACGCCGCTTTCAGAAGTCTTTTTCTTCCTGGAAACGTAACGACTAAGCCAGAAGTTCAACTTTTTCTCTGGCTGACCAGACGATTTGTCGGCTAAAAGTTGAACTTCTTCTCGTGAGCCTGAGTAGTTATTTGGAAACGTAAGGTCAGTCAGGAATGGCGTCTAATTTCCAGGAGAGCAACGGCCGTTTCTCCGCCCCCATACTTTGCAAATCCCGAAGCAGCCCTTTTCGCAAACAGGTCTGAATCAAATCAATAATCAATTCATCTTTTTCCTGCGGGAAATTGTCCTTATCCAGGCCCAGCAAAAAAATCAAATCATGTAATTCGCCCAAATCAAACGCATTGGTCAAATTTTGCCGCAGCAGCCGGCGGTCATTGGGCGTCAACGACAGCGGGTGGCTGGTGACGGCCATCTCGACATGGCCCACTTCAACGGCGGCTTCTGTTTTAATGCGGGCATTGCCCAACAGCAAATCCTCCTGGTAGACCTTCACCTGGATGCTGATACGGCCTGTGCGCTGCGGCGTCAGCAAAAAATAAACCGGCGGCTCATCCTGGTGGCGCGTCAGCGTCACCGATTGCACCGGCGTATCTATCTCACAATCGGGAGCCGTCACCTGGATGCGCACCACGGCCTTGTCTGTTTCGTCTTCCCAGGATACAGCCACCGGACCAGACTCAACTTTGGTCAAATCCTCCTCAGCCAACAACGAAGAGGCCGCCTGGCGGATAGCGACGGCTAAATCAAAGGCACGGCCCACTTCAACCTGGGGTGGAATGGCAACATCCATTCGCAGCAGATCCTCTTCTGGCTCAGCCCCCGAGTCATCGGCTGGCCCGGCCTCTTCTCCACCGGCCCCTTCGCCGATGCCCATAGCGATTGGGGGCATGTCTTCTAACATCTCTTCCAGCATTTCTTTGGGCGGGTCAACGGCCGTTTCCGAATGGGTAAGCAGCGCCCGCAGTCGATCGATCAAACGATTTCTGAACAGGTAAACGACAACGGCCGTTACCAGCCCACCCAAAATCCAAAAAGCAGTTGTATTCATACGCCAATTCCTTTAAGATTAACTATCAATCATAAAACTGATGGGCCTGCCGGTCAATAATTCGCAAAATCAAACAATACGAACCATCGAACCCAACAAATTTGCCAATCCACTCATAAACGCCTATGTGACTAGAGCATAAAACAGGTATCTAATGAGCACACTTAATGATTGTTTTTAGCTGCTTCTTGAGGAGGATGCATGGGAAATGATATTTTCAAGGGAACCATCCTGGCTGTTGTGCTGGCTGTCGTTCTCAACTTAATTATTTATGTCGTGGGGAACAGTCTGGGGGTCTCCTTTCTAACACAACCGCCTGGTGCAGCCAATTGGCAGACCGTAAATGGGGGAATGGTGGTCGGCGCGAGTGTGGTCACGGCCGTTGCCGCCGGTATAGGTCTCTGGCTGTTGGCTCGTTTCAGTAATAACCTCCTTAACCTGTTTATGTGGCTGGCCGGGATTTTAGCCCTGCTTTCCCTGATTATGCCCTACACC
>JBNKZT010000495.1:0-3798 GCA_050301775.1 Promineifilaceae bacterium (SeqCode)
GAACAGTTCACGATTGCTGTCCTCAGCGGCCAGGACACGGCACTCGGCTTTGAGATTGTTGACGAGCGGTTCGATTTGTTCGGGGTCGGTTACGGCCGTTACCACATGCGGAATATCGTTCAGCGACCGCTCGCCGCCAAAATCGACAAAGCGCTGCTGCAAATCAATCAGGACAAACTTGATTTGCTCCGGCGAATAGCGATGCGACAGCGACAGTACCCAATTGTACAAAGTCGTCGATTTGCCGGATAGCGGCGGCCCGACAACCGCAAAATGCGGCCCCATCCGTTTCAAATCGAACAAAGCGGGATGTAAATTGATGTTTTGCCCAACGACGGCCTGGATTCGCTTGGGGTGAGCCGGGCCGGCTTTTTGCAAAATGTCAATCAATGGGACGAGTTCGGGCAGGGTGGCGATGGGGTCCGGCTTGTTGCGCCACTTCTTGCCGGTGGCCGGATGTTCTTTCATGTGACGGGCGATTAAGCGAATCTCATCCGCTTCAACCAATGTATCCAGATTGGTTTCGGCATCGAAAATGCCAACCGGTAGCGCGGCGTGGAACAGCAACGGCCGTTTACCCACCCGAATGTAACCGCGCCCGGCAATATCATCAATCTCAATCGCGCCGCGCCCGACGATGTCCATGTAGCGATCCTTGTTACCCTGTTTGAAGGTAATCCGTTCGCCCATCAGATTATAAAGCTTACTGGGTAAGCTGTTGGGCGCATTGCCCGTAATCACAAAGGTGATACCGGCGCTAAGTGAGCGGCGTACCAGCGGCGTAACCGACGCATCCACCAGCGCTTCGTAGTTTTCGCGCAGTTCGGCAAAATTGTCGATGACAACCAGCACAGCCGGTAAGGCCTCTTTAGGATTACGTTCGTTATATTCATACAAATTACCGGCATCGGCGCTGCTGAAAAGCTGCTGCCGTTCGTCCGTCATACGGCTCAACTTATCCAACAGCCGCTGCAAGCGTTCTTCATACGTTTCATCATCGGCATAGATGACGCCGCCCATGTGCGGCAAATCTTCCAAACTGCGGAAGTTGCGGCCGCCCAGATCAAGCACGTAGGCGTGGAACTCATCGGGTGAATGGGTGGCCGCCAAACTGGTGATGAGGGTGCGGATAAAGGAGGTTTTACCCCAACCGGAATCGCCAAAAACGCCCAGATGGGTGCGGTTTAGTTCAAATCGCAGCGGCCCCTGCCACGCTTCTACCGGATTGTCCAGCAGACCGGCGATGGGCCGCATGGCTTCATTGCGCCAATTCACGCCCGGCCACAGATTTTCGGTGTCACCGTTGAGCCAGTCGGTAACGGCCGTTGTCAACACAAACCGCTCATTCTTCTGGGCGTCGTAAAGCGGTGATTGCAGACTGAAATATTCCGGCAAAAATCCCGGCCACGGTTTGGGCGCCATCTGCCCATCCACCAATTCCGACGTCATTTTAACGACCGCATCAAACAACTTGGGCACATCCTCATCCGCCCCCGTCGTTTCAGTACGTTCATGCTCCGGCCATAAAACAGGCGCATCCCGCTCATCCGGCTGTGTCTCGCCCGTCCAGGAAACCTGAATCAACTCCAGATTTTCATTGCCGATTTGCAGATAACCGCGTCCCGGCAGCCCGTTGGGCAGCAAAGCCGCATCCGGCCGGCGCAGCATTTCGCGGCTGGTGTCCATCTCTTCTACCCGTAAGCACAAACGGAACTTGATATTGGCCCGCATCTGATCCGTGACCCCTTTCGGCCGCTGCGATGCCAGAATCAGGTTAACCCCCTGTGCCCGGCCGACGCGGGTGATGCTTTCCAACTCGGCCCGGTACTCCGGGTTATCGTCAATCATTTCCGAATATTCGTCGATAATGACAAACAAATGGGGATAGGGTTCGCGGGTTTTGTGCAGATTGCGGCGGCGGTAATCGACAATGTCCTTCGTGCCCGTTTCGGCATTCATCGCCTGACGGCGGCGCATTTCGGCATTGATCGCCGCAAACATCCGGTTCACGGCCGCTTTATTCAAATTGGTCACAATATCGACACAATGGGGCAGCCTCTCAAACGGTTTGAACGCCCCGCCGCCCTTGTAGTCCACCAGGACAAAATTCAGGATGGATGGATCGTAATTCAAGGCCAGGCCGACGATCATTGTCATCAATAGTTCCGATTTGCCAGAACCGGTACCACCGGCAATCAGACCGTGTACACCATCTTTTTTGGCTTCAAAGGCCAATTCCCGCTTGCGGTTGCCAGAACTAATCCCTAACACAACTCGCAGCCAGTCGGCCTCGGTGTCCAGCGCATTTTTGATCCAGACCTGCCGTGTTGCTTCCTTGAACTCATCCAGGAAGGTCTTTTCCTGGCCGATGGCCAGCAGTTCAGATTGTACCTGGCGATAGGATGAGGTTTTCGGTAAGGCGTCGATGCGCAGCGGTTCCCGGCCTGACCAGGCCTTTTTACCCACATCTTGCATGGCCTGACCTAAGCGGCGAATCTCCTGCGCTTCGGATTTGAGCTGGCCTTGTTCATCAAATTGGCCAACGGCAATGGCCACCTGGAATTCCAGCGGCTGCCGGCCGATTTTGACATAGCCACGCCCCGGAATCTCGTCGATTTCGGCGACACGCCCGCCGACAATCGCCCGATAATCGGCATCGCCGGCCAGGCGCAGGGTTAGCCGTTCTGTAAACAGGCTGTATAACTTGCTCGATAAAACATTCAGGCGGGTGGCCGAGATGACAAAATGGAGGCCGTAGGGTTTGGCTTGCCGTACCAGCAGTACCAGTGCTTCCAGCAAACTATCTTCATCATCTTTGCCCGATCCGCCGCCAAATGTTTCGATGAATTCGGCGAAGTTGTCGATGACGACCAACATGGCCGGTTTGATGCGGTCGGGATGATCTCGATTGTATTCGTACAAGGTGGAAACGCCGACTTCACTGAATAAGCGTTTGCGCTCATCAATAATGTCGTTCAATTCGCGTAAAATTTGCTGTACCCGTTCCTCGTAGCCGCGTTCGTCGGGCATGATGATGGAGCCGACATGGGGCAGGGCGCGTAATACTTCCAAATTGCGACCGCCCAGGTCTAAAATGTGGGCGTGGAATTCGTCGGGCGAATGGGTGGCGGCCAGGCTGGTAATGAGGGTGCGCATGAAGGTGGTTTTGCCCCAGCCGGATGCGCCAAAGAGGACGACGTGGCCTTTGGTCACATCCACGACCAGGGGCAGGTTGCTGGCGTTGTACGGGTCATCGGCCAGACCGACAATGGCGCGCATGGCGGTTTTGTTCCAGTCCATACCGTGCCAGGCAACCTGCCCGTCGAACCAATCTTGGATGAACGGGTTAAGGCATGACGGCCGTTCCTTCTTGCCCAATGTAATCAAAGCCGCCTGTTCGTCCGGCAGGTACGCCTCCACCAATGGATCCGACAAGGTTAACTTGGTGGATAGGAAAGGTGGCCACGGTGTGCGCGGTGTTTCCCCTTGCAGCAAATCCCGTGCCAGATCGACAATCACATCATAAAATTTCGGGATGCGGCCGCCCTCTTTCACCTCGGCAAAGGGGTAGTTTTCGCCGGTGTAGGCCACTTGCATTAACTCAATATTTTCATTGCCGATTTGCAAGTAGCCGCGTCCCGGCATCCCGCTGGGCAGAAAGGCGGCGTCAGAACGACGCAGCATCTCGCGGCTGGTGTCGATGCCTTCAACACGCATACAGATGCGGAACTTGATGTTGGCCCGCATCTGGTCGGAGACGCCGGTCGGTCGCTGCGACGCCAGTAGTAAATTCACGCC
>JBNKZT010000496.1:0-3789 GCA_050301775.1 Promineifilaceae bacterium (SeqCode)
AACTGCTCTTTGGTTACGCGGCAGCCGAGATGCATGGCCGTTCCCTGGCGGCCATCTTTGGCCCTGGCGAAACAGCCGACGTCGAAGCACATTGGTTAAATGATGCCGTCCGCCGCGATGGCCTGATTCGCGGTCACGAAACCACCATTTGCTGCGCCGACGGCCGTCGCCCTATCGTGGAATTGACCGCCACTCACATTACTGACGACCAGGATCAGACATTAGGCGTCTCCCTCATCCTGCGCGACATCACCCGGCGCAGGCAGCGCGAAGAAGAAATTCGCCAGCTTAATGCCAGCCTGAACCAGCAGGTAACCGACAGAACCCGTGAATTGGCTGAAAAAGTCAAAGCGCTGGCAGAAGCCAACGCCGAACTGCAAAAACTCGACCAGACGCGGGCTGAACTGGTTTCATTGGTCTCTCACCAGATACGCGCCCCCCTCACCAACGTACGCGGCGCGGTGGAGCGGATGCAAATAGAATGTCCGGCCATCAATTCAACCTGCCGGCGCATGTTTGCCATCACCGAACAGCAAGTGGCACGCCTGGACCGGCTGGTGCAGGAGGTGCTAAACGCTACCCGGATTGAGGCTGGGGAATTCACTCTCCATGCGGAGCCGCTTTCTATGCTGCCGGTAGTACACCAAACGGTGGAACAGGTGCAGGCGCGCCTGTCTGCCCGGACTATCCACACGCCGGACACACCAGGTTTGCCGCTGGTCTACGCCGACCGCGACCGGGTGGTCGAGGTGATAGCCAATCTGTTGGATAATGCCGATAAATATTCGCCGCCGGGCCAGGATATTTACCTCAGTGTGCGCGCCGACGAAGAGGTGGTTACCGTATCGGTGCGGGATTGTGGGCCAGGGCTTACGCCAGAGGCATTGGCGCATGTCTTCGACAAGTTTTACCGGGCCGACAGCAGCGACGCGCAAACAGCCTATGGCTACGGGCTGGGATTATATGTTTGTCGTCGCCTGGTGGAAGCGCAAAACGGCCGTATCTGGGCCGAAAACCACCCTGGCGGTGGTGCCGTATTCTCCATGGCTCTTCCCGTATGGCAGGATTATCATGGCTGAACCAACCATCCTGCTGATTGACGATGATGTCACCTTGCTGGAACTCCTGGCCGACCACCTGCGCGCTGCCGGTTATCGACCTGTGGTGGCTCTGAACGGCGAGGCCGGTTTACAGCAGGCCCGTCTCTCCCCGCCTGAACTGGTAGTGCTGGATGTGATGATGCCCGGCATGGATGGCTGGGAGGTCTGCCGGCGGCTACGTGCAGAAACGACCGTACCCATTATCCTGCTCACAGCCAAAGGCGAAGAACTCGACAAGTTACGCGGCTTTCGCCTGGGCGTAGATGATTACGTTACCAAGCCCTTCTCCTTTGCCGAGCTAACAGCGCGCGTAGGCGCTGTTTTGGCTCGCACCCGGCACGGGGCATTGCCACGGCGCCAGGTGTCCAGCGGCAGTGTGACCATTGACCTGGATGCCCATCACGTCGCGGTAAACGGCCGTCCCATTGAGCTAACCCCAACTGAGTACCGGCTGCTGGCCTTGCTGGCCGCACAATCTCCCCGCACCGTCCCCACCAAACAATTATTGCTGGACGTTTGGGGGCCGGAATATGCCGGTGAGGTCAAACACGTCAAACACTACATCTGGTCGCTGCGCCAGAAAATCGAAACAGACCCCGGTGACCCGCAGCACATCCTCACCGAACGGGGCTTTGGCTACCGCTTCGAATAATTCCCACCCAATCCACACCTTGTCTAGACCGGATATAGACCTTCGCCTGCTACACTGATCGCAGCAAGTGGAGGCGCAGTTTATGGCAAGGTATCCTGTTCATTTTTCCGACCTGACTTTCTACCAGAAAACGGTGGCCTGCCAGTTTGCCTGCCCGGTGCGTACCGACGCGCGAGGCTACGTCACGGCTATCGCCCAGGGGGAATATGAGCGCGCCTACCTCATCGCCCGCGAAACCAATCCCTTTGCTTCCACCTGCGGTTGGGTGTGCGGCGCACCCTGCGAAGCCGCCTGCCGCCGCGGCCAGATTGACGCCCCTATTGCCATCCGCGCCCTCAAACGTTTTGTCAATGATCGTTACGGTGTTTACCTGGGCGAGAGCGGCGAAACGCGCAAACCACCCGCCTGGCCGGCTTACGTCGGCCGAACCGACGCCTTTGACCTGGGCAACACCGTCTTCCCCACCAGCCGCAGTGGATTGAGCGCGGCCCATGCCCGCAGTGACCAGACAGGAAAACGCGTAGCCGTCATCGGTGCTGGGCCTGCCGGCCTTTCCTGCGCTCATGACCTGGCCTTGCTGGGGCATGAAGTCGTTATTTTTGAGGCAGCATCCGCCGCAGGCGGGATGCTGCGTCTGGGCGTGCCGGAATACCGCCTGCCGCGTGAATTGATTGACCTGGAGGTCCAGGCCGTTCTCGCACTCGGACCAACCCTGAAGTTGAACCAAGCGCTGGGGCGTGAGTTTTCACTGGCCGATTTACGCCAGGAATTTGATGCGGTGTTTATCGGCATTGGCACCTACCGCAGCCGCAAGCTCAACGTGGCCGGAGAAGAACTGGATAGGGTGCTACGCGCCGTGGACTTTCTGATTAACGTTAACCTGGGTGGCTATAACCTGGACCTGGGTAAGCGGGTGGTAATTATTGGCGGCGGCAATGTGGCTATGGATGTGGCCCGCACGGCTGCCCGCCTGGGTTATACGCGGCAATCTGGCGGTGATTTGGAAATGGCCCTGGATGTGGCGCGCACGGCCGTGCGCCTGGGCGCAACGCAGGAAGTTCACTGCCTGGTAGTAGAAGATCGGCACGAAATGCTGGCCGATCCCTTTGAAATTGAAGAAACAGAAGCAGAGGGAATTGTCATTCACAACCACGTAGCTCCTCGGCGCATTGTTGGTGAGGGGGTTGCTGCCGGTGTGGAGACGCTGGCTGTGGAGCGGGCATTTGACGAAAACGGCCGTTTCAATCCCCAACTCCTGCCCGGCACAGAAACAGTCTGGGAAGCCGACAGCGTGATCGTCGCCATCGGCCAGATGGGTGAGCTGGATTGGATCCGGCCGGAAGATGGCCTGGAAGTAACCCCGCGGGGTACGCTGGCAGTCAACAAAGCGACCCTGGCGACAACGGCACCAGGTGTCTATGCCGGCGGCGACATTGCCTTTGGTCCGCGGCTTATCATCAACGCCGTCGCCGATGGGCAGCGTGCCGCCCGTGGCATTCACAGCTATCTACAGCAGGTGCAGCCCAGGTTAGTGCGCAAAGGTTTCTTCACGCCGGTGCCCAAACGCGCTTATGCGGATATCGGTCCTGTGCGCGATTATTTGCGCTGGCAGCGCCAGATGCCCCCTTCGCTGCCGGTAGCGCGGCGTATCGGTGTGGCTGCGGTGGAAGCCGGTTATGACGAAGCCGTTGCCCAAGAACAGGCCAACCGCTGCCTTATCTGCACCATTAACCCCATTTTTGACGGCCAACTGTGTATTCTCTGCAACGGCTGTGTGGATGTGTGTCCCACAGACTGTCTGAAGCTGGTGCCTGTTTCCGAAGTGAAGGGGGATAAGATGGTAACGGCCGTTATCGAGCGCCATACATCTCAGTGGACTTCTGCTTCCGCCATGTTATTTGATCCCACTCGCTGTATTCGTTGTGGTCTATGTGCTTCCCGCTGCCCCACGGAAGCTGTCAAGATGGAAACCTTCCGCTTTACTGAGGAAATACTGTTTGAAAAAGCAGAATCGTCTGCATTCGAACAGGTATGAGC
>JBNKZT010000497.1:0-3787 GCA_050301775.1 Promineifilaceae bacterium (SeqCode)
ACAAATCAAATAGTCTGTCGCCAACCTGTTTTAACAGGTTTCCTTCTTCAGCCATAGATTTCAATCTGTGGCTGGAGCGGCGCAATTGTAAAGATGGATTCGTTATTTTTGAACCGTGCCCAAATAAGGCAACGGCCGTTACTCCCACCAGACCCGGCCTATTGACCAAGATCAACCAAACTCATACCCCCGGCCAATCCAATACTGCCAATCCTCGACAGCCTGGCGTGTCTCATCATCCACATCAATCGGTTCTAACTGGTACAAGGGCACCCCCATCGTACGGCCTATGAATTCGATTTCGGCTAACATCTCGTAACTATCATCGCCTGAAACCATATCGGCGACGGTGACAATTTCACCCAGTTTAAGCGGCGATTTACGCAGTTCCTGAATACATTTGGCCTGAAATGGGAACGCCATCGTTTCGGCCAGATAGTAATACCAACCCATCTCTTGTTCTTCTCGGCCATACGCATCGACAATAATCTCATCATGGATACGGTTTTCTCGTTCTTCATCTCGTTCTATGCGCGTCATGCTGTGTACACCTCGTCTACTTTAGCGGCTAATTCCTGGTGCAAGGCGCGATGGCGAGGGTAGCGGCTAAGTATTGCTTGATAAAATTGTTTGAATTCTGCCTGACGGCCGTCATACACCGCTATCTCTCCCAGCAGGGCGCAGTAGTAGGCGGCGGTGGCGTAGGTTTTACGGCCGTTATCAATATGCAGCTGCATCAAGTCGCGGTACAACGTTTCGGCGCGGGCAACGGCCGTTTCCCGACTCATAGCTGAATGCGCAGGCAGATAATCACGCAAAAACAAGGTTGGTTCCTTGCCGGCTGCGTCCGTTTTGGCATACAAATCTTGCAAAAAGCGGCCCATCTCAGGCACAGCTTTTGGGCCTAGCCCCATTAGCAGGTGGGCTTTGGCCACCAATTTGAGCGAATTGAGGAAACTGTACCGCACGTGTTGTTTGACGAGTGCATACGCCTGGCTGAACTGGTCTTCGCTCAGATAAATTTGGCATAGGAAGTACATCGAGTTGGGGAGTTTTTCTTGCAATTCGGCGATTGTATCGGCTGTGAATGTTGTCCCTTGCGCGGCGGAAACGGCCGTTGCCAACCGCTTGACCAACGCATAACTTTCAAAATCCTTTTTTCGCTCGAAGACGGGGCGGTAAACCGTCAGCGCCTTGACCACCTCCCCCAGTGCTTCATAGGCGCGGGCTAATTGTGTGCGCACTTGATTGGCATCTATGCTGTCGACGGATTGGAGGGAGAACGGCCGTTTCAGCGTTTCCTCCGGCAGCAAAGCGAGCGCCTCTTCGCCATAAGCCACTACCCTTGGCCAATTTTTCGACGCTTCTTGCTGTGCCAGCAAAGGAGTATAAAATGCCAGATAGCGCTGGCGGAAACGTTTTTGCAAAGCGACTATCTGGCCTTGTTGATTGGCTTTTTGATAAAATTGGATCAACAATTGTAAACGAAATGGGATGCCAGTCGGGTATGGACCAACTTGTTTTTGCGCTAATTCATCGGCCCATCCCTCCAAAAACTTTTGCACCTCGCTGCGCCCCTCATCCCCAACCATTTCCAGGAAATTATCCCTAAGTTTATGGTTGTACGATTGATCATGGCGGCCTACATAACTGAGGGCTTTGTCGTAGAATACGGCCGTTGGCTGGCTCTCCTTCAAAGCGACAAAATAGCGTTGAGCTAATGGCTCTTCCATCTCCCCCAACTCAGCTAAAGGATCATACACGCCCAGCGTATCATCAGGATTGCCATCGAAAATGCTGATAAGGAGTTCATACGCTTCAACCGCCACATCATACCGTTTTGCCTGAAAGTAAGAATCTGCTTCCGTCAAAAATTCGCCGAGAGCGTTTAAGCCGGCGTGCATATCTGGGTCATAATCATACGCGCCATATTTGTCATGATAATACTCACGGTCAAATGGGTCTTCGCCAAAATATTCCAGCGCATCTTCGTCGTAATAATCCCCCTCAAATACGGATGCTACAAAATCGGTCAGTTCTTGTAAAAAATCTTCCGGGGATGGATAACGCAAATCGGCGGTAGCCATGGCTGGCGGCGACAAACGATCCCAAAAGCGTTGGCGCAGCGGTTCGTCCATCGCCTGCATCATATCTATCAGCAAATCAATCAGATAACTTGTCTCTTGCCCCTGCAAATGGGTACGGATGAGGGTGATGGTATCGCTGTCAGTCATAATCGCGCTCCTACTGATATTTTAGCGGTTGGCATACCAGACCGCATATAATTGCACCGGGTCATGGTTTGGAGAATTCTCTGGTATCGCTTCCAAATCGCATAAAGGGAAAATGTACGTGCAACGTTTGACAAGAGATTACACAATTTTGCGCCTTTCTTCAATAGTTGATGGACATAAAAAAAACGGCCGTTTTGGGGGAAACGGCCGGTCGAATAGTCTGTAGCTTCACGTATCCGCTCAATCACCAATCACTTCAACAGCGATCTCACTGAATCTTTCTAACTGCTTGTCATTCGTCAGGAAGAGATCGCAGTTGGCAATGACCGCACAAGCCAGATGAATCGCATCAGGAGTCTTGAAACCAAAACGGGCGCGGATTTCTGTCGCCCGAGCTATCACTGCGCGGGACAGCGGCACAGTTTCATTGATAATCTCGGCAAAATAGGTATCGAAGGCAGTCAGCAACGCAGTTTCGTCATCACGCAATGGCTTTACCCGACATTCCAGGCGGGCAAGGTCACTGCAAACCTGCTGCACATCTTCAGACGACAAACGCTCAACCAGTTGTTCAACATAGGGTGATACATTCTCAACGAGATAAATGAGTGGAGCTGAATCGAGATAAACGCGCACGACTATTCCCCCCAGCTTTCCCGTTCTTCATGGATTTGGGCGTCTATCGCTTTTTTGCTGCGCGGCTGATAACCGCTGTTGATCAATGACTGGTGAATCGCTTGTAATTGAACCAGAAATGAAGCAGCCATCTGCACTTCTGGCAAATCTTCAATCGTGACACGAACCCGTCTAGGAACGTCAGGCAATGCCTCATCTAAAATCAAAGTTTTTTTGTTGGTTAAAGTAGCTGTAGTCGTATAGGGTTCACTCATATTTACATCCTCGCCAATCAATGGTAACAAAGATTATACCTTATCAAGACAGGCAGTTGCGAATTCACCTGTTTTGATAAGGCTTTATGTACAAAAAAACGGCCATTTCGGGGGAAACGGCCGTTCAACTAACCAACCAACCAACTACACCAACTCAACCAACTTCTCGATCCTTACCGCCGCCACCTTCGTCTCCGGAATCTTGGCGATGGGGTCCAGAGCCGAACTCGTCAGCACATTCGTCGGCGCAGCCGGGAAGTGGAACGTCATCGACACCACGCCCGGCAGACAGATTTCTGTTACTTTGGCGCGGACTTCCAACGCGCCGCGCCGCGACTCCACAGCCACGATTTCACCGTCGGTGATGCCTTGCCGCGCCGCATCTGCCGGGTTGATGAGCAGCAGCTCTTCGCCGTTCAAGACGCCCAGTCCTTCTTCGCGGTGCGTCATCGAGCCGCTGTGCCAGTGGAACAAACTGCGGTCGGTCGTCAGCAGCAGCGGATACTCGTCGTCCGGCTGTTCAAACGGCGCGCGGTAACTCAACGGCGAGAAGTGCCCTTTGCCACGCGAGAACTTATCTTTGTGCAAGAACTGCGTGCCGGGATGATCCGTTGTCGGGCAGGGCCACTGCAAACCGGCTACGTCTGCCAGCCGCTCATAGGT
>JBNKZT010000498.1:0-3778 GCA_050301775.1 Promineifilaceae bacterium (SeqCode)
TTTGCCAAATGTGGAAACGAGCGCCGCTTCATTGGCGTTGCCGATGTAATATTTGGAACCATCGGCAATGTATTTGTTGTGTCCTTCAGGGGTTAGCGTCATTTCGCTGGAATACAAATCAGCGCCGTGCTCTTTTTCCGATAGGCCAAAGGCGAAGACGGCGCCATCGTGCAGCAATTGGGCAGTTTTGTGTTTGACGGCTTCGTTGTCGCTCATCCAGATGGGGCCAAGACCGAGCATGGAGACCTGCCAGGTGTACCAGTAGGCCAGGCCGTAAAAGCCCAAAATCTCGTTGAAGGCGCAGATGCGGAAGGTGTCCCAGCGAGAATCGGCGGGGCCGTAGCCGGCAGGTGTCATCAAGATGGCGAACGCTTTTTCTTTTTTGACAAATTCGACGAAATCGTAGTTCCAGACGCGCGCGTGGTCGTCTTCCTTAAGTTTTTGTTTGCCTTTGCTTTCGAAGAAGGCGATGGTTTTGTGCATTAATTCCCTGGATTCGGGATCGAGATAATCGTAGGTTTGGGTTTTGGGATTTAGGAGCATGGTTTTTTCCTTTTTTCGAATAGGTCAAGTGTCATTTCGATGAGCGCAGCGAAGAGAAATCTTGGTCATCTGATGTGGGGAGGAAGATTTCTCCCTATGGTCGAAATGACATTTGTGCAGGGATGGGGAACACGGCCGTTTCCCCACCCACGACATCATCATACCATAATTGAAACGGCCGTATCAATCAGTTGGCGTTAAACAAATGCACATCCCGCTGCGGGAAGGGGATAGAAATCCCTGCCGCATCAAAGCGCAGCTTGGCCTGCTCAGTCACAGCAGCGGTAACGCCGGGCATATCGTTGACATGAACATACGGCCGTACCGTCAAATTCACGCTGCTGTCGCCTAATTCAGCCACAATCACCGTCGGTTTCGGGTCAGCAGCCACTCGCTCATCAGCCTGGACAATATCCAACAAAACCTGCTTCGCTTTCAGCAAATCATCTTCATAACCAATACCGACGGTTAATTCCAGCCGAATCAGTTTTGTCTTGGAATAGTTGACGATATTGCTGGAAAGGACATCGTTGTTAGGAATAAAAATCGTTTTGTTGTCTAGCGTGGTCAGGGTGGTATGAAAAATCTGGATGTCACTGACATGCCCTTTCTCGTCATTGATTTCGACAAAATCACCCAGGCGATACGGCCGTAACAAAATAATCATCACGCCCGCCGCCAGGTTGCCCAACGAATCTTGCAGCGCCAACCCAATCGCCAGCGTCGCGGCCCCCAGGACCGCCACCACCGATGTCGTAGCCACACCCACATTGCCCAATGCCGCAATAACCACCACCGCCAACAGCAAATAATACAAAACATTGCCCAAAAACGAGACCAGTGTCTGGTCAACTTTTGATCGCTCCAGCAGTTTTTTCAATCCATCAATGACCACATGGGCTAACCAACGGCCAATGATAAAAATGGCGATTGAGCCTAAAATACGCAGCCCATAATCGACCGCCAGGGCTTGTAAACTATTCCAAATTCCTTCCATTTTGTGTACTCCTTGACTGTTTTGTATCTAAATTTACCAGACTGTAGCCGATTCGTCAGACCCGAAATCAATAACCGCGCCCCCCATTTGCCCCTGCCCGGCACGGACGAGCGATTCCAGACCAGTTCCGGGAAATGCTTTGCTCTACGGCCGTTCCCGCTATTTGAGCAACGGCCGTTTTCATCCCCCTTTTTTTGCCCGATTGTGTTAAACTCCATCCGCAATTTTATAGGATGCGCAAGACCTGTTTAGCCAGGCCTGTGCACAAAGAGGCTTTTCTGTCATGTCTGTAAACGTATCATCGAGAGATTTTGTTTGGTCTAAAGGAAGTAAATTAAGGCAAGTTATTGACCGGATTGAACCGCCGGATTCGGTCGTGTTAATTACCACGGCCGTTATTGTTGGTGTCGGAACCGGGCTGGGTGCGGTCGCCTTTGTCTGGCTGCTGGCCCGTATCCGCGATCTGGCCAATTGGGTTCAGGTCGCATTGGGTGATGTCCTTGGCCTGTTTGTCGTTATGGGGCTGGCCGGTTTGCTGGTCGGTTATATCGTTGACCGTTGGGCGCGGGAGGCAAAAGGGCATGGCGTACCGGAGGTGATGGAAGCGATTGCGCTGCGCAACGGCCGTATCCGTCCCCGTGTGGCCGCCCTCAAAGTTTTGGCCTCCTCCATCACCATCGGCACTGGTGGTTCAGCCGGCCGTGAAGGGCCAATCGTTCAGGTTGGATCAGCCCTGGGATCAACCCTTGGCCAATTGATGCACTTTTCCAGCGAACGGGTGCAGACATTGGTAGCCTGCGGCGCTGCGGCCGGCATTGCCGCCACCTTCAATGCCCCCATTGCCGGGGCTATTTTTGCCCTGGAAGTCATCTTGGGCAAATTTACCACCCGTTATTTTGGCGCCGTCGTTATCAGCTCCGTGTCGGCCAGCATTGTAGGCCGCGCCTTCTTGAGCGATAAACCGGCCTTTACCATTCCCGCTTACCCGTTCAACAGTTTAGGCGAGCTGCCCATTTATTTGATTTTGGGCCTGCTGTCCGGCTTTGTCGCCGTTCTGTTCATCCGTGTTCTGTATCGATTAGAAGGTTTTTTCGACGATTGGCAGTTTTCCCCGGCCCTCAAGGCCGCCATCGGGATGCTGTTAACAGCGGCCGTGGCTCTGATTTTGCCGGGACGCCAGGTGCTTGGCCCTGGTCTGGAATTTATTGGCGAAGCCATTGCTGAAGACTTTTCACTGCCCTTAGGTTTAATGGCCGCCTTGTTGATTTTGAAGCTGCTGGCCACTAGTTTTACGCTGGGCGCCGGGAACTCTGGTGGTGTGTTTGCGCCTGGTTTGTTTATGGGCGCAATTTTAGGTGGTATGGTCGGGACAGTGGCCCACGGTTTGTGGCCGGACGTTGCCTTGAATCCCGGCGCTTATGCCATTGTCGGCATGGCAGCTGTGTTTGCCGGTGCGGCGCGGGCGCCGATAACGGCCGTTCTCATCGTCTTTGAAATGTCCAACGATTATAAACTCATCCTGCCCTTGATGTTTGCCACCGTCCTGTCTACATTTTTAGCCGAATTCATTTTCGTCGAGTCAATTTACACATTAAAATTGAAGTTAAAAGGGATCAACTTACAGCGCGGACGGGACTTGGATTTGCTGCAAAGCATGCAGGTACAAGAAGTAATGACCCCTAACCCCTATGTGGTACACACTGACACGCCGCTGTCTAGTTTAGGCGAATCCTTTCAGAAAACGCACAGCCATAGTTTTCCGGTCGTGGACAATGAATCCCGATTGGTAGGTATGGTCAGTTTACGTGATTATGACAAAGCCCTGGAAAACAAAAACTTGGACGGCCGTTATGTCATGGACATTGCCACAATAGGCAATCTGCTCATTGCCTATGCCGACGAACCGCTTGGCCAGGCAATTCAACGGCTGGGCGTCCGCGGCATTAATAAAATGCCTGTGGTCAAGCGCGACGACCCCGAACGTGTCATCGGCGTTATCCGCCGCAGCGATATTGTAAAGGCTTATAACGTCGCTTTGGTGCGTAAAGCCAAAGGACAGTTCCAGGAAGACAGCGTACACCTACGCCGGGTTGACGGAACCGAGTTTATCGAATTGGTGATTGGACCGGAAAGTCGGGCAGTGCATCAAAAAATAGCCGATTTGGGCAGTGAATTACCCCATGATTGTGTGCTGGTTTCAATACGCCGTCATGGAAACATATTTATTCCTCATGGAGA
>JBNKZT010000499.1:0-3776 GCA_050301775.1 Promineifilaceae bacterium (SeqCode)
CGATTGGCGATTGCCAATGAGGAATCCACCGATTACGCAGATTGCGCAGATTGCCGCTGCGCTTAGGGCTTTTAATCTGTGAAATCAGTGAATTCTGTGGATTATTCTTCCTAAAATTCGCCAACATCGGCGTAGCGGAAGCGTTCGATGGCGATGAAGCCGACGGCGCAGACCAGCATGAGGATGCTGCTCATGGCCAACGCTTGCCCAAAATTAAGCGCCCCGGCCTGTCCCAAATAACGCTGGATGGCAATCGGCATCGTCAAGTAGCCGCTGTTGGGCCGGACGATGAAACTGGTCGCCCCAAACTCGCCCATGCTGATGGTGAAAGCAAAGACGGCGGCTACCAACAGCGCTCGTCCCACAATCGGCAAATCGACTTCACGCCAAACGCGCAGCGGGCCAGCGCCAAAGACGGCCGCCGCTTCGCGCAAACTGGGCTTGATACCTTGCATCACCGGCAGCAAACTGCGCACGACAAAGGGAAAAGCGACCAGCGTGTGGGCGATAAGGACCAGCAGCGGCGAGGTACGCAATTGGTCGAAGGTGACGACGTAACCAAAACCCAGCGTCACGGCCGATGCGCCCAGCGGCAGCATGAACAAGGGATCGAGCCAATTCCGCCCGCGAAACGGCCGTGCCAACAAACTGGCCGTCAACACCCCGAACAACCCGGCGGTCAACACCGTTAGCAGCGCGTAACCGATGGAATTGCGTACGGCCGTTAACGGCGGCACAAACACAATACTCCCCCGCTTCAATTCTGGCAGCGCCTGGTAGTAAGCGAACGTCAATTGGCCGGAACTGTCCAGCAGCGAACGCCAGACTAGCGCCAGCAGCGGTCCCAGCAGGAAAACGGACAGTCCAACGACCAAACTATTGACCAGCAATTTTTCCCACCACCCCATCGGTTTACGCAAATTGGCCTGCTGCGGACGGAAATCGAGGGAAACGGCCGTGCGCTGCTGCCAGCGGGCGTAAATCGACAACAAGGCAAAGGTGAACAGGATTTGCAGCAAGGAAAGCGCCGCCGCCACATCCGGCTTGAGGAAGGTGACGTATTGGCGGTAAATCTCGGTTTCGATGGTGCTGAAGGCCGGCCCGCCCAAAATGAGGATGACACCAAAGCTGGTGAAGGTGAATAGGTAGATGAGGAGAGCGGCGGAAATGAGTGACGGCCGTAACAATGGCAGCGTCACTTCCACAAACGCCCGGCGCGGCGACGCCCCCAACACCCGCGACGCATCCACCAATTTGGGGTCCAAATTAGCCCAAAAGCCGCCCACCAACCGGATGACGACGGTCACGTTGTAAAAAACGTGGGCAATGAGGATGATGGTTAAGGTTTGTTCCAGGTGAAGGGAGATTGGAGACTGGAGATTAGAGACTGAAGACAGCGTTTGTAGTGCCTGGTTTACCGGACCATTGGCTCCTAGCAGAGCACGGAAAGCGGCGGCGACGACGACAGTGGGCATGACAAAGGGAATGGTGGTCAACGACCGCAGCAGCGCCTTGCCGCGAAAATCGTAGCGGGCGAACAGGTAAGCGGCCGGCAGCCCCAGCAGCAGCGTCAGCCCGGTAGACAGCGCCGCCTGCCAGATGGTGAACCAGATGACCTTGAGATACGTGGCGCGACGAAACAGTTCCACTAGCGCCGCCTGGGTCAGGCTCAGCCGGAAGATGTTGCCCAGCGGGTAGAAGAAGAAGAGAAAGAGGAAAAGGATGGGGAGAGCAAAAATTGCCCAGCCTATTCCCCGCCACATTTTCCTATCTTGCAACATCATCAATTCGTGATTCTACGCGATCCGCGCCTGCGGCGCGGCGGCCTTCCCGCTACCGCTCCCAGGCCGGGCAGTGATCAGTGTTCAAGATGAGATGGGGGACGACGCACCACCACCCGGAAACCAACATCGCTGCTGCGGGCGTCGGGGTTGCCGTTGAGACGGGAGGCTGCGCGCGCGCGGCGAGCATCGTAGTTCCACGACCCGCCCCGCAGGACGCGCCAATCTTCACCTTCCCGATACAACGAATCCGTCCACTCCCAGACATTACCACTCATATCCACGCAGCCATAAGGGCTGTCGCCTTGCGGCGAATACTTACCAACCGGTGTTGTGCCTTCTTCGTTAAGCTTAAAATTGCACAACTCGCGTGTCGGCTGCTCGTTGCCCCAAGGATATTCACGCCCATCGGTTCCTCGGGCTGATTTTCCCCATTCCTCTTCCGTCGGCAGCCGCAGCCCAGCCCACTCACAAAATGCCTGAGCATCATGCCAGCTTACTAAAACAACCGGATGGTCGGCTTTGCCGGCCGGATAAGTACGTTTTTTCTTGTCCCAATTATATGATTTGGCCCAATCTACATTTGCAAAAGGAACAGGTTGCTTTGGATTGGCATCCAGGAAACGTTTGTAAACCGCGTTCGTCACCGGCGTTTTGCCCAACCAGAATTCCGGCAGGTGTTTTTTTTCTTTATTCTCGCCGTATAGAAACTCCCCGGCCGGCACACGAACAAATTCCAGCCCCGTCTTTTCGTGAAACAAAATATTTAGGGATTTGGGAGTAGATATCTCTATTCTCCCATACTTACTACGTCTCCATTCAAAAGCTTCAAATCCTCCCTCCATCATTTGTAAAGGAATATTACCCCGATCAACTGGCAACGAAGCCAACAGCGAGGCCAACCCTATATCATAGCCACCACGAAAGGAAATGTGTTGGTAGGCCCGCCACAAGGCTGGCACACGGCATGCTTCCACCAACAAGGGAATGAAACGCATCTCGCCGTCGTGCTCCATTTCCACGGCCACATCCGTTTCGCTGCGCACCCAACGCGATTTAACAGCATGGGGTGTCAACAGCAGGACAAAAATACCGCTCTCGTCCAATCCACGGCTAACAGCCGAGGCCCATTTTTCGCCAGGCCGGATGCTGTCCCGCGCAATCCATACCGGCCAGCCCTCCGCTTCCAGGTCATCGGCCAACCGTTGGGCCAGTTCGGCATCTTCGTGAGCATGACTAATAAAAATTTGGCGGGGATTGCGTGGTTTAGCCTCTACAATTTGAGGCATTTCGGCTTTAGTTGAAAATTGGGCGGCAAACGGTTGGGAGCGTTCCTGCTGTAAATTGGCCAGCAGGTTGGATTCCAGACCGCGCCGCTGACAGTAACCAATCAACAATTCTACTTTATAGCTGAATTCCATCCCCCGCGTGTACTTCACTTCCGGGAAATAATCAAAGCAAAAAGTCTCCAACTCGGAGTCGTTAAAGTAGGTGGTGATAAATTGGCGAATTTGGGCATTCGTTGGCTTCATGGCTTCTAAATTATGCCTGTTTAGGTGCGTCTGGCAAGGAGATTTTTACCAAAAACTCTGCGATCTCCGCGTCACTGCGGTTAAATTCCCCCAGCAACCGGTTTCACGTGCCGGTAGCGCCAGCGAATTTGCCAAACGCGCCAGACCGCTTCGACCTTAATGGGGACGTCCATTTTACTCTGGCCAATGCGCCGGTCCTCGAAATAAATGGGCATTTCCAACAACCGAAGACCCAGTTTGTGGCAAAGGTAAGCCATTTCGACCTGGAAAACATAACCATTACTGACGACCGCGCCAAAATCAATCGCTTCCAGCGCCCGGCGTCTAAATGCTTTGAAACCGGCCGTTGCGTCCTTGACGGGAACACCTAAAATCAGCCGTGTATACACCTGGTTGGCCCACCAGGAAAGCAAAAAACGCCACCAGGACCAGCGTTCATCGGTGCGCCCCCCTTCGACAAAAC
>JBNKZT010000500.1:0-3762 GCA_050301775.1 Promineifilaceae bacterium (SeqCode)
AAGAACGGCCAGGAATAGAATGAGATTTGTATTTTTCATTTTTTACTCCTCGTATGTTGCAAGTTAGTGAACATCTGTTTATCGAGTAGGTGTATTCAAGTATGCTCGCACTACTTCTACACTCGTTTCTGGGTTCTCGAAAAACATCTCGTGTCCAGCGTCCGGGATGACAGCCAGTTTGGCGCTGGGAAATAATGTCATTTGCCGGCTTTGAAAATCAGCGCCAATCAATTGCTGGCATTCTCCAGTCATGAACAAAACTGTATCGGTGAAATTCTCAACGCCTTCGGCAAGATTGATATCGAAGTTGCCATCGGCATCCACAGCCTCTTGATGGATCGCGTTCCCAGCTGCGGCGCCAGACCGCCAGGACACATTTTCACTCGGCTTGTCACCTTCACAGTAATAACTGGCCTGAGGGTGGTCATCCCCCTGGTACAGGTTAATCTGATGGCTAAAATAATCGTCCGCAGCGTAATCATCCGGCCCATTGACATGCAATGCTTCAAATTTCGTCTTCAGAAAATAGGTGAGCACACCGGGACTGAAGTGCATTTGAGTCCCCGCGGCCCATTCTTCAGCAAATTCAGAATTCAGGAAACCGGGTTCAGCTAAAACAATGTGATCGACCTTTTGCGGGTTTTGCCCCAGGTAAGCCGAAGCCAGCATGGCGCCCCAGGAGTGTCCGACCAGATTGACCTTCTCACCACGACCATAATATTCCACAACAGAATCCAGGTCTGAGATGGCGGATTCCAGGGTGATCTCTGCTGGGGCCACCCTGGGGGAAAGCCCGGCACCTCGTTGGTCAAAGAAAACCACGTAGTATTCATCGGCCAGTGTTTGTAGTGTAAGGATGCTGCGATAGTCACCCCCTGGGCCGCCGTGAATGGCAATCACAACTGGGTTTGATGGATCGCCAAATGTTTCGGCATGATACGTGACGCCATCAATGGTGATGTGGGGCAAAGATGAGTCTTGGGCCACGGTTTCCGGAACGGTGTACTCACTAATCGTGAGCACATAGAACAGGGCGAAAAGTATTACCAGCCCTGCCAATATACCCAGCACAACTTTCCCTAAAAATTTTATGATCTTCATCTCTTTTGCCTCACGTTTCAGAAACAACCGCAGAGCGATTAAAGCCCTTAATTATCAGCCACAGGGCAAAGACCATCTCTTGAATAGCCAGCGGGATCATCAAATAACCCCATTTGACGCCAAGTGATAGCGGCAGATGCTGGGGATCAAACATATTGGCAATGGGAGCAGCAAAGTACAGGATTGCCCCAATAAACCCCCACAGCGCCAGCCAGGTTGGAATGAGCTTCGTTTTCCAAAACAACCAGTACAGCATCGCCGCGCCGATGGTGAAAACCAGCGCCAAAATATGATTCGTCCAGTAGCTCAGTTCCGTCAACAATGCACCCAATGATTGAAAGTAGGAAGCCGTGGGGGCGCCTGCGTTGACAAATTCCTGGCTTAAGGGAATGAGTAACAGTAAACCAAGCGCAAGGATGATGTAGGTAACAGCTTCCAGAACCCCTCTAAAAACAACGGCCCCAAGCGCCAGCAGTTCACTGTACTTCTTGAAGATGGGAAACATCACCACTGGAATCATCGCCAGGGGGAAGCCCATGACCAATATTAGAACTGCACCCAATACGATTTTGCTCTCATTGGCAGCGACGCGACTCAGGTAATCTGCTTCTTCCAAAACAGGCAAGGTCACAAGCCCGCTAAGCACACCGGCAACTGTGCCGATGATGAACAGGATGCCGACAATGGTTGCGGTTTTTCTGTAACTGATAGCCATTCCCACTTGATGTTGATTTGTTTTACTGCTGACGGCCGTTGATTCTTCCGTAAATTGCACACTTGCTTTGGTGGTCATTATTTTTCTCCTTTAAGCCCAATTCCAGGCATACCAAACTGTCAGGGCATTAAACACAAGCCCGACAACGATTAAAAATTTGTCATAAACAGATGGGTAGGTTGGCAAGCCAACCAGGTTGAACAGAAAAAAGAATACGGCGACGATGATGTTGGCCCAGCGATTGACAGGTTGGTTCAACGTCAGGGACAGAACAACCATCACGATGGGAATCACCATCAAAATGGCCATGCCCAAATACATCACCGGTGTGACTTCCATGCCGCCGATTTCGCCCGCTTTGAAGTCGCCGCTAAAAATACGCAGCACGTCGCCCAACAGGTAGGTCAACATGAGCGCAATCCAAATTGCCGACAGCTTAATCTGTACATCTTCCATAATTCATCGTTCCTTTGAAGTTGTCTACATCGTTATGACAACTTTTCCGTGGTGACGGCCGTTTCCCAGCCACCTCATCCCCGCAGCAACCTCACTTAATGGGAATCGCTTATCAATCACCGGCTCAACCTTGCCCGCTTCAAGCAGTTCCTTCATAAAAACCAGGTCTTTACGGTTTGGTTTGTGGACGAGTGAACTGGCTTTTTTGCCGTCCTTTTTGGACATGAACGGCCCCAGAAACAGCGAGGTGGCGTTAAAGGCGCAGGCAACGTAATTTCCCTGCGGCGTTAAGACCCGCATATAGTCGGACACGGAACGGTTGGCGACGATGTCAAAAATCAGATCGTAGCGCAGTTCGCCTTTGGTGAAATCTGCCTGGGTGTAATCAATGACGTGGTCGGCTCCGATGGAGCGTACTAAATCGAGATTTTTGGTGCTACACACGGCCGTTACCTCCCCGCCCAGCGCCCTGGCAATCTGCACCGCAAATGTACCCACGCCACCCGACGCGCCATTAATCAATACTTTTTGTCCCGGCTGAATCTGGCCTTTATCGCGCAGACCCTGAAGCGCGACGACGGCGGCCTGGGGAACGGCCGCTGCCTGCTCAAATGTCAAATTAACCGGTTTCAACGCCAATGCGTCCTCAGACACAGCCACAAACTCGGCATAAGCGCCAAAACCACATTCACCAATATCGCCAAACACCTCATCACCTGGCTGAAACTGCTTTACGTTTTTGCCCACTGCTTCCACCCGCCCGGCGATGTCCCCACCGGGTATCGCGTGTTTGGGCTTGAGCAGCCCATAACCCATCAGGCGCACCAAAAACGGTTCACCTTTCACCAGAGCCTTGTCACCAAAATTGATGGAAGCCGCGTGAATTTTCACCAGGACATCGCCGTCACCGGGGATTGGCTTTTCCACTTCTCTTAATTCCAGCAAATCTGGTGGTCCGTATTTTGTATGCACAATCGCCTTCATTTAATTATTCCTCTTCAGGTGATGAAATCTTATGGCTTCAGGATACCTGCCAGGAGGGATGCGTGTCATACCCCGAAAGTGTTAACCCGGGTGTTAATCAAAATGCAGCGGGGAATAAAAAACGAGCTGACCAACGCCAACTCGTTCTGGAAGAGTTTGAATTTGGGTGTCAATGCTTGGAATCAGGCAGACGGCAGGATTCCCAAATCTCTGGCTCTGGCCACAGCCTGGATGCGGCTGTTGACCCCCAACTTGCTGTAAATATTCCGCGTGTGCGCCTTGACCGTGTTCAGCGTCAGGAAAAGTCGGGTAGCGATTTCCTGGTTCGTTAACCCTTCGGCGATAAGTTCGAGCACTTCAAGCTCACGCTCGCTCAGTGGCTCAATCCAGTTAAATTCGGAACTGGAGATAGAGTGCAATAGTCCTGGAATTGTCATGCTCAAGCTCAATGGAAATAAACTTAGACAAATTTCTGTTGCTGATCCCAGTCGTGAATTGAGCAACAT
>JBNKZT010000501.1:0-3747 GCA_050301775.1 Promineifilaceae bacterium (SeqCode)
CGTATGGCCCCTGCTCTGGTTTGCCTTGACCCTGCTCGGCAGTCGCTGGCGCGGCTGGTCGTTGTGGTTGGTGTTTATCGTTGGTTGGCTGGTTGCTTTGGTTGTTTGGCTGAGGAACAGGGAAGCAGGGGAGCAGTGGCGACTGTCTCACCTCTTCACCCCTTTACCCCTTCACCTTATGCTTCTCCTGCTCCTGCTCACCCTCGCTACCCGCCTCCTTGCTGTGCGTGACTTGAGCTTCCTGCCCTGGGTGGACGCCAGCCGGCATGGGTTGATCACGGCCGTTATGACCAACAGCGGCCAAATTTTCGGCAGTTATGAACCGTATTTGCCTGTTGCTGGCGGCGAATATCATTACGGTTTTCATGCCATTGCTGCCAGTCTGGAACTGATGACCGGCTGGCCATTAAACCGGCTGCTGTTATTCCTGGGCCAGTTGATTGGCGGGCTGCTGCCGCTGACAGTGTACACGGCCGTGATCCTCATGACCCGCCGCCAACGACCGGCCATCCTGGCCGCATTTTTGGTGGGGCTGCCCTTCTTTTTCCCCGGCTACTACGTTACCTGGGGGCGGCTGACGCAGTTGACGGCCATGTTCGTCATGCCGGTGCTGCTGGCGCTGACCTGGCTGCTGCTGCGTGGCGCACGCCGCTGGCGGCAGGCCTGGTGGCTGGTGGGATTGCTGGCGGCTGGACTGTTTTTTATCCATTTCCGCGTTTTTATCTTTTTTGTGCCCTTTGCGGCTGTGGTTTGGCTGAGCGCCCGGGGTCGGAACGGCCGTTGGCTGGCGGCTGCCGGTGGGTTGGGTCTGCTCCTGGTTGCGCCGCGCATTTGGCAGCTTATCAAGCTGACCGAGCCGGAGCAGTTGGTTGGAAACCCTATTCCCAATTACAATGCATTTCCCACCGGTTATGTGCAAACGGGTTGGGAGCAAATGTTCCTTTGGCTGGCGCTGTTGGCCCTGCTGCCGACCCTCGTCTTTAGCTTGCGGCGGCGGCGGTGGACGTGGCTGCCGTTGGTATTGATTGGGTGGACGGCCGTTCTCTTTATGCTTGTTGGCGGTGACCGATTTGGATTGCCCATACCGTCCATTGTCAACGTCAACAGCCTGTACATCACTGTTTTCCTGCCCCTGGCAATATTTTTGGCTATTGCTGCCGATCAGGTATGGTTGTGGGTAAGACAACTGCCCCGGCTGCTTCATTGGTTGGGAGCGATTCTGGCTGGCGGTGTGTTGATGGCTTTGCTTTTGTTTGGCGTGCGTCAGCAAATCAGCATGCTTAATCCGCAAACGCTGCTGGCGCAACATGCGGATGCGGCCGGATTGGCCTGGATCGATGAGAATTTGCCGGAAACGGCCGTGATCGCTGTCAGTAGTTGGCAATGGTTGGGCAGCACCTGGGCTGGCAGTGATGGCGGGGCCTGGATCGTGCCCATGACCGGGCGGATGACTACCACGCCGCCCATCGACCACATCTATAATCGGGAGTTGTTCCAGTTTGTGAGAGAATTTAATGGTGCGGCAACGGCCGTGACCG
This sequence comes from Promineifilaceae bacterium (SeqCode), assembly GCA_050301775.1. Lineage (GTDB taxonomy): Bacteria > Chloroflexota > Anaerolineae > Promineifilales > Promineifilaceae > JACKCC01. Next base: position 1,539 of record JBNKZT010000501.1, read on the forward strand.
ATTGGCGCGATCCGGCGCAGGCTGATTGGCTGCGTCAGCAAGGCGTTACCCACATTTACGTTGGCCCAAACAGCAGTTACGGCTTTTTCGACCCGGCCCAACTGGCCAACAATCCGCAAATGGAAATGGTGTACGGCCGTGACGGCGTCTTCATCTTTGCAATCCAAGACTAATGACTACGTGACTAACGACTATTCGCCTCATTCATAACGCACTGCGCCATGTTGCGTTCCCCCCTTCGGAAAGTTATAATCCATTCAGACGAATTCAACATTCAAAATTCAACATTCAAAATTCCTAATTCAAAAACGGGGTTCCCGCTATGCTTGATTTTTCCCTCACTGAAGAACAATTGTCCGCCGCGCAAATGGTCAAAGAGTTCGGCGAAAAAGAAATCTATCCCTCCATCAAAGAGTACGACCGCAAACAAGAGATGAACCCGAAGGCTTTGCCGCGTATGGCCGAGCTGGGCATTTTGGGTATCAACATTCCTGTCCGTTACGGCGGCCAGGGGTTTGACTATGTGACTCTGGGCCTGGTGTGCGAAGAATTAGAATGCATTGACTCCACCCTGCGCGTTGTTATGTCGGTCCACATGGGGCTGAACAGCATGGGCGTTTTGCAGTGGGGTACGGAAGAGCAAAAACAGCGCTTCCTGGCTCCCCAGGCACGCGGTGAAAAATACGCCGGTTTTGGCCTGACCGAACCGGGCGCTGGCTCCGATGTGGCCGGGATGTCCTCTACTGCCCGCCGTGACGGCAGCGACTACATCATCAACGGTGAAAAGATGTGGATCAGCCTGGCCACAAAAGCGCACCATATTCTCTGGTTTGCCAAAACTGATCCTGATGCGGGTCACAAAGGCATCACCGCCTTCATGGTAGAAACGGATATGCCCGGTGTGACGACGGGGGATATTCATGGCAAGCTGGGGGTACGTGCCGGCTCGACGGGGTGGGTTAACTGCCAGGACGTGCGCGTTCCCGCTGCTAACCGGATTGGCGAGGAAGGAGAGGGCTTTAAGATTGCGATGAGTTGTCTGGATAACGGCCGTTACACCGTCGCCTCCGGCGCAACCGGACTTATCCGCGCCAGTATGGAAGCCGCGATCAAATATGCCCAGGAACGCGAAACATTTGGCCAGCCTATTGCTCAATACCAACTCGTCCAACAAAAAATCGCCTGGATGCAGCAGTGGTATGACATTTCGCGGATGCTTTATCTCAAATCCGGGTGGATGAAAAATCAGGGGCTGCGCAACACCCGCGAAACCTCAATGGCCAAATGGTACGCCACCGATCAATCCTTCCAGGCCGCACACGAGGCCATTCAGGTACATGGGGCCTATGGCTTTTCTGATGAATACGATGTGGAACGCTATCTGCGTAACAGCCGGGGCGCCATCATCTACGAAGGGACGAGTGAAATTCACCAGTTGATGCAGGCCGGCTACGCTTTTGGTTGGCGCAAAGATAGGCCCCTCCGCTGTGAACTACCGGCCTACGATGCCGAATTCTGGCAGGCTGAGTAAATGGGTATTTATTTAACCGCAGAGGCGCGGTGCACGCAGAGAAAAAAGAATGAATCTCGGCGATTCTCTGTGTCTTTGCGGTTTTAATTCTTGATGATGCGATTGGCGCATTTCCTGAGCCGGAACCGGTGGGAAATGGTGGGGCTGGGCCTCATTGTTGTGTTGGCGGCTTCTTTTCGATTGGGCTGGGCCGGAGTCAGTTCTTTTGGTTTTGACGAGGCCCGAGTGAGTGATATGGCACTGCAAATGGCCCGTGACAACCAGTTTGCTGAGCTAGGGATGCAATCATCGGCCGGTGTGCCCAACTTTCCGGCGGCGGTGTGGCTTTATGCCCTGCCGTATGCGATTTCCACCAATCCGCAGTGGGCGATCTGGCTGACAGGGTTGGTGAATACGCTGGCTGTGGTTGGCGTTTGGTGGCTGGGGCGGAATGCGTGGGGAGCGTGGGCCGGATTAAGCGCGGCGCTCTTGTTTGCTAGTTCGCCGTATCTCATTTTTTACTCGCGTACGGTGTGGAGCCAAAATTGGTTGGCTCCGTTGGCGGTGTTGTGGGGGGTAACGGCCGTATTCGCCATCAATCACGACCATCGCTTCAGCCTGGGGCTGCACGCTTTCCTGGCCGGGTTCATCGGGCAGGTCCACATTGCCGGTTTTGCCCTCATCCTCGGTTCGCTTTGG
>JBNKZT010000502.1:0-3747 GCA_050301775.1 Promineifilaceae bacterium (SeqCode)
TGTCGCCTGGGAATTGGCTTTCGAGCAGCGCATTATAGATGGTAATTTCTTCAATATCCGGGTCTAAATTGGATATAGGGGTAGGGTCTGGTTTCGATACGATAAATGTGGCCCGATAATCTTGAGGTGCAATGTCTGATACGGCCGTTTCCGGGTAAGGGTCAAGACTTAGCAGCCAAACCTGGTACTCATCATAAAAGACCGCATTTTGATTGGCTGCCAGGCTGGTATTCAAAATAAATTCAACGGGTTCTATGTCGGTTATCCAGACAAAGATGGAAATTCTGGCCCACCCCTCAATTTCACACTCTACCTGTCGCGGGCAGCGTGTGTCTTCAACCATCTGATAAAATTGGACGCCCAGCCCGACAGCATCCAGCCGGCCATGTTGATTAAGCGCCAGGCTAAACGGCTGATCAAGCGCAATCTCTACTGCCGGCAAAGACGTCGGCGTGGGCAAGGCTGTTGGCGCTGATGTAGGTACAATCGTTTGTTTCTGAGCGATTTCTTGCAAGGCGGCGGTGACAGCAGCTTGTATTTCCGGCTGAGGATTCAGAGCTAGAACCTGTTGATAATCAGCGCGGGCCAGATCGTAGCGGCCCAGTTGAACATAGGCATCGCCCCTAAATTGATAGGCTTCAACATAAGTTGGATCAAGCGTGATGGCCTGGGTAAAGTTGGCAACGGCTTCTTCGGGCAGCCCGGCGGCAAATTGGGCCAAACCTCTGTCGAAATGGCCTTGTGCCTCAAGGGCGGGGCCGGACGATGTGGGGATAGGCGTTGCAATGGGGGCCTTGGTTGCAGAGATGGCTTCTTGCCATAAAACCAATTCATCCTTATCCAAAGACCCTAGCTCATCAGACATGGCTAACTCCAACGCATATCTATTTCCGGCCAGTTCAAACAGGGTTGGGCCAATGTCGCCTGTGCCGGCGCTCCAAGAAATAAGCTGAGCCTGGTTGCCTCGGTAAACCTTGAAATCATAAAAGGTCATACTTCGTGGATAATCAGATGTAGCGGGAGACTCTCTTTTGCCCACAAATACTAGCGCGACATCAGGAAAGTTGAGCGTTTGCCCCTGAGCGTATTGAACTTTTACCCCATACATTGGCGATTGCGTAGAAGCACGATTACACGCTGCCATGATAATGAGCAACAGAGTGGCGGTTAATGTTATTTTTGTAATATGTTTGACGACATAAAAGGTCATTGTTTTTCTCCGAGCCGAAAATCAGGTATTGTTGTCATGCCCCAAAGTTATGACTGCTATCCCATCATCCGGAAATTCAGCAATTGAAAGCTACCAGCAATCCGAAGGCGATGACGATATAGGTGCCCAACAGCGCCACGCCATGCACAAACAAGATCGCCCAGCGCCTGCCGACGCGCGGGGTGATCTTCCACGCCGCAACGCCAACTGCCACAATACTGATGAGGAACGCCACAGCTATCGTTATCCACAGTACCAGCATGGTCTGAGCAAATTCGGAACACTTATGTGGGTTCATTAGAAGCATGATGGCGAGTGATGCCAAGATGGTTACTCCCATCGTGATAATATAGGCGACGCCAACCAATCGTATCCCTTTCGCAACAGTTTTTGTTTCATTCATAATGAAAAAGATTTTTGTTTTTGGAGTCGAGGCTTTAGCCGGGCGTGTGAGCAAGCGAGACCCGGCTGAAGCCTCGACTCCGGTAAAAATGTTTCGTCAACGGAGAGGGTAAACATACCCGTTCCGGTTTCCAGGGAGTCGGTCACGCGCAGCAGGTAAAGACCTTCGGTTTCAAAGGTGTAGTCTAACTGTTCGCTGGCGTCGGCAATTAAGTTGCCGTCCAAATCTTCCAGGGTTAATTCCAGGTCAATTCCATCTTCTGTCTCGACGCTAAAGGAGTACGCATCCCCGGCATCAGCCCCGATAAAGTATTCTATGGCGCTGTTTTCACCGAAACGGCCGTACACCCGATCCCCCCCAATCAGTTCAAAAATAACCTGGTCGGAACCGGCCAACGCTGCTTCATATTCGCCCAGCGTGTTGGCATAGGGAGTGACACGGAAGAAATAATTACCATCCGCCGGAACTGTGAAACGCTGTTCCTCAAACCCCGTTGAGAAATCAATCTCTTCGATTATCTCATCGCCATCGTCATCAAAGACTTGCAATACGGCATCCAAATCAAAATCAGGATTCACCTGCGCGATAACCAGTTCGCCTTTCAGAGCCGTAAAGGGAAAATCATGCGCTTCGCCTGCTTCATTCAATATACCGGAAGCAAAGACAAAAGTAGCCGGTTGGCCCGAATAAGATTCCTTAATCAGCAATTGATAGTCGCCAGGAGAGCCGTTGTAGCTGCCAATGACGAGCGTGTAGACCCCATCCTCAAGCAGCGGCAAAAGGCGAATGTATTCTGTGTCAAAAGAGGCATCAACTACGTCGTCCAACATGGAATCGCCGGCAGGGTCTAACACATCTAGCGTTACATCCAAACCCTCCGTTTGCGGAGTGACGGTGATGTCGGCGAATTCACCCGCCTGGCCGGTGAATGTCCATATTCCCGCCTCGTTCCCATTGTGCGATCCGGCATAAATCTCGCCATAGACTGCGGCGCCGCCGGTTGCGCCGCCGCCAATATCAAGGCCGCTTTCGTTGCCCAACATGCCCGTCTCAGCCATCGTCACGGCGTATGCGCCGCTGGAACCGCCAAAACTGGTGATGACAACGTAATAGATGCCGTTGCCGGGAATTTCCAGGCCGAGAATCTCTTCCATGCCGAAAGAATCATCTACGGGAAAGTCCAAAATGGAGACGCCGTCTTCGTCAAAAATATCCACAATCACGTCTAAATCGCCGGCCGGTTCAACCCGCACATCAAGAATTTCTCCTTCCGATCCAATGAAATGCCAGATAGAAGCCGTTTGGTCGCTGATAACGCCGTCAGCCGCTTCGCCATACCATAATAAACCTTGCGAGTCATCAAGATCAAAGGCCATGTCGCCGCCGGTGGGTTCGGGGTCTTCTACGGCCGTTGGCTCACCAATGACAATCGTTTCAGCCATCGCTTTCAATGTATCCAGGTATGCGGCTTCGTCTTTCACCGGCGTCGCCCCGATGAAGATGGCGGCACGCTCATTATTGGTGAGTAGAACGGCGTAAGTCACCATCGGTATGCCGCCGTCGCTTACGTTGTCAACAATAACGGCTGCGCCTTCTTGTCCGTTGATGGTAACGGCCGTTGCCCCTTCGCGTACCGCGTCGGCATCATCCATGCCAAATTCGGTCAAGATCTGATTGATGGCGACCATCGGATCCGGATCCTCAAAATCGGCCGTATCGCCGGCAATAACCATCGCCATTGCGCCCTCAGAATCCTCATCGGGTTCCATTTCCATCATCAACTCCTCGCTAGAAGCAAAAATGAGGAAAAAGGTATCGTCATAGACCCAATCGGCAGGATAACCAAGCGTCAACCCTTCCGCTTCAGAGGTAAATTCTACAAAACCGTCCATAGACACAGGTTCTTCCGTTGGCTCAGGCGTAGGCTCAACAGTTGGTTCTGCCGTTGGTTCTTCAGTCGACGCAGGTTCATCCGTCGGCGCTGGCGCTGGTTCTTCAGTTGGAACAGCGGTAGCCTCCGGGGCTAATTCTTCTGTAGTCGGGGACGGTTCAGGCGTAGGCGTCGGTTCTTCGCCGCCTCCACAAGCCGCTAAAAGCAGCCCCAGTAACAAAGCGACAATAATCATAATGGTAT
>JBNKZT010000503.1:0-3744 GCA_050301775.1 Promineifilaceae bacterium (SeqCode)
GCCCTTGCCTTTATTTTACCGGGGGTGACGCTGGAGTATTTGGATGGGGTACGGCCGTCGCCGCGCGGTGAGTTTGAGATTCAAGACGCCATCAATCAAATGATTACCGCCGGATTAACCGCCGGTGGGCTGGTTCAGCCCACACCACGCGAATGGACGCCGAAAACTGATTGTTGTGACACACTGGGCTGAGGTTGGATAAGACGGGCATCGATAGATTCAGGAGACAATTGCCGACCGTTTATGGTACACTAACGCCTACAGAAAATGAACAAGAAAAAGCTCTTAGAAAAGATTCTATCTGGTTCAAAAAACATCCGTTTTGGCGATTTTGTAAGCCTGGTTGAAGCGTTCGGGTTTGAGCTATCACGAACACGTGGCAGCCATCACATTTTTGAACATCCCGACATACCCGAAATCTTAAATTTACAGAACAGTAAAGGGCAGGTTAAACCGTATCAAATCCGCCAGTTTTTATAACTTGTAGAGCAGTACCGCTTAACACTTGAGGACTAATATGCAAGACTACTTTATCAGCATTTTTTACTCAGAAGAAGATGGGGGCTATATTGCTGACATTCCCGATTTGCGTTTTTGTTCTGCATTTGGCGAAACCCCAGAAGAAGCGCTGCGTGAAGTGCAAGTGGCCAAAGAAGCCTGGTTGGAATCTGCTCGCAAAAGCGGCAAGCCGATTCCAAAGCCAAAATATCGTCCGGCAATTTATCACCTAACCACACCTCCTGCATTTTTAACTCCCTGACAACCTTTTCAGTCACCTCGTGGGAAACCTATCGTGAGTGCAAGGAACTGCCGCTGGCCAACATCATTGGGCGCAGCATTGTGCCATTTGGGGGCAACTGCCGTATCACCCGCATCATCGAAAAGCCCTTGCCTTTATTTTGCCGGGGATGACAGTGGATTATTTGGGTCGGGTACGGCCGTTGCCGCGCGGTGAGTTTGAAATTCAAGACGCCATCAATCAAATGATTGCCGCCGGATTAACCGCTGGCGGGCTGGTACAGGCCACGCCCCGCGAATGAACTCTGGAAACTGAGGAACGAGGCAAAACGGGATAAAGTTGCCATGAGATTTTGGGGATATTAGTAAAATCAAACTCCGGTCTCAACTTGTAATATGGTAAAATGAACTAAATCTGGATTAATGTATCAGGAGATTACCCAATGCAGGTTACAGAAAAAATCTACCGAAATGTGCAAAAGCTGCCGGAATCGTTTCAGACGGAAGTATTAGATTTCGTGGAATTTCTTTTGTCAAAGTCAGAACGCAAAAAAACACAGCAGCAAGACGATCCCGACTGGTCTACCTTTTCCTTGACCGCAGCCATGCGCGGCATGGAAGATGAAGATACCCCTGATTACACGACCGGCGATTTGAAAGTCCACTTCTCATGAAACAACCTGGCCAGATTATTCTATTCCGATTCCCCCAGGCAGATTTAGCGCAGGGAAAGCCGCGTCCGGCTCTATTGATTGGTAAATTGCCCGGCCAATATGATGATTGGCTGATTTGTATGATTTCCACCCAAATGAAACATTACGTTCAATCTTTTGATGAAATCATGCAACCAGACGATCCTGATTTCTCTACTTCGGGCTTAAAAGAGGCCAGCCTGATTCGAGTAGGGCGTTTGGCTGTCGTAGATGGCGACATCCTGCTTGGGGCAATTGGTGAAGTCGAACCAGACAGGCTTCATCGAGTTAAAATGAATCTGGCTGCCTGGATTGGGCAGGCATAAATACACGAATAAAGGCTGACGATGAAATAAATACAGAATTGCATCGTCAGCTTGAAGGAGCGGCAAGGAAACGACTTCGTCGTCTTATTTAATTTCCGCTCCTAAGGAATCCTCCAGTTCTTAACCGATTTTTGTCTATTTTCCCTACCCCAACACATTTCAAGTACGCTAACTGCCACCAGATTGTTTACGGCCGTTGCCACGCGGTGAATTTGTAATTCAAGACGCCATCAATCAAATGATTGCCGCCGGATTAACCGCTGGCGGGCTGGTTAGGGTTGTTTTTCAGGAAGTAGTGCAGGCGAGGAGACGGCCGTTTGCAATCCCCAATCAGAACCTATTGAGATCGAACCGATCCTATTTTATACTGTAGTAAGATAGCCGGGCGTCCGGGAGTTTATCCAACTTTTTTTCCACATCAACATGATTATAACCAGGCCGCCCAACTAACTGTGCTGGGGAGGTGTTATGGTGGTATTCAAGATAAGGTCTGGTTTGAGAAACGGCCGTTAGGCGACACATCAAGAGCAAAATAATATGGTGGCAAAATGAACCGGCGATTCCTATTTATCTGCGGCATGGCCGCTCCTCTATTATTTGTGTTCATGACCATCCTGGGCGGCGCTATTAGGCCGGGTTACAGTCACCTCTCAGAAACAGTGAGCGAACTGTTCTCGCCTGGGTCGCCGAACAAACCCCTGCTGGACACACTCCATACAACGTTTGCCTTTCTATTAATCTTGTTTGGCATTGGCATTCTGCAATTTATTCGTAGAAGCGGGCGCGCCACAGGCGCAGGAAAGATCGGCGCAGTGTTGTACATTGCGATGGGATGTGTCAGCGTATTGACGGCGGCTGTTTTTCACCAAGACCCCTGGGGAACTCCGCCTACTTTTCTCGGCCAGATGCACATCATCTTGACCGGCGTCGTTGGCCTGCTCTCGGTATTCTCCATACTGTTTATCGGGTTCTGGTTCAATCGAGCCAAGATTTTCCCCGGGTTTGGGACATATTCGTATATTACTGTGGGTACGGCCGTTCTCGCAGCCGGATTTTTCATGGCAAACCAGGGAAGCCCGATCATGGGCCTAACCGAAAGAATCGCCGCTCTCATCGGTTTCTTGTGGACATTTACACTTGCCCGATGGATGTCTTCGAGAAAAATCTGACTGGCTGGCAAATTTAAGGATATAACCAATGGAAAAGAAAAGTGTTCTCACAAAAATCCTGGCCATTATCGGGACCCTACTGGCCTGGTTTCCGATTGTGGCCCCCATCTTGCTAACGGTGGCCTTCCTGATAGCCAAAGGCCAGTTTCGGTTCGATTATCTCATGCCGGCCGAATTGTTCCCGGCGGCGTTGGTTGGCGGTGGGCTGCTCTTCTGGGCCGCACTGCGAATACGGTCGCGCCAGAAACTCATTGTCTGGAGCCTCATTATTGCCACTGCCACGCTGGCCAGCAGTCAGGGGCTGGCCGTTATCACCGGATTGGCGTCAGGCGAAAGGGAGCCAACGGGTTGGCCCCTGCTGCTCGTTCTCACAATGCTGGTCATTTATATCCTGGCGTTGATAGTCCTGGGGATTGGCAGCATATTACTGCTGCGCGATTTGTTCCAGAACCGCGATCAAGCAAAAATGACATCGCTCTGAAAAACGACCATGCGAGTTATTCGAACACAGTCTGGTCCTTGACGTTCCAAAATTCTGCTGAGTTTTTTAGCTCCGGCCAGTGTCCGGAAGGCGGCACAGTCAGGAGAGCAACCAAAGGCTGAGATATGGCCGCAGCAAACGGCCGTTCCTGCCCCCACCATCCCGTTCCCCATAAAATTATGTATAATGAATAGGCAAACAGCATTCAAGACGCCTTCCCCGATGCCCTTTTGAATAAAATGGAGCCGATCATGAATCAGGCACAGCTGCGGGAGCAAATCGCTGACTATTTTAATGAAAGCGAGCTGCAAAATCTTTGTTATGATCTAAATGCCAAA
>JBNKZT010000504.1:0-3737 GCA_050301775.1 Promineifilaceae bacterium (SeqCode)
GGCGAATCCGGGAAGCGGCCGAGGCGGAGGAGCGGGAATTCTACCAGCGGCGGGCGACGGAGGAGTGGCTGGAGGCGTTAGCGCCGCTGGGAACGGACGCCAGCAAGCCGTTCCTGGAGACCGCGCCTTATTTGATTGCTATTTTTGCCCAGAGCTACGGGATGGGGCCGGACGGGGGGAAAATCAAGCATTATTACGTGCAGGAGTCGGTGGGGATTGCTACAGGGCTGCTGATTACGGCGTTGCATCAGGCCGGGTTGGCGACCCTTACGCATACGCCCAGCCCGATGAATTTTTTGAATGAGATTTTGGATAGGCCGGGGAATGAACGGCCGTTTCTTCTCCTCGTCGTTGGTTATCCAACGTGGGATGCCCAGGTACCGAGAATTACTAAGAAATCGCTCGATGAAATTGTTACGTTTTTATAACGGCCGTTTACCTTTGAAGGCGGACCATAACGATTTTTTTGGATAATTTGACTAGGCCAATGACGGCGAGGACTAAAACAGCCAGGGCCAACAGCGCCGCGCCGCCATAGAACAAGCGCCCGCGCTGTGTCAGGATGGGGCTGACTTCGGGCGTGGGTAAATTAGGGCAGGTAGGATGGTACGGCGTTAGGCCGATGAGATTGACTAATTGACCGGCCGTTGTTTCATTGGTAAAAAATGTGCCAGCGCCGCTCCAGGAAAAGGGAGCTTTGTATTGCAACCATTCCTTTTCTGTGAGATTACGGTAAAGCCAGTCGCAAGTTGGGTGTGTAAAAATTTCAGGAACGATCTTGATAGTTCGATCATCCGAGCCAGAGGCGAGACGGCCATCGGACGACCAGGCAATGCTCCTGACTGAGCCTGAGTGACCAGTGAGGATTTGTGCCGGGGTTCCTGTTGCTTCATCCCAGATAATTACCGTTCTATCATCTGAGCCGGAGGCGAGACGGCCGTTGGGCGACCAAGCGATGCTCCGGACTGAACCTGAGTGGCCGGTTAGGATTTGGGCGGGCTGCCCTGTCGCTTCATCCCAGATGATGACCGTCCCGTCACTTGAACCAGAGGCGAGACGTCCGTCGGGCGACCAGGCCACGCTATTGACCGAATCTGAGCGGGAGAAGATTTGTTCCGGAGATTTCGTTGTTATATCCCAGATAATGACCCCGCTAGAGGAGGCAAGACGATTGCTGGGAGACCAGGCGACATGGCTGACCCAATTTGAACTGCCATAAAGGGTTTTAGATGGCGTTCCTGTTCGTAAATCCCAAATGATCCCCTCAGCGGAGCCGGAGGCGAGACGGCCGTCGGGTGACCAGGCCACGCTACTGACCCATTTTGAGTGACCGGTGAGGATTTGGGCGGGCTGCCCTGCCGCCAAATCCCAGATGATGACTGTCCCGTTGTCTAAGCCAGAGGCGAGACGGCCGTTGGGCGACCAGGCAATGCTTATGACGCTATCTGAGGAGAAGGTTTTGGCTGGCAATCCCGTCGCCTTATCCCATATGATGATCGTTCCGTCAGCGTCGCCGGAAGCGAGGCGGTCGTCAGACGACCAAGCCACACTGTTGACCCAGTCTGAGTGACCGATGAGATTTTGGGCAGGCGCTACCTCATTCCAGATAATCACCATCCCGTCAGTAGAACTGGAGGCAAGACGGTTGTCGGGCGACCAGGCTACACTATTCACCGAATCTGTGTGGCCGGAGAAGTTTTGGGCCGGGGTTCCTGTTGCCTCATCCCAGATGATGGTCTCGTATTTTGAGCTGGAAGCGAGACGACCGTTGGGCGACCAAGCTGCACTATAGACCGAACCCGAATGGCCGGAGAAGGTCTGGGCAGGCGCCCCTGTCGCTTCATTCCAAATGATAACCGTTCCATTATCTGAGCCGGAGGCGAGACGGCCATCGGGTGACCAGGCCACACTAATGACCGAAGTCGAGTCATCGGAGAAGATTTGGGCGGGCTGTCCTGTCGTTTCATTCCAGATAATAATCGTCCCATCCTCTAAGCCAGAGGTAAGACGGCCGTCGGGCGACCAGGCCACACTAATGACCGGATCCGAGTCGTTGGAGAAAGTTTGGTTCGGTTGCCTGCCACCTACATCCCAAATGATAACCGTCCTGTCTAATGAACTGGAGGCGAGACGGCCGTCGGGTGACCAGGCCAGGCTCATAACTATATCTGAGTGGCCGGAGAGGGTTTGGGCCGGCGATCCTGCCGCCTCATCCCAGATGATGATCGTTCCGTCAGCGGAGCCAGAGGCAAGACGGCCGTCGGGCGACCAGGCCACGCTTGTTACCGGAACTGAATGACCGGACAAGGATTTGGCTGGCTTCCCAGTTGCTTCGTCCCAAATGATGACCCCGTCAACGGAACCAGAAGCGAGACGGCCGTCAGGCGACCAGGCCACACCCCAGGCCCGATCTGAGGGACTGGCAAAGATTTGCTCCACGGTATCTGGCCGGGCATAAGGGATTTCGCCCAGCAAATCGGTCGCCTCGCTGGTTTGAATTAGCCTATTTGACTCCAGAGCCAGCAAAGCGGACAGAATAAGCTCATCTTCCTTAAACTTGATTTGGGCCTGGGTCAATAATTGCCGCGCCTGGGCTGCCCGTAGTTGGGAAAAGGCCAGGAACAGCGCCCCAATCATTAATGCTAAGGCCACAGCCAGTCCATAAGACAGGCGACGCAATCGCTTGGCGCTGGCTTCGGCCTGCGCCAATTCGTTTTGTTGGCGTTCCTGGCTGGCTTCCAAAAAGGCGCGTTCCCGCTGGTTTAAATCCGCTTTTTCATTTTTGCTCCATTCCTGGGCCGTTTCTAATCGTGCCCCCCGGTATAGGTAGCTGTTGTCTTGGTTGTTAACTGTCCAGGTAGTTGCTGCTTCGGTTAACTGCCGGTGAATACGCAGCCCTTCCCTGTTATCGTCCAGCCAGCGGCGCAGTGTCGGCCATTCCCGAATCAACGCTTCATGGGCTACTTCGGCCCCTTCGTTGCTGGTCGTCACCAGCCGGGTGTCGGCCAACCGCCGTAACACGGTGCTTACTTCCGTTTCCACTTCAGGCCGGGTTATCAGCTCATCCAGGTCGGCGTGGCGGCGGGTGTCTTGCGTCCCTTCGCCCAATTCGGTCAGCCGCAGGAAAATGTTGCGGGCAATTGTTTGCTGTTCCGGCGGCAGGGTTTGGTATACGGTTTCGGCGGTTTGGGCAATCGCGCCGTGGACGCCGCCGGCAGCGTTATAGCCGGCCAGTGTCAGCCGGTCGCCTTCGCGCCGCCGCCACGTTTCCAGGAGGGCGTGGCTTAACAGGGGCAGCGCGCCCGGTTCCGGCGTTTGTTCGCCCGTTGCGCCTACGTCGCGTAGAAGCAAGTCTATCAGCCCTTCTTCAAAGGTTAGTCGGGCGTTGGCGGCGGGGCGTTCAATCGCCTGCCGCAGTTCGGCGGCGTTCATGGGGCCGATGTAGGCTTGATGTTGGGCCAGCGCTTCGCGCAGTTGGTCGTAGGGGGCGCAGTGGTCATAAAAGTCGGCCCGTAGTGTCAGGATGATGGTCGTGGGGCCGTTGGCAGCGGCGGCGTGCATCAGGTTATCGACAAAGGCTCGCCGTTCGGCTTCGTCTTTGCACAGGGTGAACAGTTCTTCAAATTGATCAATTACCAGGAGTAGTTTGTGGGGCAATTTGCCAAATTGCCCTACGAAGCGGGTGACATATAAATCTAGACTGCGCCGGTCTTTCGCCATGTCGTCTATGAGCGTGG
>JBNKZT010000505.1:0-3735 GCA_050301775.1 Promineifilaceae bacterium (SeqCode)
TAGTACAGCATTCACGACCGGATCGCTGACCAGCAGTTTATCCCGCGTCAGCCAATCCACAAACGTCTCTACATTGTCATAGTCAGGGAGCTGCCACGTTGAACTGTGCAACCAAAAGGCATTGTGGGACGCGCCGGGCAGGTTTGTCTCTGAATCCAGGAATTTTCTCGTAGGCCAATGGGGCATAAATGTGCCCAGTTTGAACTTAACCCACAAAATCTCGGCCCCACCCCCCCAAGAAGCAAGACCGGACGCTGTCAATGGCCCGACGACTAAAGAGTGAGTACGGCCGTTCACCTTCACAAACACCATGTGCCAATGACTCTCAGCCGGGCGAATTGTTGAGCCGGCAACGGCCGTATACCCATGCGTCACCGTTTCCACGTAAGGCGAGTCCGAGGGTCTTTCCTCAAAGATAATGCTCATGATTTTTCCCTTGCGGTAATAAGAAAGTATAAAAGTGGCAGAGTTGCAAAGGTTGTGGCGTTGCAGGCACTCTGCCACTTTGCCACTTTGCCGCGCTGATGGCGCTTTCTTGATAGCAGCATAGAGAGAGCAAAGCCTGATTGGTTAGCTCTACTCTCTCTCTGTTCTTTGATATGATTTGGCTGAGGTGACGGCCGTTGTCAATGAATCACAACGTATTTAAGCACACTTGTTCTAGTAAATCAAGGTTTTCATTTTGCTACAAACCATGCATCGCCAGCAGCGTATCAAACAGCGCCGGACCAACCAGCGACACCAACCCGATAACCAGGGCAACCACTGCCACTACTACAACCACACGAATGATTCGTTTATTTTGCATTGTCATATTCTCCTTAAACTGATTTACTCGTAAGCGACCACTTCTCGAACTGTCAGGCGAGCCGCCGTCCACGCCGGAAAAAAGCTGGCAGCCAGGCTAATGATGACGATCAGCCCCAGCCAGCCCCACATCGCCCCAGATGAAAAGACATGGGCCAGATCGCTGCGCACAAAGAGCCAGCCGGCAAAATTACCGACAGTTACACTCAACGGCCGTGCCACTGCCACTGCCACCACCCAGCTTAACAAGCCAATCACCAGCCCTTCAGCCATGATGACCTGCAAGATCGCGCCGGTGGATGCGCCAATGGCCCGCATGATGCCGATTTCGCGTGACCGCTCCATCACGTTGATGCTGACTACCGAAGCCAGCGCCAACCCGCCAACCGCTGCTACCAGCACGGCCATCAGCATCAGGAATGCCAGAATGACGACCAGATGCTCTTCTAGAATGCGGCGGCGCGTGGTGCTAGCCTGAAGGTCGAGGCGGCGTAATCCGGCGGCGTCAAACTGTCGCTCCAGCTTTTGGTTCATCACCTGCATGGCGGCCGTATCGTGTTCGGCCGTTTGCACGCGGATGGTCGTTGTCGTACCAGTGCTGCCTGTCACCTGATTAAAGTAATCTAGCGGCACGTAGGCCGAGGCCGGAATGCCCAGTCCCCGGCGAGGCGCGCCGATTTCCCGCACCACACCCACCACCTGCCATTCAACCGGCTGGCCGTTGATGCGCAGGGTAACCGTATCGCCCGGCCGGATACCGGCGTCATGGTCGTAAAGCATCTCGTGGTTGATGACCAGAGCGTTACTGTCTCCAGGTTGCAGCCAGCGACCTTCGATGACGGGATAGGCAATCAGCTCTGTATCTGCGGGCACGGCCGTTAAGTTAAACCGTATCCCATCAGACCCATCCGCGTGTTCCTGCACCACCACCGCCTGGTTCCAGCTTTCGACGCCGGTGACGCCGGGTATGGCCGTTACCGCATCTTCCACCTGATCCACCGGATACGGCGTGACAAAATCTACCTTCACGTCAAACCGCCGTGCCTCAAAAGCAACCCCAATCGTGTTCAACCAGGAGCGGTCCACGTTAATGGTGCTCATGAATGCTGCCCCACCGACCGCCAGAATGCCCACGATGAGTACCAATCGGGTGCGGCGGCGAAACGTGTTGCGCAGCGAGAGCGCCAGGGGACGGCTCAAACCGCGCACGTTCGTCACCAGCCGGTCGATGACACTGCTGCCAAACTGGGCACTGCCCACGCCATAATCGCTGATTGCCTCGCGCACCGTGATGCGGCTGCCCTTGAAAATGGGCACGGCCGCAGCCAGCAAGGGTACTGTCAACCCGATGGCAATTTGCACGGCAAAGACCCAGAGTGGGATGGCATCACTGGTGATGTTGAAATTCAGCAGCGTGGCCGTGAACCCGGCATAGGCCCGTCCGGCCGAAACAGAGAGCGGAATGCCAATCAGCAGCGCCCCTAACCCAAAGATGAGGACCGTGCCGAAGTAAAGACCAGCAATCTGAGACGTCCGGCCGCCAATCGCTTTCATCGCCCCAATTTGCCGGATTTGCTGCGCCAGCAAAGCGGCGATGATGTTAGCAACCAGGATGCCGCTGAGGATGAGGGCCAGGATGCCAAACGCTTCCAGCAGGAACATCAACGAATCCATCTGGTCGGTGTGCGGATGTTTGCCCGGTTCGGGAATGGTAACGGCCGTTACCGCATACCCCTGCGCCTGCACAAAATCCCGCACCCGGTAGGCCACGTCGCTGATGTGAGGCACGTTCATCGTGTCTTCGGCGACGAGAACGTGCAGTTCGTTAAACGTGGCCGCTTCACCCAGCAGCGCCAGCGTATCGGCGGTAATGTAGCCGTAATCAATGCCGTCCTGCCAGCCGGGTGCCTGCGCCGGATCGTGCATGATGCCGCTGACCGACAGCGCCCGCGCTTCTCCATCGGGCGTCTGGACAACGATCTGATCACCCACCTGCATCCGGCTGACCGAGATGGACGAGCGTTCGATGAGGATGTCGCCCGTGTTTGGCGGCCAATTGCCGCTTTCGCTGGTAAAAGTAGAGACGCGCAGATCGTTGAAGTCATCAATGACGAACAGCTTCAGCGGTCCCCATTCGTCGGGACCAAACTGCAACCGCGCCCGAATGACACGCCGCACCTGGGCTGTGGCGATGTCGGGGAGATGGGAAACGGCCGTTGCCAATTCCCTGTTTGCCCCTTCAACATACAATTTAGCCGAAGCCGGGGTCGTGCCCATGTAGTTGGTGTTGATTTCCCGTGTGAGAATGGCGTAGGTGGTCATAATGGACCCCACACCAAACACACCAATGGCGATAGCCAGGACCGCCATCAAAGTACGCATTTCGTTTTCCCACAAGTCGCGCCAGATTTTGCGCCAGCGTACGCTACCCATAAACCACCTCCATTGTTCCCATCGAGACTTTGGCGGGGATAATCGAATCGCCAACGATTTGCCCGTCAGCCAGTGTGACTGTGCGTGATACCCAGCGGCTCACGTCGCGTTCGTGCGTCACCATCACCACCGTTTTGCCTGATGCCGCCAATTCCTGAAAAAGCGCCAGCGTGGCATCGGCCGTTTGTGAATCGAGGTTGCCGGTTGGCTCATCGGCCACCAGCAGCGGGGGATCGTTGGCCAGTGCGCGGGCGATAGCCACGCGCTGTTTTTCGCCGCCGGAAAGCAGCGCCGGCAGTTTCGTTGCCTGCGTGCCAATGCCGACCTGTTCCAGCAGGTGCAGCGCCCGTTCTTTGCGCTCGCGGGTCGGGTAAGTACGGCCAAAGTCCATCGGCAGCATTACGTTTTCCATCACGGTCAACGTGGGCAGCAGTTGGAAGAATTGAAAAACGACGCCGACGTTCCGCCCGCGCCAGATGGCGCTGCGATTTTGAC
>JBNKZT010000506.1:0-3727 GCA_050301775.1 Promineifilaceae bacterium (SeqCode)
AGGGTCGGCTTCGAGATGCTGGGCGAAGCCCAGCGCGACTTAACAGCCGAACAGGCCGCCGACCGCCTGCGCCAGTTATCTGAGGTACACTACCGATTGGGATAATGGTGTTAGGGCGTAGTGCGTAACCGTAAGCCACTACGCCCTACGGCAACTCGCTATTTTAAAGAGGAATAATGGAACGACAACAACGTGTCATTAAAGCATTTGAACAACAGTTTGGTGAACGGCCGTCCACCATCATCCGCGCGCCGGGCCGGGTGAATCTTATCGGGGAACATACCGATTACAACGATGGCTTTGTCCTGCCGATGGCTATTGACCGGGCAGTCTGGCTGGCGCTGCGGCCAAGAGGTGACGGCCGTATCCGGGCCACCTCCCTGGAACAGACCGAACCGGTCGATTTTGACCTGAGTGACATTCAACACAGAGGCGGCTGGGGTGAATACCTCAAAGGCATGGCCAAAATGCTCCTGGACACCGGTTACGACCTCAACGGCTGGGAAGGCATCCTGACCAGTGACGTGCCCGTCGGTTCCGGACTGTCTTCGTCGGCGGCTCTGGAGATGGCCGTGGGCTGCGCTTTTGCCGCCGTTTCCGGCTTCGCATTTGACGGCGTGCAAATGGCCCGGCTGGGCCAGAAGACGGAAAACGAATGGGTCGGGGCCAACACGGGTATCATGGACCAGATGATTTCGGCCAACGGCCAGGCCGGTTTTGCCTTGTTGATTGACTGCCGCAGTTTGGCCACACAGCCGATTCCGCTGCCGGTGGGAACGGCCGTACTCATCATGGACACCATGACCCGCCACAGCCACACCGAATCGGGCTACAACGAACGCCGCCAGCAGTGTGAAGCCGCTGCCGCTTACTTCGAGGTTTCCGCTCTGCGTGACGTTTCCATTACCGAATTTCTGGCGCATGAAGCGGAATTGGAACCGTTGATCCGGAAACGCGCCCGTCACGTCGTCACCGAAAATTTGCGTACACTCAATGCCGTCAAATCGATGCAAAACGGTGACGCGCCGCTGCTGGGCCAGTTGATGAACGAGAGTCACGCCAGCTTGCGCGATGATTTTGAGGTAACGAACGAGGAATTAGACATTATGGCTCGTCTGGCGCAGGCACAGCCAGGCAGTTACGGCGCTCGGATGACTGGCGGCGGGTTTGGCGGCTGTGCAGTGGCACTAGTGCGAGCTGATTTAGCAGATGAAGTGGCAACGGCCGTTGCCGCCCAATACGAATCAGCAACCGGCCTAAAACCAAACATTTTCAGCACACCAGCCGCAGCGGGAACGGCCGTTATTTTACATTAAAGCTGGCTAACTTACCCATAACAAACCAGTCAATGATGCTAAAATCATAGGGTATGAAAAGAAATTGGTTTATCCTCATTCCTTTGTTTTCCGGACTATTGGCGGGTTGTTTGCGTTTACAACCAGAAGCGGTGGCAACGGCCGTACCGCCCACTGCTACCCCCGTCATTATCATCGCTACGCCCACACCACTTTCCCCGGCCGATTTGGCCCCCATCGATATTGAAGAACAGTTAGTAACCAATTTGTATGACCGGGTAGGCCCGTCCGTCGTTCACATCACGGCTCAAGTTATTACAATGAACTTCTTTTTCGGCCCCAGCGCCAGCGAAGGCACCGGTTCCGGCTTTGTGTATGATGCGAGTGGCCACATTGTCACTAACTACCACGTTATCAAAGACGCCGAAAGCATCGAAGTGAAATTCTCGGATGAGGTAACTTTGCCAGCACAAGTCATCGGCACCGATCCGGCTAACGATCTGGCGGTGCTGGCCCTGAACGATGAAATACCAGCCGTTTCGCCGCTGGAATTGGGCAGTTCAGCCGATTTACGCGTGGGCCAGCGGGCTATCGCTATCGGCAACCCGTTCGGCCTGGATCGGACGTTGACGACGGGTGTGGTGAGCGCATTGGGACGGCCGTTGCAAACAGACAGCGACAATTACATTTACAATGTCATCCAGACCGACGCCGCCATTAACCCTGGCAACTCCGGCGGACCGCTGCTGGATTCGCGGGGACGGGTGATTGGGGTGAATACGGCCGTACGCCAAAACGCAGAAGGCATCGGTTTTGCCGTGCCCGCCGACACAGTCCGGCGCGTCATACCGGCACTTATTGAACACGGCACCTATCCGCATCCCTGGTTGGGATTACTTGGCTATTCGATCACGCCCGGTTTAGCCGAAGCGTTGCAACTGCCCGTTGAAAAAGGGGTGCTGATTGCCCAGATATATCGTGAAGGGCCAGCAATTAAGGCTGGTATTCGCGGCGCACAGGACCAAATCATCATCGGCAATCAGCGGGTGTTGGTGGGCGGGGACATAATTACGGCCATTGCGGATGGCAGCCATCCAACCACCCCCATCACTGACTGGAACAATCTGACCGAATACTTGGAACTTAACACCGAAGTCGGCCAAACCATCACCCTGTCGCTCTTGCGTGACGGGCAGTCTCTGGAAATACCGCTCACCATTGCCGCCCAACCGTGAATCGTTGCCATCTTAATGGCAAAACGGCAGGCAAATTGTAAGCATACTTATATATGATTGTGCCTGGCTCGCATCATCTTCACAATGGGAGTCGTTACATTTTAATCAATGGAGAACTTAAACATGAAAATTCTAGTAACTGGTGGCGCTGGCTATATCGGCAGTGTCGCCGTCGAACAACTCATCGAAGATGGAGCCGAGGTCATCGTTTTTGACAATTTATTTCAGGGACATTTGGATGCCGTCCACCCCGACGCCATCTTTATCAAGGGTGATCTAGCCGATAAGTCGGCCATCGAAGCGGCTATCAGCCAACACAAACCGGATGGCATCATGCATTTTGCCTCCTACACGCTCGTTGGCGAGTCGGTACAAAAACCGTTCCTATACTTGCGCGATAACATCACCAATGGACTCAATTTGTTGGAAAGCGCTACTCAACATGGCGTCAAAGCGTTCATTCTGTCTTCTACCGCCAATTTGTTTGACGATCCGGAACAAATTCCCATTGCCGAGACAGAGCGCATCGTGCCCGGCAGCCCCTATGGCGAATCGAAACATATCCTGGAGCGCTACCTGCATTGGATGGACAAACTGTACGGAATGAAGTACGCCTGTCTGCGTTATTTCAATGCCTGTGGCGCAACCGAAATCCGGGGCGAAGACCACGATCCGGAAACCCATCTGATCCCACTGGTGCTGGAAGTGGCTCTGGGTAAGCGGGAAAAAATCGTCATTTTCGGCGATGATTATGAGACGCCGGATGGCTCCTGTGTGCGCGACTATATTCACGTCGTCGATCTGGCCAAGGCCCATATTTTAGCGATGAAGGCTCTGTTGGATGGCGGGGAAAGTCGTAAATATAATTTGGGAAACGGCCGTGGCTACAGCAACCTGGAAGTCGTTCAAACCGCGCGGGAAGTAACCGGCCATCCTATCCCATCCGAAATTGGGGCGCGACGCGCCGGCGACCCGGCCATTTTGATTGCCAGCAGTGAAGGTATTAACCATGATTTAGGCTGGAAGCCTATCTATCCGGATTTGAAAACAATCATCAAGATGGCCTGGAACTGGCATGTCGCCCATCCCGATGGATACGAAAAGTGATCTCAAACCAAACCTGCGAGGTCTGGTATAGACCTCGCAGGTTTTATAGAACACGGGCATTCTGCAAGCAGTTGCTATAAAATGCCTGTG
>JBNKZT010000507.1:0-3703 GCA_050301775.1 Promineifilaceae bacterium (SeqCode)
GGCTACATCCTGCCCACCATTACCATCGGCCTCGTCGTATTGAGTTGGTGGGTCACTTTGCCAAAAGGAAATGAACCGCAAAGGCGCAAAGAGCGCAGAGAAAAAGTAAAAGAGGACAACTCCGCGTCCTCTGCGTCTCCGCGGTTAAAAAAAGAAGACGCCACCACCCTTATCGTCATCGCCGGACTAGTTCTGGCCATCTCCTTTCTGCGCTTCCTGCCCCAAGACCTGCGCCCCATCGCCAACCGCCCGCCGAGTCCGGTGTGGGTAGTGGCACTGTTAGCAGCATTGATTAGCATAATTTGGAGATTGGCGACTAGAGATTGGAGACTAAGAACTAAAAATCTCCAGTCTCCAATCTCCAGTCTCCAAATCTCAGTTTTTTTCATCATCGTCATTTTCATTGTTCTCAAAACCGATTGGCTGGTAACGGCCGTTGCCCACCTCTGGCGCACTCTCACCAACCAGGACGCCAGCCTGGCCAGCGCCGCCGATTTGACCTGGCTGGGCTTCTCCTACGTCGCCTTCCGCCTGCTGCACACCCTGCGCGACCGGCAAACCGGCCAACTGCCGGACCTGACCCTGCGCGAATACGCTACCTACGTCCTCTTCTTCCCGGCCATCACCGCCGGGCCGATTGACCGGGCCGAACGATTTGTGTCCGACTTGCGCGCCTTGCCGCAGCTAGCCGGCCTGGACGCCGCCCGCTTCGCCGATGGCCTGACGAGCATCGGCATTGGCCTGTTTAAAAAATTCGTCATCGCCGACAGCCTGGCGCTGGGTATGTCGTTGGACGGTGTGGACGTGAGTCTGGTACAGTCGCCAGGGCACTTGTGGCTGCTGCTGTATGGCTACGCCTTCCGCCTCTTCTTTGATTTCAGCGGCTACACCGACATCGCCATCGGCCTGGGCCTATTGTTTGGGGTGCAGCTGCCGGAGAATTTCAAACGGCCGTACCGCCAGACCTCCCTCACCGCCTTCTGGCAAAGCTGGCACATCACCCTCAGCGATTGGGCCAGGTTTTACGTCTTCACGCCGCTCTCCCGCGCCCTGCTGCGCCGCAAACCGCGCCCCTCGCCCACGCTCATCGTCCTCTCCGCCCAATTGGCGACGATGGTGACGATTGGCCTCTGGCATGGCGTCAGCGGCCACTTTTTGATTTGGGGGCTGTGGCACGGCGTGGGGCTGTTCATCCACAAGCAGTGGAGCGACCGGACGCGCAAGTGGTATCAGGGATTGGCGAAGAAACCGGTTCAACGATGGGGGTGGACGGCCGTTTCCTGGTTCATCACCTTCCATTACGTCGTCATCGGCTGGGTTTGGTTCGTCCTGCCCGATCCGGCGCTGGCAGCACAGACCATTCTGAAATTATTCGGCGGAGGCTAAACAATGGGCGACAAATCAATCGCAACGCTCATTCAGCAGCTTGAAGAGCAGTTACTCCAACCTGGCGACCGTCATTCAGTAGAAACGTTGGACGCTTTGCTGGCCAATGAATTCCTGGAATTTGGCAGTTCAGGGCGGACTTACGACAAACAACAGATTCTAGAGAGCTTGCCCAACGAAAATCCGGTACCACGTACATTGAAAGACTTCAAAACAATGACATTGGCGCCGGGCGTCATCCTGGCCACTTACCATTCGACCTATTGGGAACCGGACGCAGCACCGGCCCATTCTCGCCGCTGCTCGATCTGGAAACAGGTGAACGGCCGTTGGCAGATGATATTCCACCAGGGCACACCGACAAATGAAAATGCATAAACAAACCCGTAGGGGCGGGACGGCGCGGCATAACCTTAGGGGAAACGATTGGCATTGTCTCCGCGCCGTCTCGCCCAATTGGGACCTCGGCTTGGGTGAGACGACCGGGAGACAGCG
Source organism: Promineifilaceae bacterium (SeqCode) (assembly GCA_050301775.1). Lineage (GTDB taxonomy): Bacteria > Chloroflexota > Anaerolineae > Promineifilales > Promineifilaceae > JACKCC01. The sequence continues at coordinate 1,882 of JBNKZT010000507.1, forward strand.
CCGTTCGCCAGGCCAAAACCTTTCCCGGTCGTCCCACCCCTACGAGAAGAACTGGGGGGGATTATGACCAACCAGGGCAGTGGCTGGAGAACCATTTTCCGCGTTGTGGGCAAAGCGGCGCTGCTGTTCGTCCTGGTCAACGTCATTTTTGCCACTTTAAATCCACTGGAAACATGGGGGCAGATTTCGCTCTACAACTGGCTGCTGCCGGGGCGGGCGCGGCTGCCTTATGGCGAACAAATCGAACAGTCCTACAACTTGAGCCTCAACAACATCCCGGCGATGTTTGCCAGCCACGCCATCAGCCAGCCTAAAGCGGCCGATGAGTTCCGCGTCATCATCCTGGGCGATTCCGGCATCTGGGGCTGGTTCCTGCAAAACAAAGATACCCTGGCCGGCCAACTCAACGCCGCCAACCTGATGACGGATGACGCCAGACGCATGACGTTTTACAACCTCGGCTACCCCATCATGTCCCTCACCAAAGATCTGCTCATTTTGGACGAAGCCATGCGTTACGAGCCGGACCTGATCATCTGGCCGGTGACGCTGGAGTCGTTTCCGCGGGACAAGCAGCTGGTGTCGCCGATTGTGCGGCATAATGGAGGAAGGATACGGCCGTTCATCACCCAATATTCGCTCAACCTCAGCCCCAACGACGCCCAGTTCATCGAACCAAATTGGTGGGATCGCACGATCATCGGCCAGCGGCGCAACCTGGCCAACCTGGTGCGGCTGCAAACCACCGGCTTTGCCTGGGCCGCCACAGGTATTGACCAGACTATCCCCGCCGACATACCCCTGCGCCAAACCGATCTGGACGCCGACACAAGCTGGCAGGGTTTCGACGAATCGGCCCCCTTCACCAAATACGATCTGGCCTTCGACGTCCTGGCCGCCGGGATAGCCCGCGCCGGGGACGTGCCTGTTCTGCTCATCAACGAGCCGATGTTCATCAGCGACGGCCAAAACAGCGATGTGCGCTATAATTCGTTCTACCCGATTTGGGCCTATGATTTGTACCGGGAGATGTTGATGGAAACGGCCGTTACCCACAACTGGCCCTACCTCGACCTCTGGAACAGCATCCCGGCCACCGAATTCACCGACACGCCGGTACACTTAACGGCCGTTGGCACAAAACAATTGGCAGACATGATAACGGCAGAATTATTGAAAACCAACAACCAAAAATGACAGACTCCAATATCGTTGAACCAACAATGCCTCCACTGCCGCCTGGAGTTCAATATCACCATGAACCAGATACCGACACAATTACCTGGGTAAACAAAGATGTTCCCTTAAGTATCCTCAACTTTGTAGCCTTATTCATAGGTTGGGCCTTATTCATGACTGGGGCGATACTTATTGACTACAACTTATTCACAAAAGGAATAAAAACATGGCCCTTAACTGGGCAATTAGTTGTAGTCTATATGTTTCTTGGGTTTAATCTGATCGTCATTCTTCTCCCATCTGTACTCCAGGGTTTGTTATGGAGAGTCACCATAATAATCTCTAACGAAGAGATTATTTTTACCCAATCGGTTCAACCTGATGAGGGCTGGTTCTTTTCCAAACTGAAACTATCGCCACCAAAAGAGCAAATTTTTAAAAAAGGGACTGTCCTTGGATTATCTTTTGACAGAAATAGCTATAGAGGCACGTATGTTGTTCCCAGTTTAAAAATTAAATATAGAGCTAGCCTTTGGGGATTTGTCGGATACAAACATGAAAAATTAGCTCTTTGGATGAAGGAAAAAGAACAATATCGCCTCTTTTTGTTTATGCAAACGATTCTAGAAACAAGAGGATGGAA
>JBNKZT010000508.1:0-3692 GCA_050301775.1 Promineifilaceae bacterium (SeqCode)
TTTTGAAAAGTTATTTGTAAACGATTCCATAATCTAATTTAGAATTACGCTGTTGTTTATTTGCACCGACCGTTACAGCAAACCCTAACTATAACAGGCGTCTCCGATATCGGGTGCGCCTGTTTTTTGTGAGTGTCATGACCAAATTGCCTCCTATTACATTAAATGAATTATTGGAAGCTCTGCCAAAGGGCACGGCCGTTTCCACTCAGCAAAAAATCCAGGAAGCATACAAATTTGCGCTTGAAGCCCAAGCCGGTATGCGCCGCGACTCCGGCGAGTTATACATCGAGCATGATTTAGCCGTGGCCCACGTCTTGCTAAAGCTTGGTTTAGACAGCAATACCATTATCGCTGGATTGCTGCACGATACCCTTTATCCTCATACCGGCAAAACTGAGAGCCACCTGAAACCCTTATTCAACGAAGATATTGTTTCTCTGGTCGTGGGGTTAAAAAATCTGCATGATTTTACCGATCAGGAAATTTATAAAAAACACCAGCAGGAGAATAATGACGGGCAGACGCTAGAAGTCATTCGTCGAGCGGTCCTGTCCATCATTGAATGGGATATAAGGGTCATCATGATTCGCATGGCCGACAGCCTGCAAGATTTACGGATGGCCACCAAACTTCCGCCGGAAAAAGAGTATGCGGTAGCCAACGAGGCGATGAACATTTACGCGCCATTGGCCAACCGGCTGGGGATATGGCAGCTCAAATGGGAATTGGAAGATTTGGCATTCCGTCATCTACATCCCATTCAATACAAAGAAATCGCCCGAAAATTAGATGATCGGCGTACCGGTCGGGCAGAAAAAGTAGAGGCAGCTATGGAAAGGCTGCAAGATAAAATCAAGGAAATGGGAATTCATGCGGCCGTTACCGGTCGTCCCAAACATATCTATTCCATTTACCGCAAAATGGAACGCAAGAATCTGCCATTTGAAGAAATCCACGACATTCAAGCACTGCGCGTTATTTTGGACCCTACGAAGCAAGCAGATTACGCCAACAAAGGCAGCAAAGAGAAAGACGAAATAGATCGCAGTCTTTGTTACCAGGTTTTAGGCGCGGTACATAGTGTGTGGCAGCCTATTCCCAAGGAATTTGATGATTATATTGCCACTCCCAAAGCCAACGGGTATCGATCGCTGCATACGGCCGTTATCGACAACGAAACCGGTCAAACCCTGGAAATCCAAATCCGTACCCTTCGCATGCATGAAGAAGCCGAACGCGGTGTCGCTGCCCATTGGGCTTATAAAGAAGGCAAACCCCGCGTCAGTGCTTCTGTGCAAAAACGAATTCAAAACCTGCGTGACTTGCTGGCAGCTATGCGCGAAAGTGGCGCACCTTATTCCGAAAACGAATTCTTTGAAACCGAACTTATCGCCGAACGTATTTACGTCTACACCCCCCACGGCGACGTCATCGAACTACCGGTTGGCTCGACCCCCATCGATTTCGCCTATCAAATTCATACCGAAGTCGGCCATCGCTGCCGGGGTGCGCGGGTCAACGGCAAGATGGTCAGCCTGGAATACAATCTCAAATCTGGCGACAAAGTTGAAATTATTACCGGGAAACGAAGCGGCCCCAGCCGTGACTGGATGAATCCCAGCCTGGGCTACACCGGCAGTGCCCGATCCCGCAGTAAAATTCGGGGCTGGTTCCGAGAACAAGAATGGGCGAAAAATATCGAACAAGGGCGCGAAGCGGTTGAGCGCGAACTGAAACGCCTCGGCTTGCATGAAGATTACACCATCGAAGATATTTCCCAGGCGCTTAAATACGAAGAGGTTGATCAGTTCTTAGCCAAAGTGGGGTTTGGTGATATTCAAAGCACCCAAATCAGCGGGGCCATCGCCATCCTCAAGCGCAAATTAAAACCGGATGACGATCTCCACCCCTTACTACAACAGCCGCAAGCAAAACCAAAAGGGTTGACTGTCAAAGGTGTCAGCGGATTGCACACCAAAATGGCCGGCTGCTGCCATCCGATTCCACCGGAACCGATTATTGGCTACATTACTCGAGGTCAGGGCGTAACCATTCATCGGATGGATTGTGCCCAGGCAGCCGCTATTACGGAACGAGAACGTATCATTGAAGTGGGCTGGGGCACAGATATGGAAACATTCCCCATTCCAGTTATCGTGAAAGCGTACCGGCGGGCCAATTTGATAGTTGAAATCGTCAGCACCCTGCGAGGTCAGCAAATTAATGTCACCAAGACCAAAACAATTGCCGACGGCCCTCTTTCTACGATTTTTCTGGTGGCTGAGGTAACGAGTCTGGAACAATTGAATTGGTTACTGCAAAAACTGGAAAATCTGCCGAATGTGGTGGAAGCGTACCGTCAGCGCTGGACATGAGGGAGTGTCAGGTGTCAAGTGGCATGTACGTGACACGTGACACCTGATACCTGACACTTAAACTACCACCCCCATCTCATCTAATTGAATTTGTTCCATTTCAGCGCCCTCACCAAGGGTTAGCTGCCGTGTTTGCAGATCGAAATAGAAGGCTTGGGTCGATTCTTTTCCGTCTGTGATGAAAACTAAGTGGCCCCAAACGGCCGTTTCCCCCCTACCCTGTAATCGCAACGCTGCGTCGTGCCAACGACAGTAATAAACAAGTGGTTTCATTTTCCCAACAATCTCCCATCCGACCAGTACCTATGTCATGCCAGGGCCAAAAAACTTTCACGGCTCATTAACGCTACAGCCAGACCGATGCCAGTAACATTCATTTAAGAAATTCAAAAAACGACTTTATCAATTTTTACAACATCATCAACTTTTCACTGCAATTCCATTCTTGATCGTCTGATTCAGTCGCATCAAAAGTGAACCTGATGTCTATTGACTGGCCTGTGCAACGAATCGAAAAAACGAATCAATCGCCCATAAGCAGCGTCGCGAACCGGGTCCAATATCGCCCCAAAGCAAATGAACACACGCTGCCATTATACCAGGTGACAAAAAAGACCAGTATGAACCGCATTGTTATCATTGGATCGAGCGGCTCCGGTAAGTCAACGTTGGCGCGTCAACTAGGTAAAACCCTGGACCTGCCTGTTATCCACCTCGATAAATATTTTTGGCATCCGGGCTGGGTAGGTACCCCACCTCAAGATTGGACCGAGAAAGTGCAGCAATTTGCGGCCAAGGAATCCTGGATTATTGACGGCAACTATCGCAGCACGTTGGATATTCGTTTGCAAATGGCCGATACGGTCATTTTTTTGGATTTACCCCGCTGGTTGTGCACCTGGCGGGCCACCAAACGTCGTTTTCAATATTGGAACCGGCAGCGGCCCGATATTGCTGATGGCTGCCAGGAACGGGTGCTCGACCCGGCATTTCCCCGTTTTCTAAAATGGGTCTGGAATTATCCCAATCGGGCACGCCCCAATGTCTTGAAATCGATAAAAGGGTTACCGACTAATAAACAATTTATCTGGTTGAAAACGAATCAAGATGTAAAAAAGTTTGCCGAACAACCGCAGCAATGGCCAATCATACAGGTTTACCTGGATGGCACGGCCGATTTTTTCATGACGGCCCGGTTTGACGGTTGATCGATTCGGCCAGATAGCTAGTGTTTCGTGGCCTAAATAAGCCAACAATAAGGGATGCCGCGAAACACTCAAGCCGTTTGGCGCGGAATGGTCTGGTAATTGCGGG
>JBNKZT010000509.1:0-3667 GCA_050301775.1 Promineifilaceae bacterium (SeqCode)
AATCAAACGAGTCAAATCTCATCACCAGGCCCTGGCCCAGTGCGAGCAGAATTTGAAGCGCATGGGCATCGAACTTGTCGAATATTACGACACGGCTGGGGCAGCCCGTGATTTAGCTGCCAACCCAGAACCGGAAACGGCCGCTATTGCCAGCGAATTGGCCGCCCAAACCTACGGCCTGGAAATTCTGGCTCGCCACGTCGAAGATTTGGACTTCAACTACACCCGCTTTTTCGTCCTGGGACGGGGCGAACCGGAGCGATCCGACCCCAGCAAGACCTCCATCATCTTTACCACACGGCATGTGCCCGGCGCTTTATACGCCGTCATGCGCGAGTTGGCCGAACGGGACATTAACCTGACCAAGATCGAATCCCGGCCGCGCCGGAACCGGCCCTGGCATTATCGTTTTTACGTCGATTTTGAAGGACATGAAAATGATCCCCAGGTTCAGGCAGCGATGCTGGGCATTCTGAAAAAAGCCTCTTTTCTGAAGGTTCTTGGCTCGTATCCGGCAGCGAAGATGCCCGGATGAGGGTGTCAAGTGTCGGATATAATGAATAAGCAAGAGGACTGAGCTAGAGCAAGAGGAGGACATTTTCTAGCTCTACACTCTAGCACTAGCTAAAAGGATTAAATCATGAAAGCATTTGTGACCGGCGGTTCCGGTTTTATTGGTCAACACGTCATTCGTAAATTGGTTGGGCGGGGCTATACTGTGGCGGCGCTGGCCCGATCGGTGGAAAGTCAGGCGATTGTAGAAAGTTTGGGGGCAACGGCCGTTCCTGGTGACATCACCGACATGGCTTCCATGCGGGAAGGAATGAAAGGCAGCGACGTCATTTTCCACATTGCCGGCTGGTACAAATTGGGCGCACCCGATTGGATGCAGGCTGAAGCGATCAACGTCGGTGGTACACGCAAAGTGCTGCGTCTGGCCCACGAGTTGGGCATCCCCAAAATCATCTACACCAGCACCGTCGCCGTATTTGGGGATACGAAAGGGGAACTGGTGGACGAAACCTACTTTAAGGGCGGCCCGTTTCTCTCCGAATATGATCGCACCAAATGGCTGGCCCATTACAAAGTAGCCGTACCGTTCATCGAAAAAGGGGCGCCTATCATCATCGTCATGCCCGGCGCCGTCTATGGCCCTGGCGATACCAGCACTGTTGCCAACATGATGCGGCTCTTTTACCGGGGCCTGCCAATCGTCCCCGGCGCGGATACCACACTTGCCTACACCTACGTGGAAGATGTCGCTGAAGGGCATCTTTTGGCTGCTGAAAAAGGGAAAATTGGCGAGAGTTATATCCTGGCTGGTCCGGCTATTCCCTTGGGCGAAATGGTTGATTTCTGGGCACACTTAACTGGCAAACGCGCTCCATCCACGCACATTCCGTCGTCGGTGTTACGGCCGTTTGCGCCCGTCATGGGTGCTGTGGAATCGGCCTTACCACTGCCGTCGGTACTCAGCCGGGAAGCGGTAGCCAGCCTGGGCGCGACGTATATCGCCCGCTCGGACAAAGCCCACACAAAGCTGGGGTGGCGAACGCGCCCACTGCAAACAGGGATGCTGGAAACCTTTGCCTGGATTGGGGATACGGAGGCGGAACGAATGGAAACGGCCGTTTCCCCCACCCGTGAACAAAAAATCGCCAAGCTGGCCCTGACGGCGGCGTTTGGCTTGTTTTTAGCCTGGTTGTTATACGGCCGTCGCCGCGAATAGCTGCTCTCAGGTAACAGGCAGTTCGGAACTGCCTGTTACTTCAAATGTGCTGTTTCAAAGTTGGAAATAAAAACTGAACCGGTGGGAAGAAACTGGGTTTCAATATAATCCCCATTAAGGATTTTCCTTGACACGCTTGGGCATACGGCTATTGCTCTAACCCTGTTGTGCCCTGATAGCATAACAGGTTGAGGTAAGCGTCGCCGACGGGTTCAACATAACATAAATATTTGCAAGGATCATTTCGAGAAAAATGATTCATGCCGTATATTATAATTTCACTTGAACTTTCTCCCTTCTGTCGGCGCTTCTGTTATACTTGAGGGCGATATGCTGAAAAACAAACCGGGTCAGCGACTTGCCTTTTTGCCCAATGCCGATGTGGAAGCATTGGCTGAATGCCTGGTGGCCTTTGCCAACGGTGATGGCGGTCTGATTGTGCTCGGTTTGGATGAGCAGGGTCAACCGACGGAAAGCATCTGGGAAGAGGAAGCCGAAGGGGCGCTGCGCGAAGCGGCCTCCCTGTGCCGCCCACCGGTTCCCAGCCGCTGGCAGCCGGTGGAAACAAAACAAGACACATTAGTCGGCATCAATGTCCCCCGCAGCCAGGAACTGCATACCATGTTTGACGGCCGTGTCCTCATCCGCAGCGGTAACTGGAACCGGCCGTTAACCGGCGACGAAGTCCGCACCCTGGCCAACAGCAAAAACTCGGCCGAATTTGAAACTGATGTCGTCCCCGGCGCCCGCCCCTCTGATTTGAGTCAGGAAATCATCCGCGATTACCTGGACCGCCGTGAAGCACGTGGCGCAGCTAAAGTCAGCGCAACTGACGAGATGCTGTTTGAAATCGGCGCGACTGACCGGGAAGGCAATCCGACAACCATCGGCATTTTGCTTTTCGGTAAGAACCCACAGGCCTTTTTCCCACAAAGCGGTATTGTGTTTGTGAAATTTATGGGCACAGAACCGCGCGGCGAAGATGGCGGCGTGGGCTACGGCCGTAGAGACGAACTGGTTGGCCCCCTGCCCCGCATCATCGACCGGGCCTGGAACGTCATTTACGAAGAAATGCGCGTCGGGGCCACCGTCAACAAGCTGGAACGGGAAGAGTTGACCGAGTATCCGCGCTTTGCCGTGCGTGAAGCATTGGTCAACGCCGTGGCCCACCGCGATTACCGCATCAGCGGCCGGCGTATCGAAATCCGCATGTATTCTGACCGGATGGAGATTATCAGTCCTGGCGGTTTGCCCGGTTACATGACGCTGGACAATCTGGTGGAAGAACATTTTTCACGCAATCCGCGCCTGGTGAACGGGCTGTACCAGTGGGGTTACATCGAGGAATTAGGGCTGGGCATTGATTTGATGATTGAGGAAATGGCTCAATCCGGCCATCCCCCGCCCGCTTTCCGCGCTGCTGACCATGCGTTTACGGTGACACTTTCTAACAAACGAGAGCGAACGGCCGTTCCTAAATGGACACGCAGCATGAACGAAAGGCAGGCCCGCGCCCTAACCTTTGTCCGTGAGAGCGGCAGCATCACCAACCGGGAATACCAGCAGCTTTGCCCCGATGTCTCTGCCGAGACCTTACGCCTTGATCTGGTCGATTTGGTTGATCGCGGATTGCTGCTCAAAATTGGCGCCAAGAAGGGCACTTATTACATTTTGAAATAAAGTGGCGCACATCTTGACGCCTGAGCTTGTTGAAGGCCTCTGAGCTTGTCGAAGGCCAATGTTCGTTTCGACAGGCTCAACGAACGAGGATTACGAAATAAAGAACTTAAGGTTGGACGGTCAAAATAGTGAGCGAAGAGGTGAGCAATAGGTAAACCGCAGAATGCATTTTGACAAACAAGACGACATTTCTCTGCGGTTTACTCAGGGAAAACGGGAGAACTATTGTGTGTTTAATTCAAAGAACTTACCCGTTTT
>JBNKZT010000510.1:0-3665 GCA_050301775.1 Promineifilaceae bacterium (SeqCode)
AGATCGTCTCCCCGCGCGGGAAGCCTAGCTACCGGTTCTGGTTGCAGCTCCTCATGAGCGGTGACTGCAAGGCGAGCGACGTCGACTTCGACACGGACGTTCAGCCCGACTTGCAGCGGTATAGTCGAGTCAGATGCGGGCTGTAAACGAAATTGGACGGAGAAACGGCCGTCTACCAGCGTTGGATCCACCTCAATCACAGTGGCCGGAACCGGCTCGCTAAAAGATTCGAGCTTGAGTAAGGCCGTCTGCCCGGATTTGATTGTTGGTAATGCATCAGGGGTAAATTGGGCGGTGGCGTGGGTGTTGGAAGTGAGAACGGCCGTGTCCGCCACCTCATAAACCGACACCTGAGCCAGCATCAACCAGGCGGCCCAGGCGGCCAAAAACAAAGCCATCACCAGCAGCACGACCACCGACCGACCAGATGTTTCCATCTGCATCTCACGGATCGATCGCGAAAATGAAGCGGACACAAAACCTCCAAAAAACCAGAGCGGCAAAGTAGTGAAGTACGCTTTGGGTTCGCTTGTTTTTAACTCTTCGTTTTCTGATCGTCTGTTTCGGGAAGTGCAATTCCCGAAACACCAAAGTTATTTACGATTGAACCCTTTTACCTTGAAACCTTGATCATAGCGCCATTCAGACAACAAAACAAACCTGGCAGGCTTCACAATGCTTTCGCTTTGCAAACCTGCCAGGCTTTGTGTGTTTTTACGCACACCCTTGTGTGGCCAGAGCTGCCACACAGAAAATTGCGTATGACTTGAGTAAACTTAGCCCCAGTTAACGGAACCGGCTTTGACGTTGGTCTTAACCTTCATGTTATTCCTCCAGATTCTTATTGAAACGAAATCAGATTTCTCTTATTGATAGTTGAATGTCACAATGTAATATTGCCCCACGACGACAACTATCAACGATGATTAAACAAAAACAATTAACCCCAGTTTACAGAACCAGCTTTGACGTTTGTCTTGACCTTCATCGCTATTCATCCTCCAAATTATAGATGAAACGAGAACCTGCTTCGTTTCCCAACAAATGTTGGCATCCAATAAAAAAGCACCCGATTAGGTAGATGACCCTAAATGTAAAGAAGAATGCTGCAGGTAGCGGCGATGTTATTGGGTGCTTATTTAACATAATTAGTACAAAAGTACCGTGATGTTGGGTATAATACCCGACATATTTCCTATTGTCTGCCCGCAAATTGGATCACTTCGGAGTATCAATGAGCCAACACAGTCATGAAGGACCGGACCAATCTTTGCTATCTGACGTTTTAGGCCGCCTTTTAGACGAGGTCGGTTGGAGCGAACGCCAGTTGGCGCAGCGTGCCGACATTCCACGCGGCACCGTTCGCAATTGGATGAAGGGGGCTGTGGCCCGACCGCGCCAATGGCATCCATTAATCAAGGCGGCCGCCGCAATGCGCCTAAACTCTGAACAAACCGACAATTTGCTGCAATCGGCGCAGCATTTACCTATTTCGGAGTTATGGTTAAACTCGAAATCGGAAGAAGACAAGCAGTTACTTTCCCAATTTTTAGTGGCCCGTTCCCATCAGGAAAATAACCAGATTTTCCAGGCAATGCCCGATTTACCTTATTTTGTAGGCCGGGAAAAAGAGTTGGCCATTCTCAAAAAACATCTCCTCAAAAATCACCATCCAACCATTTACATCCTCAACGGAATGGCCGGGGTAGGCAAGACGACCTTAGCCACCCGGTTGGCGTACGAAGTGCGTGATTATTTCACTGACGGCGTCCTCTGGGCGCGGGCCGATACCAGCGATACGATGTCGCTCTTGAAGTTAATTGCCGACAGTTTTGGCCACGATGTTAGTCAATATGCCGATTTGCACAGCCGCAGTCAAGCGGTTCGCGGCCTGTTGGCTTTCAAAAAAGCGCTGTTGGTCATCGATAATGTGGACAGCAGCAGCCAGGCGGAACATTTGCTGCCGCCAACCGGCCCTTGTGCCGTTTTGGTAACCACTCGCCAGACAAATTTGCGTATTGCCCGGGGCTGTCCGCAGGTTCGGTTGGAGCCTTTTGAACCGGCCGACCAATCCAGCCAGGCATTGTTTGTCCGAATTTTAGGGGAAGATGCAGCGGAAGCTGAAAAAAAAACGTTGACCCAGATAGCTGATTTGTTGGGTCATTTGCCGCTGGCATTATCGATTGTCGCCGGACGAATTGCACTGGAACCGCATACGACTGCTGAGGGTTATCTGACGCAGCTTCAGGCGGAAAAGGCGGGGCTGGATGCGCTGACGCATGAGGAGCAAAGTGTCCGGGCTTCGTTTAACTCCAGTTATGCGGCCTTGACTTTGGAAGAGCAGGCGTTTTTTGCGGCGCTGGGTGTGTTTGGTGGTGAAGATTTTGGGGTGGGAGCGGTAACGGCCGTTACCAACACCACCAAACCATCAGCCCAATCCACCCTCGCCCAGTTGTACAGCCTTTCTCTGGTGCAAACGGGCAAGAACCAGCGCTATCGGCTGCACCCTCTTTTGCGTGAATATGCCCGGGCACAGATTAAGGACACGGCCGTCACCGAACGGATGATCACGCATTTCTGCCAATACGTTGCCGAAAATCAGGGTAATTTCCGCGCCATTGAACAAGAATTGAACAATATCTTGACCGCCCTGGAGGCTGCCTTCCACCAAGGTCTGGCAGCAATCGGCCTTAAACTCACCATTGATCTGGCCGATTTTCTATCAAAAAGTGGCTTGCGCAGCCTGGCCAAACAGTTGCTCAGCCAGGCCGAACAAACAGCAGCCACGCTTCAGGACCCAAAAAATCTGGCTTTAATCAAATGCGCTCAGGGCCACATCGAAAAAGGGCGCACCTGGCGTCAGGCGCAAACTCATTTTGAAGAAGCCGTCAAAATCGCTTACGTCAGTAAAGATGATCGAGTGATTGCCCAGGTGTTAAAAGAAGTTGGCTTGTTCTTTTATGCGCACGGCGATTATGATCAGGCCCAATCTCACTGGGAGAAAAGTTTGGTTCTGGCTCGAAGGAATGAAATTATTGATTTGCAGCTATTCCTTTACAATTATTTAGCCGGAATAGCAGTTAACCATGCCAACGATTATTACCAGGCCGAGAAATTATTCCTGGAAGGGTTTGCTCTACAGCGCCAACATCAAAATCTACCGGCAATGAGCTTACAACTCATGAATTTGAGTATGATTGCTTTTTCGCTGGGCAACTACACACAAACGCGCGACTATTTACAAGAAAGCGAAAAAATCGCCGAGCAAATAAAATATCCGCTGGTGCAAATTATCTCGTCGGGGCATCGGGCGGCGCTGATTGTGGCCCGTGAAGGAGATTATGAGAAAGCGAAGCTGGTTTTGCAGGATAGTTTGAAATGGGCCAGAGAGTTACAGGACACGGCCGTTACCGGATTCATCCTGGCTCGATTAGGCAGCGTCAACGCCCATCTGGGCCATTTAGGTGATGCTGTCGTCAATTTGCAAGAGGCTTTGCTCTTTTCCATCGAGACCCGGCGGCAGGACATCGAAATTGAGGTATTGACGTACTTTGGTTTCATTGCCGGGCAGCAAAAGCAAAGTCAATTAGCGCAATCACATTTCGAAAAAGCGTTGATTCTGGCTCGCAGCTACAATGACACCTGGTTTCTGGGCAAAACATTAG
>JBNKZT010000511.1:0-3603 GCA_050301775.1 Promineifilaceae bacterium (SeqCode)
ACCTGACCCAACTGCACTGTATTTCCACCGAAGCGCTGCGCCAGGGCGAGGTGTTCGACCATCTGCGCCGCTTGCAGCAGGAAGGGTTGATCAAACGCTTCGGGGCCAGTGTGGAATCGATGGAAGAGGCGCTAATCTGCCTGGAACAGGATGGGCTGGCTTCGCTGCAAATCATCTTCAACATCTTCCGCCAGAAACCGATCCACACCCTGTTCGACAAAGCCCAAGCGAAAGGCGTGGCTCTCATCGTGCGCCTGCCGCTGGCTTCCGGGCTGCTGGCCGGTAAATTCACCAAAAACACTACCTTCCCCGAAGACGATCATCGCAATTACAACAAAGACGGCGACGCTTTCAATGTCGGCGAAACGTTTGCCGGGCTGCCCTTCCCCAAAGGCGTAGCATTGGCCGATCAACTCAAGCCGCTGGTTCCCGCAGGCATGACGATGGCCCAATTCGCCCAGCGCTGGGTGCTCGATTTCGACGCCGTCACCACCATCATCACCGGCGCGACCCGGCCCGATCAAGTACTGTCCAATGCGGCTGTCTCCGATTTACCGCCTCTGTCGGCAGATTTGCACAATGAACTGCGGGGGATTTACAAAACGGCCGTTAAAGACCACATCCGTGGGCCTTATTAACCACAGATTTCACAGATGACGCAGATTAGATGTTCAATCTGTGAAATCTGCGCCATCTGTGGATTCATTATCTTAAGCCGACTGGATTTTTGGAAGCGAGTCGGGAGCGATGCGGGAGAGCCGGTACAGTTCTTGAATGTTGCGCCGGGTGATGATGCCCAGGCAACGGCCGTTTTCCACAACCGGCAGTGCATCCAACTGTTCCGCACCCAGCCGCTGCTGCACTTCATAAACATCTGTCGTCAGCGACACCGGCTGCACGTCGCGGCGCATCACGTCACTAATCCAGGTGTGTGACCCGCGCGTTTGCAGCGCCTGTTCCAATTTGGCCCGCGTCAAGAAGCCGACGTACAGTTCACCCTGGCTCACCGGGAAATTGGACTGGCCGCTGATGAGCATAAAATCAACGACGTGCTGCAAATTGTGGTAGGGACTGAGTTGATAAGCCGACGGGGTGTAGGCTTGCTGCACCTTGTAACCGCGCAGCGAACCCCGCAGCCGTACCATCTGCTCTTCCTGTGTCGCGCCGCTGTAAATGAAGATGGCGATCAAAATCAGGAAGATGCCGCCGTTGAACAGGCCGTAAATGCCCATCAAAACGGCCAGGGCACGGCCCACAGAAGCGGCGATCCGCGTGGCCTTGACATAATCCAACTTCATCGCCAGCAGGGAGCGGAAAACGCGCCCACCGTCCATGGGGAAGGCTGGCAGCAGGTTGAAGACGGCCAGGAAGATGTTGTAAACAAAGATGTAAGTGAACAAAGAGGTCAGTGAGACGCCGCCCAATCCAACCAAAACGCTTAACGGATTGCTCAAGCTGATGCCCAGTACCAGAGCGGCCAGCCACATCAGCCCGGCAATGATGAAGTTAACGGCCGGTCCGGCGATAGCCACCACGAATTCCTGCACCGGTTTTTCGGGCATGCGCATCAATTGAGCCACACCGCCGATGGGCGACAGGATGATTTGTTTGACCGGCACGCCGTAATACTGAGCGGCCACGCTGTGCCCCAGTTCGTGCAGGGTGATGAGGACGAAGAGGAGGGAAACGGCCGTTACGCCAAAAATCGCCCCCGCCATCCCTGCCCCGGAAGCCAGACCAAACTGAAACGCCGCCCATAACAAAATCAACGGGAAGGTGATGTGGAGTCGAATATCAATTCCCCGTACTGTAAACAATTTTAGTGAACTACCCATTTTCGTAATCCTTTAGCCCGCCCCAATGAATAATAAAAAAAATAAGACCAGCGGCGGTGCTGCCTACTATCCAGATAAGCCTGGATGCTTTTATCATACGAAATGAGTCTATAAATGATGTTAGTAAATGATGAAGAACTGATTAAGATGCAAAAAAAGGGGACGGCTTTAACGGCCGTCCCCCATCAAGCAGCCTCCGGGAGGCTGAGCGCGCCCTCATGATACGATATTTCTGAGAGCCTCCCGGAGGATTTTAGATCCTAATTGCCGCACAAAGCGACATCAACACCAACCTCGTCCCAGGCGTCGGCGACATTGGCTGCGTAACTGCCGGCCACAGCAATCGTGGCCGCCCGCGCCGTGCAGAACGTGGCGTCAGCCGGCAGGCCGGTAAAGCCCAGGAAAGCGATTTGTTCGGCGCTGGCCAGTCCAATCCCTTCCACATCTGTGCCGGAAGCATAAACTGGATCAGCGTTTTGACCGCCTTCTACCAACAGGTAGAACCAGTGGTTGGCAATGCCGCTGTTCCAATGCACACCGCCATTATCGGATGTGCCGATGTAGCGCTCATCGTAATCAGATGGGTCGCCATCCGTGCCGGGATCGGCCATGTCGCGAATACCATCATCGTTGGGCATAATGTCTTCGCCGACGGTCCAGTTGCCGGTGCCATAGTAAAACTCAACCGACGCGCCCATAATGTCGGAAAAGGCTTCATTCAACGCCCCCGATTCGTACTGGTAAATCAGGTCGCTGGTGGCGCTGGTGACACCATGACTTAGTTCATGGGCCACGACATCCAAGTCGCCGGACAGTTCTACAAAGGTTACGCCATCGCCATCGCCGTAGGCCATCTGATAACCGTTCCAGTAAGCATTGCTGTAGTTGCGCTTCAAGTGCGCCGAAGAGACCATACCTTGCGGGTAGTAATCTATCCAGTTAAAGCCATGTGTGTTGAGGTAGTAGCTGTCGGTGACATAGGCGTAATAATGGGCATCCACCAACGCTGGTTGGCCAGGCGAGGTACGGCCGAGCAAATTCCAAATGTCGTTGCTGTCGGTGGCCAGTGTGCCGGGCAGTCTGGTGCGGTTGCGGGCGTCGTAGGTGGTTTGACGGCCGTCCGGTGTTGCCAGCCGGTATGTGCCGCTGACGTAGGTCGTCAATCCGTCCAAATCTTTGGTGTCGCCCAACACGCCGATACCCGTGCCGGTGGTCAAGCCGTCGTAGCTGTTGAGGATGGCGCCGGTTTCGGCATCGACCCAGGTGAACCAGCGGGTGTCAAAGCCACGATTTTCAACGACGTAGAAGTAACGGCCGTTTCCCGGATCAATCATCAACGTCGTAAACCATTCGCTGCCCCGACTGGGCTGGCTCATGGCCGCGTTTTTGGCTTGGCCAACACTCAATTTGACCTCATTTTGCACAGCCAGGTCGGGATAATGACTGCCGAGAACGGCAACTGCCGTGTCCGCTTCATCCCGGTAAACTGTCAACTGGCCGCCTAACACTGCGGCGTCGCCAAAAAACTGGCGGTAGCGGTCGGCCGACAAGCCATACCGGGCCAGTCCTTCCTGAGCCATCAACTTCATATCACCAGGAACTTGAAAATTGCGTGCCGCTTGGCCATTCAAGGCGCGGAAACCGGCCGGATTCTGGCCTTTTTCGGCGGCCGTTGTGGGGACAATCATGATGATCAAAGTCAGAGCGACCAGTGTCAGGACAAGTAAAGTTTTCTTGGAAAGTAATCTCATTTTCTATTGGCTCCTTT
>JBNKZT010000512.1:0-3601 GCA_050301775.1 Promineifilaceae bacterium (SeqCode)
ACTTGCCAATTGACCATTGACAATTGGCAATTGACATGTAAGTTCTATTAATGTCGTACCCCTTAATTCTAGAAATAATCGTACCCCTTGAGGGAACGAAATTGCTTAAAGGGTATGTGAGTACCTTAACCTAAATTTCGCACATTAAAAACTGAATAGAGAGATAAAAGGTGGTGAAGATGCCTCTTTCGTGGCAAAGTATAAGGTATCAACCCTTTACCAAAGGCACCTTCAGATGAATTTTGCCACAAAAACAACCTGGACACGAACTTTAGCCTGGATTTTCTGGTTCATTGCTGTATTAGTTTTCAGCCAACCAGCAGCGACAAGCGAGATCACTTCACCCAGCGCCCTCACTCTGTTGGGTGTGGTCAGCCATCCCCCTGAGGACGGACCGCTCTTTCCCTGGCAGCCTCGTTATCGCTGGAAGCAGCGTGCCTTACGGAAGTACCGGGTCTGGCGGCGTGCGTACCGCCGGGCTAAATGGGCCGCCCGTTGGGCACGACTGGCGATGACGGGGGCGGTCACACTGGCGCAGCTTGTAGAGTGGCTGGTGATGAGACAACAGCATTATCAGATAGGGGCGCTGCCAGTGTTATATGCCCTATTGGAAACCCTCCAAGTTCGTCACATTATCAATCGGCACTGTGACACACGAGGCGAAGTAGACCACGGCACGGTGGCATTGGTATTAGTCTTGAACCGGCTGATGTTTCCCTTGCCGCTTTACCAGGTTGCTGATTGGGTTGGTCGCACAACGCTGGTACATATTTTGGGTATTGCGGCAGCCAAGTTCAATGATGACCGGTTGGAACGCACGCTGGATGCGCTTTATCCGCATTTGGAGACAATCTGGCTGGAAGTGGTGGAGCGAGCGATGCTTAAGGCAGAAATTGACCTTTCCCTCATCTTCTATGACCTGACAGCATTTGTTGCCCATGGTCGCTATGCAGATAGCGAATACGTGGATTTTGGCTTTGCCCACAACACGCCTATGAACAAACGCAAGTTCAAACTGGGTTTGAATGCCGCTGCTGATGGGAATATCCCCTGGCTATACCGCTTCTGGTCTGGGCGCACAGCGGACCAGGCGACCGTAGCCGGCAACATGAATAACCTGGCTTCCTGGCTCAAAGGGCATGGCTACCGCTTAGCGGAGACGTTAGTTGTCGGTGACCGGGCGATGCTCAATGATGAAATTGCCCTGGCCTATGACCAACACGGTTTGCGCTACCTGGCTGGTTTGCGCTGTTTGCAGACAGCGCATAAAGCATTGCTCACCCAACTACCCACTCAGCAGTTCATGGGCTTTCCTATAGTAGAAGGTGACAATCCTCAATATTGGGGGCGGGGTTGTACGGTCACGTTTCAGCACGAAGGGCGCACCGTGCACCATCGGGGATTGGTTATCTTGGCTGGTCCATTGCGCGACCAACTACACCAAAGTCGCCGGACACAACTAGACGCGCTGGAGCAAGAACTGATTCAACTCAAAGCGAAAGTGGGGCAGCCCTATTATCGCACGCTCAAGTGTGTGCAACGCAGCGCCACTGCCTGTTGCCGCAAGTCCAAAGTGGGGCGTTTTATGTCGCTTCACGTTTGTGAAACATCTGATGGACAGATTGATTTGCAGTGGCAAGTAGACACGCAGGCGCTTTGGCAAGCTGAAGAAAAGGATGGTCGTTATCTGCTGGTGACCAACGATTGCTCCCTTTCGCATCAAGAAATGTTCGCCCTCTACCGGCAGAAGGATGGTGTGGAAAAACGGTTCTATATCAGCAAAAGCGACTTGAAAGTTTCCCCCGTTTATCTGCACAAAGACGAACGTATTGCTGCGATGCTGTTACTTAACATGATTGCACTGTTAGCTTATAGCTTGCTGGAACGTCAGGTGCGGCAACATGGATTACAACTGACAACTCGTCAACTGATCAAGCGATTGGACACCTTAACCTTGATCGAAACACATTGCCGAGACGGTTCTTGTCTACGGCGGCTGGTGCCTGTGGAACCAGAAGCGGAGCTGATTTTGGAACTGGCAGCCGCAGCATTACAGGAATTGATGGCTTCCCCGGCAATCAGCAAAATGCCATTGTTGGCAGCCATTTCTACTGAGCCATCGCCATTGCTTATGGACAGACTATGCTGATACTGTGCTACCTGGGGATTATTGTGCCTGCTGCCTAATTTGGACAGCAGGAGATATTTCATGTCGACTTGTCCTCGGCGTTAGTCTGCTTCTCCAGCAAATATGTTGAGGAGCCTGCAAGTTTACTGCTTTTTCGTCTCTCTATTCAATTGGAAAGGTGCGAAAAACAGGTTAGCGGAAAAAGGTGGTCGTACAGCCGGAGTTGCCCGTCGTGCGTTTGAAGCGGAACACGGCCGTCAGGTGATCAGCGATCAATCTTACCTTGAACAGCGAAAACGATTACAGACCGGCGAAGATGACGCTGATAAAGAATGACCCATTACTGACACCCCCCTCTGCCCCGCTGGAAGACATCATTGACAGCGCTGTGAAAACTGGCGCAGATTTAAGCCAGGTTGTGTTGTAGAACTATGCGAAATCACACAAGATTTTAGAAAGCCGCATTCCAATACCTGCCATTCTTCAGAAACGGCTAAGTTTGGATTGGTCAGATAAGGAGAATTGCCCTCCCCTGCCCCACACCAGTGGTATTGCTGGGAACCAAGTGCATTGGACGGATCGACTTGAAAATGGGGTAAAAGCTCATATCCAGGCGATGCAGCAGCAGCGCGATGAGCCGGCAAGCAAAGCGCGTCCACCGCAGGCGGTGCCGGATGTGGCGTTGGCTGATCCAGAGGTGGTCAGGCTGGGTGCAGGGCTGAACAAAGCATATGCGGCGGCTTTGCGGATGGGTAAACTTGCCCTGAGCAAGGCCGAAGGGGGTCAAAAGACGGTCCCTGCCGATTATTTGAATGTGTTTCAGCATTCTCTGACGAATCTTTTTGGGTGTGACCTGTATTGCACACGTGGCAAGCCGTCACCAGTGGCAGTTTCAGCATTCTCTGACGAATCTTTTTGGGTGTGACGCAATTCCTTTAAGTCAAAATAATCTTCCATACGCCGTTTCAGCATTCTCTGACGAATCTTTTTGGGTGTGACTGTTGGCTGACCCGTCTCAGATGTTACGCATCGACAAGTTTCAGCATTCTCTGACGAATCTTTTTGGGTGTGACGCTTATGATTTTCGATTTTATCAGGTCTTTTTTGACCTGTCACGGCCGTTTTGCTTGTTACAGCGCATTCTCGTCGGTCGTTTTTTAGAGAAATTCGTTGATTATGGGGTTGTTAAGGTGCTTTTTTCGCAAACCGGTTTTTGTATGAAAACAGGGGGGATTTGCGAAGCTAAAGGAGCAGGCTTTCGTCTTGCATCCATTGCCAATAAACCGGCCAGTCGCCACCTGTCAGTTCAAAGACACCATTCCCTTTAATGACGGATTTCCCTGCCTGTGCTGCCTGGCCGAATACCAGCCAGGGCATGAGGTCTGTCCAGTCGTCTGTACGGTAAACGGCCGTTCCTGTAAACCCACTGAGCGGCGTTTTGCGCTGCTTGCGGCCGGAGTAAACCCAGAGTTC
>JBNKZT010000513.1:0-3590 GCA_050301775.1 Promineifilaceae bacterium (SeqCode)
AGCTTGCTGCACGGCCGTTTCCACTTCCACCAATAATTCCGGCAAATCACGGTAAGCGGCCGTACCGCTCACCACATGAACCCGGCAGCAGTTCGTTTCGGCCATCACCCAGGCCGCATTGGCCTCCGTGGACGGCAGTTGGCTGCGGTCATAGACGACGACGGGAAAGGTGATCTGGTTGTTGTTGGGATTTTCATCACCAGTCTGAATGGTGTCGTTCAGATCAAGAAACACCTGAACCTGATGCGTACCGGCCCGATTGTCGGTTTCCCAGGCCCATTTTACCAGGCCAAATGCGCCTTGATCCAGGTCGCGGTCATTGAGAACGCTGCTGCCTACTTCCAACCCATCGACAAAAACTGTGATCGTGACATCATCGGGATTAATGATAGCGGGGATGTACGGCCGTACCTGAAATGAAACTTTATCGCCGGTGTAAATTTGTGGCGCCGGATAGATGAATACGCTGTCGTTGGTAATGGACAGGTCGGGTGGCAGTGGTGTGGGAATGGGTGTGGGGGGAACGGCCGTTACTTCCGGTTCAGCGGTAACGGATGGAACAGTCGATGGCGGCTGATCGGTTGGCACATCTGTGCTGGCCGGCAACGTTGACAGCGGCAAAGGCGTTACCGGGTTAATCTCAACCGAACGACAACCAGCCAGCACGACTAGCAAAAAAGTTAACACATAAATTGCATGGCGTTTGTACATGAAAACCAATACCCAATCTCAAATTCCAATTACAAGGTTGCTGGCTGTGATGACTTATTCCAATTATACCGTTGTTTGTTACAGAGACCCTTAGACTCCCATAAATTGTAAAACAGTTTACACTCTGTTGATTTAAGTAGTACTTTTGGGTATCCTATGGGCGAGCGTTTTACAGGTTTTGGTCGCACAAAACGCTTGAATAACAGGTCGTAGTTGTAACAGGCGGCTGGGGAAACGGCCGTTTGGCAAGAGGGACGCGATGTTCAATTTTCCAGATTTTCCAGATGCGCTTTCTACCCGGCAGATTCAGTGTATTTCCTGTAACGAGGTTTTCATAGTCTCAGAAGACTATCCCACTGTTGCCGGCAGGCGTACAGAAAGCTGGCGTCTGGTTCCCGACCGATTCCCCGATACGCAGCTGCGTTATCAGCCTGTCCGTCACCGGCGCACCATCACCCCGCCTATGCGCGCCAACCCCAATCGAAACCCAGATGAATTTTTAGACTGGGAGCATAGTTCAAAAGCGCTTATTAACTGCCCCCGCTGTGGCGCGGATAATCGCAACTGGCTGCACATCCTGCGTTCGCCGCAGTCCTGGTCACAAAGATTCCCCACAGCGTGGCTTGGATATCTAGCCCCAGCTATTTTAGGCATTATAGCCTTCATCCATTTTCGTGATCTCACGCAAGGACTTGGCAACCTCATTCTTCTACTGGTGTCAATTTTCCTGGTTGCCCATATTCCTCTCCAATCATGCACGCGTGGCTGGCGCAAATTGCGTGAGTATCATTTTGCCCAACAACATGTAAAAACGCAGTCTATCTGGCAGAGTCTTCCTCCACCCTTGCGAACAGGCATTTCCTCTACCGCAGCTTTTTTGTTCTTGCTCCCTTTTCTGCTGTACGTTCTGATTCCGTGGGGATTTGACACGGCCGTTAATGTCCTGACCGCTAATAACCAACAAGATCTGTCACTTAAGATTGATGCCTTTGCCAAGACGCTGGACAATCTGCCTGATGTTGTCCAGAAAGAAAACAGCGAGTCCGTCATGGCAATCGTGAGCGAGTTAGAAAAACTGGCGCAAGCGATGACCGAAAACAATACCAGCAGCGAACTGCCGGCCTGGCTAACTGTCAGTAAGCTATTCCTGAGAACGTGGGTCACATACGTGTTAGCTTCGGCTGTCGTTGGCATTGCTTTGGGCTGGGCAGCAGCCGCCAGCTATGAACAAAGGATCAGATCGCATCTACCTCGTCCTCTCTACCACAGCGTGGCCAATATGACTCGTGTTGTCGTCTGGGAAGCCAAACGCGCCCTGGAAATCGGTGATGAAGTCCAACAGATGCAGTGGACGGCCGTTCAACGCAACACTCGAGGCGGCATCGATTTACAAGGTCTCTACCACGACAACCACTATCTAACCCAGCCAGTCAACCCGATAGAGGCCAAAGTGCTGGCCCAACGGTACGAGATCGCCTCTGACCGCTGGGGTCATATCATTAAAGCAGAGATTAAAGCCGTCCGTGTTTGGCCACAGCCCAAACGGGCAGATGTGCTGGAAAACGAATTTTTTAGCGCTGTCTCCAATCAACCGGTAGAACTGGAACGGCCGTAACCATCCTTCCACGCCATTCGTAACAAATTCACGTGACATTTGTCATATATTATCCTACCCAGCCTGATTAACGGTATAATCATTGGCCGATATTGACATACGTGTTGCAGTTTAATCAAACCACTGTTGCACACCCTAACCCACTGAGAAGCTATTCAAGGAGCACCGAAGATTTATCATGACAAATCAAACATCAAAAATCATTTACACATTCACCGACGAAGCGCCCGCTTTGGCGACGTACTCGTTATTGCCAATTATCAAAACATTCACCAATGCCGCCCATGTCGCTGTAGAACTGAGCGATATTTCACTCGCCGCCCGTATCATCGCTAACTTCCCTGAAAACCTCACCGAAGAACAGCGGCAATCTGACGCGCTGGCAGAGTTGGGCCGCCTCGCCCAAACACCAGAAGCCAACATCATCAAATTGCCAAACGTCAGCGCATCTGTCCCCCAATTAGAGGCGGCAATTAAAGAGCTGCAAGCCCACGGCTACAACATCCCAGATTACCCCGCCGAACCGCAAAACGAAGCGGAAGCAGCAATTAAAACCCGATACGCTAAGGTTTTAGGCAGCGCCGTCAACCCCGTCTTGCGCGAAGGTAATTCCGACCGCCGTGTCGCCGCCGCCGTTAAGACATTTGCCCAAAACAACCCCCATCGCATCGGCAAATGGGTTCCCGAATCAAAAACCCACGTCGCCCATATGGACGACGGCGATTTTTACGGCAGCGAACAATCTGTCGTGCTGGAAACGGCCGATAACGTCAAAATCAAACTGGTAGCCGATGATGGCAGCGAGACGGTTTTGAAAGAAAGCCTGCCCCTCCTCCCCGGCGAAGTGATTGACGGCTCATTCATGAGCGCCAAAGCGTTACGCGCTTTCTACGAAAAAGAGATCAACGCTGTTGAAGACGGTGTCCTCCTCTCCTTACATCTAAAAGCGACGATGATGAAAGTCTCTGACCCGGTCATGTTCGGCCACGCCGTCACCATCTACTACAAAGACGTTTTCGAGAAGTACGCCGACACATTCGCCAAACTGGGCGTCAACCCCAACAACGGTTTGGGCGATGTGTACGCTAAAATCCAGAGCTTGCCTGCCGACCAACGGGACGCCATCGAAGCTGATTTGCAAGCCGTCTACGAAACACGCCCCGACCTGGCAATGGTCAACTCCGACAAAGGCATCACCAACTTGCACGTCCCCAGCGACATCATCATAGACGCTTCGATGGCCGCCGCCATTCGCACCTCCGGC
>JBNKZT010000514.1:0-3566 GCA_050301775.1 Promineifilaceae bacterium (SeqCode)
GCGGATTGACGCCCACGATATACACTTCGCCGGCCGTGTCAATAGTGCCCACCACCCAGTTTGGATTCACATCCACCATCGTCAACCGGTTCATCCCACGACTGGCCGCATAGACACGAAAGGTAATCGGATCAAACGTCAGTCCGTATGGTGTCGGCACGTCGGGACGGTTGTTATACGTCGCCCCATCTTTCAAATAGCGAATCGCATTGCTGCCATATCCGGCCACATAGACAAAACCCCGCTGATCATTCCCGGCAATCAGCGCCGGCTGTGGTCCCACGTTCCAGGTGCCGTGTACGGACTGTGTCAGCGCATCAAGCACCGTCACCGTACCGGACCCCCAATTGGCCACATAAACCCAATCATCCTGCACAGCCACACCGTCCGGCTCATCGCCTACGGGAATGTTTTGGATAAATTGCAGGTTGGTAGGGTCAACAACACTTACATTGTCGCTGTTGCGATTGGCAACGAAAACGCGGTCACTGCCTGCGTGGTACGCCACGCCATTGGGACCATTGGCATCAGTCAAGGAAATGGTGTCGATAACAGTGTTCGTTGCTGTGTTGATGACAGTAAGGCTGTTTCCGTGATGATTGCCCACAAAGGCGCGCTGCCCATCCAAATCAAGCGCAATACCATGTGGATGGCTCCCATCCGGCAAGGCAATGTTCATCAACAAATATGGCTCTTCAGGTGGTGGATAGTTTTTGTAGACGATGGGAAGGTAGAGTAAGTTACCGGCGGTTGTGGAACGGCCGTTTTCCCCCTCCACAACCCCCACAACTAGAACAGCAAACACCAACACAACCAATACAATTCTTCCGGTACGCATCAGTTCCTCCTGTAGAATAGCAAATCAGTCCGTCAGCCTGTCAGCTAACCAGCCAAAAGCTGAAATGCTGCGTTGCTGAAATGCTCATCCCTCTCAGTATAAACCAGTTGAATTGGGAAATAAAGAGAGTGGAAATGTTATGCGAGAGGAGGGGCAAAACAGAAGGATTGTCGTGACGCCGGCCGTTTACGCGGTTCTGTCTCGGACCTTCCAAAAATTTTGGCGCCTAGTTGGAAGGTGGCCGACGCCACATTGTTTCATTTTACTTTACAAGGATTTTCTGACAAATTATCTTGCTACCCACATAAATTCCACAGGCAGAAGCAGGACAAGAACGGCCGTTTCCCTCATTAACAATTAATAATTGACCCTTAGCAATTGACCATTAAAAACCGAATAGGGAGACAGAATGGCGAAGGTACTCCATTCGTGGCAAAGTATGTGGTGACTAAACCAACTTTACCAGAGTACCTTCTCATGAATTTTGCAACGAAAGTATCTAGCACACAACTATTGGTCTGGCTTATCTGGTTGATCGTCTTGCTCAGCTGGAGACAACCGGTTTATCCGGGGGTTGTTCAAAATAATGAGCTCCCTCTGTTGGGTATCGTCACCGATGACAAGCACGCTGACTCTTTGTTTCCCTGGCAGCCCCGGTACCGGTGGAAAAAACGAGCGTTGCAGAAGTACCGTACTTGGCGTCAAGCCTATCGCCGTGCGAAACGAGTAGCCTTGCTGGCACGAATCGCCTTGAGCGGGGCCTTAAGCATGGCACAGGTGGTCGATTGGCTGACGGCCAGTCAACTCAGGTACAAGATGGGAGCCATACCCGTATTGTATGCTCTGTTGGAAACGCTGCAGGTACGTCGCATCATCAACCGGCATTGTGCCACACAAGCGGAAATCAAGCATGGCACCGTGGCGCTGGTGCTGATTCTCAACCGGCTCATGTTCCCGTTACCGTTGTATCAAGTTGCCGATTGGGTTGGTCAAACGGTCTTGGTGGCCGTGCTGGGCATTCCGGCGACCAAATTCAATGATGACCGGTTGGGACGCACCCTGGATGCCTTGTATCCACACCTGGAAACTATCTGGTTGGAAGTGGTGGAAACGGCATTGCTGAAAGCAGATATTGACCTGTCGGTTATCTTCTACGACTTGACCGCCTTCATCACTCATGGTCGGTATGCCGATAGCGCGTTCATTGATTTTGGGTTTGCCCACAACACGCCTTCTGATAAGCGCAAGTTCAAAATGAGCATGAACACAGCGGCTGACGGTAACATCCCCTGGTTCTACCAGTTGTTGTCAGGACGAACAGCCGACCAAGCGACGGTGCAAAGCAATATGAATAACCTGGCACAATGGTTGCAGCGACGTGGGTATCAACTAGGAGAAACCTTGCTGGTAGGCGACCGGGCGATGCTCAATGACGAGATTGCCATCGCTTATGACCAGCAGGGCTTGAAGCATCTGACTGGATTGCGTTGCTTGCGCACAGCGCATCGTGAGTTACTCACTCAATTCCCGGAAGAATCGTTCCGCTCATTTCCGATTGCATCGGGGGAGCATCCACAGTATTGGGGACGAGGCTGCACGGTGACATTTACGCATGAAGGGCGTACGACTACGCATAAAGGCTTGGTGGTCTTGGCGGGGCCGCTACGTGACCAACTGCGACAAAGTCGCCAGGCACAACTGGAGGCGCTGGCGCAAGAGCTGACCCAGCTTAAAACAAAACTGGGACAACCCTATTATCGCACGCTCAAGTGTGTGCGCCGCAGTGCCAATGCTTGTTGCCGTCAATCCAAAGTGGGGCGTTTCATGTCAGTTCACGTCTGCGAAACAAGGGACGGACAAATTGATTTGCAGTGGCAAATAGACACGCAGGCGCTTTGGCAAGTCGAACAACGGGACGGCCGTTACCTGCTGGTCACAAATGATTGGTACCTGTCCCACCAGGAGATGTTCCAGCTGTATCGGCAAAAGGATGGCGGCGAGAAGCGGTTTCACGTTTGTAAAAGTGACTTGAAGGTGTCTCCTGTTTATCTGCATCAAGACAAACGGATTGCTGCGATGCTGCTGCTGAATATGCTGGCGTTGTTGGCTTA
This sequence comes from Promineifilaceae bacterium (SeqCode), assembly GCA_050301775.1. Classification (GTDB taxonomy): domain Bacteria; phylum Chloroflexota; class Anaerolineae; order Promineifilales; family Promineifilaceae; genus JACKCC01. The sequence continues at coordinate 2,950 of JBNKZT010000514.1, forward strand.
CAGTTTGCTGGAACGGCAAATGCGGCAGCAGGGGCTGCAATTGACGACCCGCCGACTCATCAAACGGTTGGAAAACCTGGTTGTGATTGAAACGGTTTGTCACGATGGGAGTTGTTTGCGGCGGTTGTCGCCGATTGACCCGGCCTGTGAGTTGATCTTACAGTTGGTTGCTGTCGCACTCGATGAGTTGATGCAGGCAACAGCCGTTTCTCGAACCCAATCCATGTTGCCGGCGATGGCTATTACAAAACGGCCGATGCGTTGTTGAGCAGGCTGACCCAGGCCCCAGTGCGTCTGTGCGCTGGAAACGGTGAAGATTGCAGGTATCAGACTTCATTTCGTGCCGTTTCGGTGTAAAAGACAAGAATTGGATACTCTTGTTGGTAGTTACGGCCGTTATTTTGTCTCTCTTTTTAGTTGGTAAGCTACGAAAAACAGGCTAAGCCTTCTGATGCCCAAATGGACAGTTGGTTAAAAAGCGACATTGAAGAAATTAAAAGAGAAGCATTTGAAAAATTAGACTTAAATAGTGAAGATCTAATCCATAAACCCAATGAGCCAATTGTTGTTATCGGTCCAGGGGACAAAGCACAAATTGGCATTGGGAAAGACTCAAT
>JBNKZT010000515.1:0-3559 GCA_050301775.1 Promineifilaceae bacterium (SeqCode)
ACTACCTGACCAGCAACTACGCGCGGACCTGTCGCAAGGACAAGGCGGACCGTTAGGGATGCCCTGCCGTATCGGCGAAACGGCCCCCCGATGTATCCACGGCCTGGCGCCTAATGACAGCTTTGACGTGCGCGTACCCTGGGAATGGAGCCAGCATCCCGGTGTCGTAGGCGAAGGCGGTGACTACCGCATCAAGAGCTACGAGGATTTGCTCGCTGCCTGGGAAGCGCAGGCGGCCAAAGAGCAGGCGGGAGACGAAGCGGCCGTGGCCACTGACGATGAAGAATCAGAGAGAGTTGCGGCGACATCAACAGCGCCGCATGAGCAAACGACTGCACAGGTCAATAATCAACAGCCAGATAAAGCTACTGCTCCAGCCGCTCCTGTAAAGGATTCACCTATTGTCAAACAACGGGCCCAGATCGCCGACTTCATGAAGCGACACGAACAGTTAACTGCCAACCATCCTTTTGCCACGTCCTGCAACCGCTGCCGGCACCGGTTAGATAGCAGCCCGACCAAGGACGAATCCGTGCCCCACTGCGCCTGGGCCGGCCGTTTGCGCCGCGTGTATTTCAAAACACTTGAACCCGACGGCAAAAATGCAGGAGCAAGCGCCAATTTGCCTGTGCCAGTTTGTCGCCAGTTTGCGCCCGACCAGCCATGGGACGAATTGATTCCTCCTCATTCCGACCCGCCGGGAGTGCCCCGCGATTGGCTGAAACAACAAATTCTGCACTTAGTTAAAGATGCGAACCGCCAGGGTAGCGAGCGGAACACCTTCGAGTTCCTCACCGGCCGGCCGATGGGGACCAACGAAAACTACAGCGACTGGTTTAGCCAGCAACTAGACGCCCAGGGCGGCGACCTGAGCGATGCCCAAATGTTTACCCTGTTTATTTGGACGCACACCGAATGGCAACGCGCTCGTCACGGCTCGTTTAGCCTACCGGTCAATGGGAACGGCGTGCAGTTTGTTACGTACCAGGAGCGCGGATGGTGAGTGGGCGAGTAAGCGAGGGGCTGTCGAGGTTCGCAGACTGAAAGGAGAAACCATGAATACAACGTTAACTGTAGATGATCCCCTGGCTGATCAGGAAGTAACCATTATTGTTACTCTGGCAGCAAGTGAGTGTCCGCGTGAAGAACGGCCGGCAATGGTGAGCGTGGGTATTGTCGAACAATGGCCGGTTATCAAGACCGGAACGTTTGGCGATGTGCCCACGCTTATCAATGAGGCTTGGACGGCTTTTGGCGTGTGGGCGCAGGTAGCTGAGGCGGCCGCAGATGGTGAAACAGTAGCCGAAGCGCAAGTAGTCGCTACAGCCAACACCGATGATGATGAACCAGCGCCGATGCCGCCATCCAACTTATCCACACCCAAACCGCAAGCGAAAAATCTATCACTCTTTTAGGAGGCACAATCATGACGACGCAAGAAGCCACGTATACGCGCCGCGTTTTTAAGTATGGCGACAAAACCTTCCCCGATCCGGGTGCGGAGTACACTGCTGAACAAGTGCTGCAGCACCTTCGGCAGTTTCTGCCGGAACTGGGCCATGCCAAAACCGAAGAAAAGATGCTGGATGATGGTACGCTGGAAATCACTTTTAGCAAACAAGTGACCAGAAAAGGGGCGTTATGAGCCAGCCATCCGCAATTGACACCCTGGTTGAAGCGCTAACGGCCGTGGCTGAATACGACAACCCGCTCAATCCGATCTATGAGATGTTAGGACAACAGCGGCCGTTGACCCTGCACGCTGTCCGGCAGCACACGCAATTGTTGCATGACCACGCAGACCTGGCGCGAGACCAGAACTTTGCCGTGAATAAAGTGATTGTCTCATGCAAACAGATACTTCCAACTCCCCTTTCAGCAATTCCCCTCGGCTTTTGAATCTACAGCAGACCTTACACAGAACACCATCTGCCGCACAACATGTTACCTTTGCTAACCTCCCGCCCCTTGCCTTCCTCTTGTTAGCCGACCGGCTGGCAGAACTGTATGAGATGGTCTTCTCCGACCATCCTGAATGGTTAAGTGAAGAGGTAGTGGATTGGGAGGACGAAACAGAAATTGCTACGGCCGTCGAACGATTCTTGGGCCGGGTGAGCACCCTGTTTCCCGTCCATGACGACATCTGGGACGTGGACCCTTCGGCAGGGTCAGAGGAGGCTCTAGAGATGGTCGAATGGCGATTGTGGGAAATCCCCGTCATCCCCATGGGTTACGACGAATGGTATGACGAGTGGCATGATCTGAAGGAGCCAGCCTCCTATTTGCTCCACATGCGCTATTCACGCCGTGACGAAGACAGTCCTTACGGGCGTGATGAGTTTGAGGACTTGTATCCCGATCATTTAACACCTCGTTATCTGGAGCCTCGTCGCTTGATAAAAACCTTGCGCCAGATTTGTGCTGAGCGGAGCCGAAGTATGGAACTGCCGGAGCCGCTCGAGGCCCTACCTGACTTGATAGAGATGTTAGACCACAGCACTGGCAATTCTTGGTTAGACGTTGGAGAGTTGAGCTTGACAGAAGGGGGCGGTTATCCGCCGTGGAATCGGGAGGACGTGGAATGGTTAGCAGCAGAATGGCAGAAAGCGAAACCCATCCTGGACCGCATCCACCGGTTACTCGACTGGCAGAACAACACCCCTGAAGAGATTGGCTTTAAGCTCACGGCCGTACGGAGAGTCCTGCTAGATGCTTACCAGCAAACCTTAACCTGTCCCGCTGAGACAAAATGAATACCAGGGGAAGATACGATGAATCCACAACCCGATTCTACAACCCAACCGTGGCCGCGATTGCGGTTGGATTTCTACAACACCGCCGTTTTGATGTCCCGTTGGGAAGATGACGGCCGTCTGGCCACTTACCCAGTTTCGGTTCATGATGTCGTCAGCGCCTGCACCGACGTTCAGTTGAGCAGCGGCCTGCTGCCACCTAATACTCTGTTCTGGAAGCAAAAAGCTAATCAGGCAATGTTGGGCATCTATGTCCCAGCGCGGCAATGGAAACTCCAATGCGATTCTACGAACCGCCTAGAAGAGCGCAGCTATTACGTACCCATGCCACCCTTTGTTTTTGTTGGTTATGGGACGTCCTATCATGTGTTCGCCGTTAAAAAACAGCCTGCCCTGAGCCTGTCGAAGGGGCCGGCAAATGAACATGAGCGCCTCTATCACGCCCCCTGCCCCAACGTGCATACTCACGGTGGCATCTGCCAGGGTAACACTCCCTTCCCTATCTGCTCGCCGCGGAACATCCAGGCCGCATTAACGCTGTTCATGGAAGGCAGCTTGTTTAATACTGACCTCAGCCGGGGCAAGTGCCGGTCGCATCCAGAAGATGTCCGCGAGTTGTGGGCGAAACTGGACGGCCGTAAGCGCTTCCCTTTTAGCGAATTGGTGCAGTCCGGCAGGACTATGAGAGATTTGATTTTTTAGCTCTTTTTCTTCCAGCTTGTTATCAATTAACTGTCCGGTTATAATATATAACAGACTATTATAATCAGATGTGAATAGTGGAGATTGCATGGCATTTATCAATC
>JBNKZT010000516.1:0-3552 GCA_050301775.1 Promineifilaceae bacterium (SeqCode)
TTTTCGACACGAATTTCACGAATTACGCTAATTTTTTCTTCATTCGTGAAATTCGTGTCAGAATCTTTTCTGGTTTATCCAGGTTAGGGCATTTTCGGAAATATAAATAAGCATTCAATCCCAAAATGCCTCCAGCAACTTCCGAAAAATGATAAAATCCCCCTCAATCATTTTTCAGAAGTCGCCTAACCCTTGCTTTGATGTCTGGAAACTCACAATTAATATAATAAGTATAACACTCATTTACCTTCGTTACATTCAAAACATTCAAATACCGGAAAAGCGATTTGAAATTTCTGTTTGACCCGCTTCAATATTAGCAGGTCGATACTCAAATGCACTCTTGTGTTTATTGTCTGTTACATTGAGAAAAGCATTTGGATAAACTATGGTAAATGACGGTTTGTTTGACAACCCTCATACGCTCAAGATATGCGTAAACACGGCCGTTCCAGCGCCGCCAATACTTTGAATCATGCCAATTCGGGGGTTTGCTAGTTGGTTGGAACCGGCTTGCCCTGTTAACTGCTGAATGATTTCACAAGTTTGATAGAGAGCTGTCGCGCCAATGGGATGACCGCGTGCCTTTAATCCACCCATCGTTGCTATGGGGATGGATCCATCCAGTGCGATTTGATTTTCAGCCGCCAAACGCCACCCTATGCCCGGAAGGGCAAAACCGACAGCTTCTAATTGAAGGCAGGACATGATGGAAAAGGCATCGTGCAGCTCGAATAAATCAATATCCTTTGGTTGTACATTTGCCTGTTGGAATGCTTTTTGCGCCGACAGCTCAGATGCCAGCAAGCGGAGGGGGTCTTGGCGGTCAGACATGCGAAAACGGTCGGTGGCAGCGGTTGAGGCCAGGATGTGAATAGGGGTTTGCGCGTATTTTCGTGCATTTTGGGAGTTGGTTAAGACGATGGCCGCAGCGCCATCACAAATCGGCGCGCAATCATACAGGCGGATGGGCGAAACAATGAAACGCGACGACAGAACTGTTTCAGCCGTCACGATCTTCTCTTGAAACAAGGCGTTAGGGTTATGTCGCGCGTTGCGATGCGCGTTCACGGCGAAGTTGGCGAATGCGTCAACGGGTGTCTGGTACCGGTCAGCGTAAAGAGCCATTGCCAGGGCGTTTTGGCTGATTAAAGTGGCTCCGTCACGGACTTCCCGTTCCGCATCTAACGCTTTGGTTAACGCCAGGATCGTGCCTTGATCACTCATTTTTTCGACGCCAACGGCAACGGCCGTTTCCACCATCCCGCTCGCCACCGCCAAAAAAGCCACGCGCAGGGCGGCCGCACCGCTGGCCGTTGTCGCCCGTATCTGGATAGCTTCAACACCAGTCAATCCTGCTTCATCGGCCACCAATGCGGCCACATGTTTTTGCGACTGTAATTCATCGCTGAGCATATTCCCCAAATAAAGTGCGTCCACGCGTTCCAAACCGGCATCGTTTAATGCGGCTCGCGTTACCCTGGCTCCAAGTTCACGCAAGGTTTCTTCGTATTTTTTCCTGACCGGTAGTTGAGCTTTGCCAATGATGCTGACTTTGTGCATGGGTCGACTCCCCTTTTACCAATGTTTTACACAGTCGGCCAATGAAGTTGGTTCGCGCTGTAACAAACAATGCAAAATGTTGGGATTTCCCGCTAATCCGTGCGCGGCATAATGGCGAAACATTTTCAGCAGCGTTTCAATGGCATGCAGCGGCACACCGGCCGATTGCGCGTTTTCCTGCCATGTTTGTAAATCGATCTCATAGGCGATGATGGCACGGCCGTTCACTTTCCCCAATTGTCGTGCCGTTTCAACCTGCGATAAGGGAAGTGTCCCCACTAACTCGTATAGTGCTCCGATATGTCTGGTTTCCGTCAAAACCATCGCTGCCACTTCGGCCACATCCTCCAAATCAACCAAACTAATCTGGGTTGTTATGGGATAGGGTATCATAAATTCCCCCGTTTGGATGATCGATTCCCAATTTCCCCGAATGTTTTGCATGTAGGCAGTGGGCTGCAAAATGGTGAAAGGCAACCCACTTTCCAAAAGCGCTTCTTCAACGCCCATTTTGCGCCAATGGTGGGGCATGGCTTCGATTTGCGGATGCAAGACAGAGTGGTAAACAAAATGGGTTACATCCGCCTTACAAGCGGCGTCAATCGCCATTCGGCCGATCTCCACCTCATCTGGATGCATGTTCGGGCAGATGTGATACACCTTGTCTATCCCATTCATGGCGCGTCCCCAATCGGCCGGATTGGTCATGTCGCCAATTACTGACTCAGTTGTATTGGGAATGGGAATGTTACGTCTTAGAAACGGCCGTACTCCCACCCCCCGCCCCACCAATGCTTTCATAACCGCCTGCCCCGTCTTACCGCCGGCGCCCGCTACCAAAATCTTCATATGTTAACTCCTCGATTTGGGTGTAGGGCCATGTAGGTGCGTCCAAATCCCGTCCAGGCGTCAGCCCCGGAGGTATGGCCGATGGCCAGGATTTTGGCAATGGCATCGGCACGGCCGTTTACCATCTCATGCCATTGCCAGACAGCTTCCCCAGCGGCGGCGGCGCGGATGAAGTTGGCGGAAAGGGTTGTTGTGCGGGAAACGGCCGTTTCCACAATCATCTCCAGCCAGTCTCGGCGCGGATACCAGACCCACAAGCCATACATAACGCCCAACAACACATCATCACCAGTAGGTGTGAGGCCACCCCCGCGCCCCGCCAGACCATAAACCCCGGCTCGACATGCAGCCATGTCATTTTGAGCGATTCCGTCAATCACTTGCAATAAATAATCATTCATATCGGGCGATAATTTAGCTGGCGGGGGCCAATCAGTGACATCCACGTTTTGCAACTGTTTCCAATCGGGTTTTGGCTGCCAAACGGCCGTTCCCCCAAAATCAACAATCAACGAGCCAATCGTCAACGTTTGCCGCGTATTATCAACAGAAATGGGCTGATCCAACGCCAGCCCAGCGGTGAAATCGCCATCCAGAACCAGGGTAAACGGTCCTGGCCCAACTTGAGGCGAGACCAGCGAAAGTACGTCATTTTTGTCATTGACCAGATTACACACCTCGTCAAACAGATGAAGGATGCGGGCGGAACGGCCGTTGCGCAACCATTGCTGTACACGTGGGGTTATTAAATTACTCAACATTGACCAAAACGATTCCAACTAGAAAGTTCAAAACTCTTGTATCCAAAATCGAAAACCGTCAACCCAATAAAGAGGCGTTTTATGCTATAATCCTCTCAGATACCCTACCTAATCATTTCTCAAATATATGCCTCATTGAGGCGCCGTATTCATCCTCGCGAATTCGTCTGATTCGTGGCCAATCTTCATAAGGGACAGCCTATGAAACCAGCCCCCTTCAAATATATTGCCCCTTCCACCTTAACGGAGGCTTTGGACATTATGACCCAGCATGGCTATGATGCCAAGCTCCTGGCCGGCGGACAAAGCCTCATCCCGGTCATGAATTTCCGTCTGGCACAGCCCGCCATCATCGTCGATTTGAACAAAGTAAATGAAC
>JBNKZT010000517.1:0-3549 GCA_050301775.1 Promineifilaceae bacterium (SeqCode)
ACGGGAAATCATATGAATAATAACTCTAAACAGAAGTTTCTGGCCTGGAGTATTTTGCTACTGGCCTTGGTGGTAATTTGTGTCGGATTAGTGGCGGACGAGGAAACGGCCGTTGCCGCACCTGATCTCAGCCCTAAATGGGAAACGGTCATCCCTATCACCGATGATTCGAACGCACCTAATGGCGCAACCATCCCTGTTGTCAGTGGTTCTCCCGATGGAAAAACGGTCATGATTGTTTATAACCGCCGCATGTCCACCACCGATGGAGATAATGATCCCTACTACCGTCGTTCATTGGACAACGGGAAAACATGGTCGGCACCGGTAGTCATTCGTAGCAGTGCAGAAAAATCACGCCAAGTACAACTTGATTATGATGCTAACGGCGTTGCGCACGTCACCTGGCAGGAGAACACAGGATTGGTTTACACCAATGAAGGCAGTAAAAATGCTGGTTCCTGGGCCGGTAAGTATAAAGTCATTGTAACGCCTATCGATCCACTATATACAGGTGTCAGCAATCCATTCATTGTGGCCAGCGGCAATAATCGCATTGATATTGTTTGGGGCGAGGGTAACAGTTCCCTCCCTGACCCTCATATCTACCATATTCGCTCTAAAGACGGCGGCAGTAACTTCACTGTTCTCAAGAATGCCGTTTACAATTATAGTTGGACTTCACAATTCCCTTCAATGGTAGTTGAAGACCTGACTGGTGTCATTCACCTGGTCTGGCAAGAAACATATAATTTTGCCAACCAAGGACATATCGTATATTCGCGAGGAACGGAGTCTAGCGGCAGCATGAATTGGAGTTCGCCTGTTATAATATCAACCGTTGATGATGCCCGCGAACCGGAAATCACCCTTGTAGGCGACTCATTACAAGTCGTTTATACAGAATTTGTCAGTTTTGGTGAACAATATATTCGTCACACGCAATGCGCCGCAAACTGTACCAATGCCAGTAGTTGGCAGGCCACGACTAATGCGCTTAATAGCCAGATTGCCGGCGCCAATGGTGCCGACCCATTAAACCTTGTGTCTGACATTGTGCAATGGGGCAACTGCGCAGTTGCTTATTATCATGGAACGAGTACAGATTTTCCAGGTGACAACGAAATCGTTTGGGGTGTAGACAGTTGTTCCGGTTGGAGTGAAGGTCTGCGTGATAAGGCAACAACGGAAAATTACCGATCATTAAACCCCAACCTTAGTGTACAAAATAATTGGTGGATGTATCTGGCTTATGAGCAGGGGACTACGAACAAACGTCATATTTACCTGCTAAGAACAAAACCTAATCTATTTTTACCGGTTGTGTTTAGGTAAAAACGGACTGTAATATGAATCGATTAGAATGGATTTTAGGGATTATGTTGGCGCTGCTGCTGGTAATAGTGGCGGCGTTGGCGTTGATGTTTTGGTTCCGTGCGGACAAGCCGGGTGTGGCCGCCGTACCGGCCAATACAGCAACCGAAGTAGCTTCTTACGCCGACAAGGTGGAACCAACACCAGTTGTTGAAGGGCAGTCGGCCAAGATTGCGTTTGTAGCCGCTCAGCGTACGGCCGTTGCCTGGCAATCAGACGCCGCCCTCCTCAACGCCACAGCCACCTGGCCGCAAGGGGCAACCGAAAAAGAGTTACGCCAGGGAGAAGCGACCTGGGGCTTTACCTTTTATTCGCCGGCCACCGCAAGTATGGCCTTAATCTCTGTCGTCGATAATGAAGCCAGCCTGATTATGCAAGGGGCGATGGAATCACCCACCCAGTTGTTTGATGCAAGCGGCTGGAATCTGGATAGTTCGGATGCCGTTGACCGGCTGCTGCAAGAAGGCGGCTCAGCTTTCATCAATGAAGAAGGAGTCACGGCTTTAACGATGACTTTAACGACGGATGCGGGTAACGGCCGTATCCTGTGGCACATCCAACTCGCCGCCACCCAAAGTCTGCGCACCATGACCCTCAGCCTCGATGCCACCTCAGGCGAAATATTAGAAATCAACCAAACCACATAAAAATGACAATCGTATGACTCCATCAGGTTTGAGCAGGAGAAGACAAATGACAAAAAAGGCAGCAACAAAACAGATAAAACAAAACGGACAAAGTCTGGTTGAAGTTGCGCTGTTTTTGCCCATCCTCGTTATCTTACTGGCCGGTATTGTTGAACTGAGCCAGCTCGTTATCACCCAAAACCGCGTCAGCAATGCCGCCCGGACCGCCACCCGCTTTGGTGCCAATGGCGGTGAAGATGAAGGTATCGTCCTTGTAGCCCTCAACACCATTACCCAAACCCTGGATGTCAGTGAAAACAGTTGGGATATCTGGACAATTCATGGCCAGGTTAATGCCAATGGGGACGGCATCGATCCCACTGATTACACATTTGATCATGTCTATGGCATCTCCAATACACAATTATTTAGCAATGTGGTTGCCGCCAACATCAGAGACTCTATCTGGGAAGAATTACAAAAAAACGAAGTGGCCGGAACCGCCTCTGCCGCTGACCTACAAGATTTGCGCTTCATCGGAACCTATATTCTGCACGATGTTCCATCCATCATCGGCTTGGATGCCTTTCCGGCGTTAGCCAATTTCAGCTCCGTACAGGCTTTAACCGTCATGCGCGTCACCGGCCTCAATTTGGAACCCACCAAAGGGTGTGATGCCTTCCCCATTGGCGTCGATGAGGTCAACTTCCGCTCTGTTAGTGCGCCAGGTGGCACAGGGGCAAACGTCTTTCCAGCAGCCATCGATTTTACATATCCCAATCCGGCGCCTAATTACAATTTTTTCGTCAACCATCAAGATGACAGCCCGTTACGCAGTGCTCAAGAGGGTTATCTTTTCAAATTAGATCCTGCTTCCACCTTACGTTGGCTGGCTTGGAGAGATACCAATGTTGATGTCGCGGCTTTGCAGCACAGCTTGAGCTGGTCCGGTGATAGTACAGATTATCCAACGTATGGTTTTTATGAAGCAGGCGATCCAACCGATGAAACAATGAACATTGGTGACTGGGTCGCTGAAAGTACAGGAACGACCAGTTCGGTAAACGACATTCTAGAGGAACATGTGGATCGCGAACGTACACTTCGAGTCGTTTTATACGATAATGAGGTTGGCAGCACAGTACATATCAGCGGGTTTGCCGTCTTTCGCATCGTAGGATTCAACACAAGCCAGGGTTGGGTTCTTGCTGAATTCATCCGGCTAGATGAATCCTGCGGTCAGGAAATACAAACAACACCATAGATCGCCATCTTTTCAATGGAAACAGGTAAACATATTTCCCATTGATAACGAGCTATGGTTTAGATGACAATAATGTATATGCTGTTTTCAACAGCTAGAGGCTTAGGAAATGAATAATACAGGACGCATCAAGAAGGTTTTTAATCAACACAAACAAGACGAAAAAGGCCAAAGTATTGTCCTCATCGTCTTTGCCCTGGTTGGACTGCTGGCCTTTGCCGGCATTGCGATTGATACCGGCTTTACCTTTGCCCGCAGTTCGCAGTTACAAGCAGCGGTAGACTC